>JBBSBI010000112.1:0-17446 GCA_038251425.1 Polyangiales bacterium
CTAATGCGCTTTCGTCGGCTGGATCTTAGCGCTTTTGGCTCATTCTCTGGGGTCAGTCTGGATTTGTCGGGTGGCAAAGCGGGCGGTTTGCACATCATCTATGGCGCTAACGAGGCAGGGAAGAGCACGGCGCTACGTGCCATCTCGGCGCTCTTCTTTGGGATCCCAGAACGCACCGCGGACGACCACACGCACGGTACGAAACTAATGAAGGTGGGCGCTGTGCTGGAAGATGCGAACGGCAGGTTGCACACGTTTGTGCGCCGCAAAAAACGCAAAGATGCACTCCGAGATGCCAATGATTTGCCCGCGTCGGAGGCAACACTCGCCGCCCTTTTAGGGGGGCAGAGCGAGGGACTCTTTAGCTCAATGTTTGGGCTGGATCACGTGCGCTTGGCACAGGGTGGGGAGGCGCTGTTAGCCGGAGAAGGCGATCTGGGGGAGAGCCTATTCGAGGCCAAAATGGGAGGCGAAGGCACGCGTGGCGTCCTTGAACGACTGGAAGCTGAGGCCGATGCGCTCTTCAAACCGACAGGTCGAACGCGGCCGCTCATCACTATCGCCTTGGAGGAGCATCGCCAAGCCCAGAAAACTTGGCGCGAAACCGTGCAACGCCCCGAGGCATGGGAGGAGCAACAAGCCGCACTCGACCGCGTGAGCTCGGAAAAGGCAGCGGTCGAACAGGAACGCCGCCAATCTCGATCGGAGTTGGCGCGTCTGACCCGAACTCAGGCAGTGCTGCCGGTCGTCGCACGTCGCAGCGAGCTACAGCGGGAGCTTTCAGAGCTTGGAGAAACGCGTGGTTCCATCACGGAGCATGCTGCCCGCTATCAACGGATCGCAGAAGAGCTCCGCCAAATTGAGCGCGATCTTGAGCGCAGTCAGCAAGCGAGAGCGGCGCTCACGCGCGAGCAGGAAAGCCTAGAGCGGGTGCCTGAGGTCCCGATGGGGGATTTAGACGTGGATGCGACGGCCGAAGAACTCGCGGTCGAGCGCAGCGAACGGATCCAGCGCGAGCGACTGAGTGGCGAGATCGGCTTGCTGCAGAGTGACGTTGAGCTGCTTCTGCGACGTGTGCGCCTTGGCGGAGAATCTCAAGATCTCCAGCGTTTGCGCTTGGATGTCGAACGGGAAACGAGACTGAGGCGCTTGGCTCGTGAGGCCTCCGAATTGCAACAGACCGTCAAGGACGCTGAAGCGAAATTGCATGAGGAAGAAACTGAGCTGCAGGCGGCACGCCCCACGAACCTGGACGGCTTGAACGCGGAGGGGGTCCAGAATCTTCTGTTGCAAGTTCGGGGGCTCAGTCAAAAGGCATTCCTGGAAACGGAACGGGCACGCCAGCGTGCGTTGGTCGAACGCACCCAGCAGCAACTGTGCGTGCTGTTGGCCTCCTTGGCGCCCTGGCAAGGCAGCGCTGACGCACTGAGACGTTTGGAGCTGCCGGAAGTAGAGGATGTTTCCGATTGCGCCGAACACTTCCAGGGGAGCGATGCTGAGCATCGGCGGCTTGAACAACGGAGTCGTGAGCTAAGGAGCGCGAGCATCGATGCCGCAAGGCGCATTGAGGCGATTCAGCGTGCCTTCGAAGTGCCGAGTGAACTTGGCCTCGCGAGCACACGCGAGAAACGGGATGGAGTGTGGCGCCGGATCCGGGCGACTCAGGGGTTGGCGTCTCAATCCTCCGACAAGGAGCTCATGTCAGAGGGGCTAGCGGCTGAGTATGAGAAGCTCGTGGCTGACGCTGATGAGTTGAGCGATAGATTGCGGCGCGAAGCGCAGCGCGTGATCGAGTTGGCTAATTGCGAAGCCGAGCTCTCAGCGCTCGGGAAGGAAGAATTGAGCTTAGAAGCCGAACGATCCACTTGGAAAACAGGCAGAATGCAGCTCGAACAGCGCATCGCTGAGCTGTGCTCACGGGCGAGTCTCGATGAATTGATGAGTCCGTCGGCGTTCCTAGGTTGGGTGAAGCGTGCTGAATCGGTGCGCACCGCTGCCGTCACGTTGGTGGGTATTGAGCTTGAGCTGGCTGCGTGTGGCGCAGAGTACACTGCGGCTCAAGCGCGGGTTGTTGAAGTGCTGAAGTCGAGAGGTGTCAATTCCGTTGAAGGTTGGTCGCTCACGGAGTGCTTGGAGCGAGCGCAGATTCTCATCGAATTCGAGGTGCAGCGTGAGCAGGAAGCTCGCCGCTTGGAGCAAGAGGTTTTGCGTCGCACGGCACGGATCGTCGAAACACAACGTCGGCTGTCTGAGGCAAAGCGGGCGCTCGAGGCTTGGGCTCAACAATGGGCGGCTGTACTCGAGGGGCTGCCATTCTCCGCGCAGGCCGCGCCCGATGAGGTGCTAGCGGCGTTCGACCAACTCAATCTGGTCTTCCAGAAGGCTGATGAGCTGAATGCCAAGGAGCGCCAGGCTGCCGAAATGAACGTACGTTTCGAGCATTTTCGGTCCAATCTGATGAACCTCGCGAGGCGATCCGCCCCGGAAGTCCTGCAGCTCGAACCACTGGCAGCCGCTGAAGAGCTCCTGCGACGAAAGCGTTCAAGTGATTTGTTTCAGGACAAATTGCGAAAGATCAAGCTGGAGCTGGCTGAAAAGGAAGCCGAAATCGAACGCCTGAGCAGCGTCAAGAAGCAGCTCTCCGCCGAAGTCGCCGAGCTCTGTCACGCCTCCGGCGTGAGCGAACCAAGTCAGCTTCGCGTTCAGGAATCCTTGGAGGAACGGCGCACACTTCTGCAAGCGGCGCTCGCTGCGTGTGATGCGGAGCTACTAGAAATTGCCTCCGAACACGGCCTGCTTCCGGGTGAATTGGTCTCTGAAGCTCAAGCTGTCGAGCGCGGCACGCTGCAGAGCCGACGTCAAGAGTTGGAGGTCAAGCTCGAGGAGCTGGATGAACGTCATCTGGCGTTGGATCGCGAAATGGTCGCGCTGGCCGGCGGCCTCAAACATTTTGCGACCACGAGCGGAGCCGAGGCTGCCCAATTGGTTCAAACCAAGGCCGTGGTGGTTCGAAGTTTGGCGGCGCGCTATCAACAGCTCCAACTCGCAGGGCTACTGCTTCGACGCGCGATGGAGGAGTACCGGGTGAGGAATCAAGATCCGCTGCTCGCGCGCGCCAGTCAGCTGTTCGCCAAGATCACGCTGGGTGGCTACACTACGCTCCGTGTGGGACTCGAAGAACGTGTGATTCGTTGTGTGCGCAGCGATGGCCTGGAGCAGGAAGTTCGCGCACTCAGTGAGGGCACGCGCTTCCAGCTCTATTTGGCTCTGCGCTTGGCGAGCATCGAGGCGTATCTCGCCACGAATGAACCCATGCCACTGGTGTTCGACGATCTGCTCCTCCACTTCGACGACGACCGCGCGCGTGTGACGTTGGAGGTGTTGGCGGAACTCAGTCAGCACACCCAGATCCTATTCTTCACACACCACGAGCATCTTTTGAGCCTCGCCAGGCGTGCGCTCAAACCGGCACAACGCATCGAACACCGCTTGAGCGGCCCCTCGCCGCGTGGTCAACAGGAGCTGTTCGGATTGGGTAGGCCGTCTTGACATTGCCGGACGAAGTGCAGCTGGAGCTCGGCCTGGACGATGCCGAGGATCATCTGTCGTTGGCCTCTGCGTTGGCGCAAAAGCTCGGTGTTTCCGCAGAGGATTTGCCACGCTTTCGTTTGGTCAAACGCTCGATCGATGCTCGACGCCATCGGGTGCGATTTCAACTGGTGGTTGAGCTGGGTGAACCGGTCTTGGCGAGTGCGCTGGGGGGCGAGCCGTTGCGTGAAGTGGATCAACGAGCCGAGGTGGTGATCGTCGGCGGCGGTCCGGCTGGGCTATTTTGTGCGTACGAGCTGGCACGACGCGGGATTGGTTCAACGGTGATCGACCGTGGAAAGCCAGTCCAGCCGCGTCGCCGAGACCTCAAGGGGCTCAATCGTCACGGTCGCGTCGATCCGGACAGCAATTACTGCTTCGGTGAAGGAGGCGCGGGAACTTATAGTGATGGCAAGCTTTACACGCGCGCACACAAACGCGGAAATGTGAGAGACGTGCTGGAGCTGCTGGCGGTGCACGGCGCTCCCGAACGGATCCTGACGGACGCTCGACCGCACATCGGCTCCAATATTCTACCCAAAGTAGTGACGGCGCTTCGCGAACACTTGGAGCAGGTGGGCGTGCGCTTTCTGTTCGAAAGTCGCCTCACCAATATTCTCACCGAAGGTGAAGGCGGAGAACGCCGCGTGGCCGGGGTGGAAATCCTAGGTGGCCAAACACTCCCTGCACGACATCTCATCTTGGCCACGGGTCACTCAGCGCGCGATATTTATGAGCTTTTGGCCCGGCTTCAGGTTGAGCTGGAACCGAAGGCGTTCGCACTCGGTGTTCGCATCGAGCATCCGCAGCCGTGCATCAACCAGATCCAGTATGGAAGATTTGCCGGGCACCCCAAGTTGCCGAGTGCCTCGTATCGGGTAGCAGCGACCGTTGAGGGCAGGGGAGTGTTTTCTTTCTGCATGTGTCCGGGAGGTTTCATTGTGCCTGCGGCCACCGAAGTCGACGGACTGGTAGTGAACGGGATGAGCCTATCGCGGCGTGATTCCCCGTTCGCGAACTCAGGATTGGTCGTCGGTGTGGAGCCGGAAGATTGGCAAAAGTTGGGCTTCAGCGGAGTGTTGGGTGGCCTTGAGTTTCAGCGCGCGTTCGAGCGTACCGCGATGGTAGCTGGTGGTGGCGAGCTTCGAGCTCCGGCGACCAGAGTCACAGATTTTTTGGCGAGGCGGGCTTCCAGCGACGTCCCCAAGAGCAGCTATATTCCCGGCGTAACTGCCTCGAATATAGCGGATGTCTTGAATGTGACGGGCTTGCCCTTGGCGGAACGGGTCCGCACGGCTTTGCTTGAGTTTGAGAAAACGCTGCGTGGCTATGTCACGGCTGACGCACAGCTCATTGGCATGGAATCACGCACCAGCTCACCGCTCCGTATCCCACGCGATCGTGAGACGCTGCAGTCGAGAAGCTTGCTTGGATTGTACCCAGCGGGCGAAGGCGCAGGCTATGCCGGTGGCATCATGAGCGCTGCGGTGGACGGGATTCAGATTGCTCAGGCTGTACAGCGCACGGTCTCGGTCTTCGGCTGAACGTCGAGAATTCGCGTCCCGATCTTGTCACAGGAACTTAAAGGGTTGCGCCGTTCTGGATATGATCATATCCTGAATCATATCCTCGCACCCATGGCCACCACCGAGCGCGTTACCGTCACCCTGCCTATCGACCTCGTGGAGGACATCGACCGTTTCGAGCGGAACCGGAGCCGCTTCATCACCGAAGCCGTTGAGCATGAGCTCTTTCGTCGCCGCCGGGAGGGCTTGCTCCGGTCCCTCGCGAATCCTCATCCGGAAGCTGGCGAGCTCGCCGAGACTGGGCTCGCCGACTGGGGCGCGAGCCTGCCGGCGGACGATGAGGGGCTGGTTGACGAGGCCGCGGGGAAGCCGGTGCGTTGGGTCGAGGGGCAGGGCTGGCTCGAGGAGTTGGTATGATCGTCGATCGTGGGACCGTCGTCCTCGTCGAACTGGATCCGACTTTGGGGCATGAGCAACGCGGAACGCGCCCGTGCGTTGCTGTCAGCGATCCCGTCGTCAACGCCGATCAGCGCTTCCCGCTCATCGCGGTCGTGCCGGTCACGGGAACGCCTGGGGTGGGTGCTCTCTACCCGGAGCTGTCGGCGGGCAAGAGTGGCCTCACCAAGACGTCGTACGCGCTCATCGATCACGTGCGCTCGATTGACAAGCGCCGCATCCGACGCGTCTTCGGGCGCATCACGAAGGACGAGCTTACCACACTGGACCAGGGGCTCGAGCTGTTCCTCGGGCTCACTTAGACCTCAGGCGCGCGTTCAGACCGAAGCGTGATCTCAGTGATTTCGGCGGGTGCTCCGAGCCGCATCGGCGGGCCCCAGTAACCCGTGCCGTTGCTGACATATAGCCAGGTTGCGCCGAATTTTGCCAATCCTGAAACCAAGGGTTGCGCAAGCCGAACCAGATAGTTCCAGGGCCACATCTGGCCGCCGTGCGTGTGCCCGGAAAGCTGGAGACCTATCTGGTGTTGCTCGGCCGCTCGGATGTGGCGCGGTTGATGGGCCAGCAAGATCAATTCGCGGCTAGAATCGCGTCCGGCGCAGGCTTGGCGCACATCGGCATCAGGCCCTTCAGGATGAGACGTTGAGCTGTAATCATCGACCCCTGCAATATCCAAGCAAGCTTCACCCTGTTGGAGCGTCACGTGTTCATTTCGGAGCACGGAAATGTTCAGCGTCTTCAAGTGAGCACACCAACTATCGGCGCCAGAATAAAAGTCGTGGTTGCCGGTGACGAAAAATACTCCGTGCGTGGCGCGTAATTTCGCGAGCGGTGCGACGTCCCGTTCCAGATCTGCAACCGAGCCGTCCACCAGATCTCCCGTGATCGCGATCATATCCGGGGCAAGTTCATTCACCTGCCGCACAATGCGTTCGACGAAATCTCCGCCGATGTTAGGGCCTACGTGAACGTCGGAAATTTGAACAATCCGAAAACCATTGAAGGCTTGCGGCAGCCGGCCGAGCGATACCTGCAGGCGCTTGATCGCCACCGGGCCCAGGCCTATGCGGGTCGCAATCAGCGCCAGGCCTATGGTCACGGTTGCCGCCCCTACACCGAAAACGCGGGCCGCTAAGACCCTGCGTCCGGCGTCAGCGGGTTCGGCTTCCTGAACGAAGCTCCGAAAAAGTTGCGCCACGCCTCGCCCTAGATCGCCCAGCACGAGTGAGGTGAGCAGCAGAAAGCAGAGCCCCATCCAGATGTAGGCCACACTCAACAGCGGGCGAGAGGTTTCACGACCGAAGACCACCATGCCGAGCAGGCTGACTGGGATGAGCAAGCCGAGGCCCGCCACCAAGATCAGAAGTGCGCGTGACCATCCGTCAGGTAATGCCAGGTCTCGGACCAGACGGATCCAGAAATAATAGTGCGCGAGCCCCGAGAGGCTGGCGAGGATCCCAAAAAAGACCGCGAATGAAAGTGCGCGCGACATAGCCCCGAGTATGTGCGGTTGGCCCCCGGCTTTGGCCATACCCTGGCACGCAATCTTTACGATAGTTAACGAACCGGTTTCGCCCGCCAAAAATGTCGGAACGGATGGGTGCCACCGCGCGTCAGGCGTTGCAGGCCGAGCCCACACGTGGGACCGTTGGCCCAGCTAAAACGCCGCTTGAACGAGTTGGCGGTTCGGCCTAGGTAGTGCGCCGCCCACGGGACAATTGTTCACGTGGTCCGTTCCAGCCAGGAGTGAACGTGAATCAAATTCTTCGCGACCATCTTTTCCCCCACGA
Organism: Polyangiales bacterium; assembly: GCA_038251425.1. Classification (GTDB taxonomy): domain Bacteria; phylum Myxococcota_A; class Polyangia; order Polyangiales; family Polyangiaceae; genus JBBRRP01. The sequence goes on from JBBSBI010000112.1 coordinate 7,361, forward strand.
CACCGCAGCCCACGACGAAGTCGATCGAAACGTCGAAGAGACTGAGGAATGGCTTGAGTCTCTCGAGTCCGTCGTGGAGCACGAGGGCCGAGAGCGCGCCCGTTATGTTTTGAAACGCGTGCTTGGTTTGGCTCGGCTCCACCACGTCGATCCGATGCTTCCGCTCGCCACGGATTACGTCAACACGATCCCGGTCGAGGAAGAACCGCCGTTCCCGGGGGACGCAGCGATGGAGCGCCGCATTCGCGGCATTGTGCGCTGGAATGCCATGGCCATGGTGCAACGCGCCAACAAGCGCTTCGACGGTATTGGCGGGCATCTCAGCTCCTATGCGTCGAGTGCCAGTTTGTATGAAGTGGGCTTCAACCACTTCTTCCACGGGAAAGATCAAGGCTCTGGCGATCAGATCTATTTTCAGGGCCACGCGGCGCCCGGCATGTATTCGAGAGCGTTCCTAGAAGGCCGGATTTCTGTTGAAATGCTGGATCGGTTTCGCCGAGAATCTGATCGCGGCAAGGGGCTATCTTCGTATCCGCACCCGCGCCTGATGTCGAACTTCTGGGAGTTCCCCACGGTGAGCATGGGCCTCGGCCCGATCTGCGCGATCTATCAGGCACGCTTCAATCGCTATCTCGAAAATCGAGGAATTTTGGACACCTCGCGTTCGCGTGTGTGGTGCTTCATGGGCGATGGCGAGTCCGATGAGCCCGAGTCCCTGGGTGCTTTGCACGTGGCAGCTCGCGAAGGCCTGGAGAATCTGATCTTCGTGGTCAACTGCAACCTACAGCGGCTTGATGGACCGGTCCGCGGTAACGGGAACATCATTCAGGAATTGGAAGCGACCTTCCGTGGCGCCGGCTGGAATGTCATTAAAGTGATTTGGGGGCCAGAGTGGGATGAGCTCCTGAGCCGTGATCATGAAGGTCTTTTACGCAAAAAAATGGCCGAAACGGTCGATGGCCAATGGCAGAAGTACACCACGGCGAGCGGCGAGTATATCCGTCAGCACTTTTTCGGAACCGATCCGCGCTTGCTGGCCATGGTGAGCCACCTGAGCGACGATCAGCTGCGCAAACTTCGGCGGGGTGGCCACTCGGATACCAAGCTGTACGCCGCCTACCATCGCGCCGTTAATACGAAGGGGCGTCCGACAGCAGTCTTGGCGCACACGGTCAAAGGCTGGACGCTCGGCGAGAAGTTCGAAGGCAGCAACGGCGCCCACCAGAAGAAGACGATGGGTGCCGAGGAATTGCGCGCCTTCCGCGACACGGTGCAGCTCCCGATCCCGGATGCTCAAGTGGAAGATGCACCCTTCTATCATCCGGGGGCGAACAGCCCAGAGGTGGAATACCTGATGGAGCGGCGCCGTGCACTCGGTGGCCTCGTGCCAACCCGTCGCACCAGCGTGCTGGGCGTGCCCGTTCCGGCCCCGAGCCTGTACGAAGAATACTATCGCGGAAGTGGAAAGAGTGAAGCCAGCACGACCATGGTGTTTGCTCGCTTGCTCTCGAAGCTTCTGCGCGACAAGGAAATTGGCAAGCGGATTGTGCCGATCATTCCCGATGAAGCGCGCACGTTCGGCTTACATGCGCTGTTCAGCCAGTTTGGCATCTATGCGGCGCGCGGTCAGCTTTATGAGCCTGTCGATAAAGGCAACCTCATGTATTACCGCGAGAGCAAAGATGGGCAGGTGCTGGAAGAGGGCATCACGGAAGCAGGAGCTATGGCTTCCTTCGTTGCCGCGGCCACATCGTATTCGACGCACGGCGAAACGATGATCCCATTCTACATCTTCTATTCGATGTTCGGCTTCCAGCGCACCGGCGATCTGATGTGGCTTGCGGGCGACATGAAGAGCCGAGGCTTCGTGTTGGGCGCCACTGCCGGCCGCACGACCCTGAATGGTGAAGGGCTCCAGCACGAAGATGGGCACAGTCTATTCTTGGCGCTTACGGTGCCCGCGGTCGTTTCGTACGACGTTTCGTTTGCCTACGAGCTGGCGACCATCGTCGAGGATGGCATGCAGCGCATGTACGCGAATAACGAAGACATCTATTATTACATCACGTTGCAGAACGAGGATTACGCGATGCCTCCGATGCCCGAGGGCGTGAAGGCCGGCATCTTGCGTGGGATTTATCGCTTCAATCGCGCCGAGAAGAAGCTCAAAAATCACGTCCAGTTGTGGGGCAGCGGTTGCATCATTCTGCAGGTGCTAAGAGCCCAGCAGATCCTCGCGGAGAAGTACGACGTGTCGTCGGATGTGTGGTGCGTCACCAGCTATACCGAGCTGTATCGCGACGCGCAGCGCTGCGAGCGTCATAATCGTTTGCACCCGGAGGGTGAGCAGCAGGTTCCTTACTTGCAAACGGCTCTCAAGGGCGAAACAGGACCGTTTATTGCCGCTTCCGACTACATGAAAGCACTCGCTGATCTGCTCGGCCGCTTCGTTCCGGGTCGCTTCGTTCCGCTAGGCACAGAGGGCTACGGGATGAGCGATACGCGCGATGCGCTGCGGCGTCACTTCGAAGTAGATGCCGAGAACATCGTGATCGGTGCCCTCGATGCGCTGCGCCTAGAAGGAAAAGTGAGCGGCGCGGTGGTCGCCAAGGCTATCGCCGAACTGGGAGTCGATCCTGAGAAGATCGATCCCATGAGCATTTGACGCTTGGTTGGGGGGGCCGCGTCTTTACTCGGTGGCGAGCTGGGCGTGCCGAAAATTACTCAGGGATCCGCTCCAATTCCTCAATATCCGCCAGGTCTTTGTAGCGTGCGGCGGCTCGCTTGTTCCGAATGAGTGCTCGCCTTCCTATGTACGGAATTGCATCGCCGTCGAGCTCGAAGCTGTTTGCCCCTTCGAGGGCCTCATCGAACGAGACGCCGCTGATTTTGGTGCTGAGTTCTTCTCCGACGCACGAACGAAAATATCGAGGTCATCCGTCGCGCGAACATGCCCGTAAAGGACGACCGCCCAGCCCCCCACCACTAGAAACTCCACTTTAGCCTCACACAGCTCGGCCAGGAGATCCGCGAAGTCTTGCGGAAGTTTAGGCATTGTCAGCGCCAATGACGAAGGCCTCGCCCGGCCATTTCGCACGTTCCAGTGCGCATCGCGGGCCACGAAGTTGCTCATGATGCTGGATGAGGCGTACCGCCGCTGCGAGTCGCTCGTCCGGAGTGCTGTTAGCGTAGGGTGGTGACTTGGGCGTCCCCACGGGTACGACCTCCCCCGTCATATTCAAGCGACGCGCCTGGGCCCTTTCGCTCCGAGCCACTCGCTTTTCATCCATCCGCGCAATCTTAGCTCATCAGGGCTTGTGCCGGTAGCGCCATGTGCGAGACGAGCTAAACGGAGCGGGGCGAGCCGGTGAAGTGGCCAGCGTCACACGCCAGCGAGCTGGGCGATGAGCGCCGAATTGGCTTCGGGAAATTCAAAGTTCTTGAGTTCTGCTGGCAAAATCCAGCAGGCGGCGCTCACCTGGAGCAGTTCAGGTTCTCCGCTTATCCAAACACAGTCGACCGGGATGAAGAGTAGGCTTCGATCTTGATACGTGAAGGAAAATGAGGCTCGACAGGCGCGGGCCTGACAGACGACCGCGGTCTCTTCCTCAACTTCACGTTCAGCGCAGAGTTCAGGCGTCTCGCTGAGCTTCAGCTTGCCTCCCGGAAATTCCCAACTGCCCGCCAGGTGGGTGCCGGGTAAGCGGCGCGTGATCAGCAGTTTCTCCGCACGAAACACGAGAGCCAAGGCGATCGTCGAGGGAGTGCTCATGTGGATCAGTGTTTTCGAGGATGCGCGTAGTGTAAAGAGGGCGCGGCGGCGTGGACCCCGGCATGGCGATAGAAAATCCCGATGAGATCCGAGCGGACCAGAGTGGCGCTGCCACGTTGCGTCCAGCGCTGTTCGAGGTGCGCGGGCTTTCGCTGAAGTGGGATGGCGACACCAAAGGCTCGAACACACCGAGCACGCAGGGCGTATTTACCGATGTTTCATTCTCGCTCTCTGCTGGCGATTGCCTCCTGATCCGTGGCGCTTCAGGCTCAGGAAAGAGCTCGCTGCTCCGGAGTTTGGCGAGGCTTGAGCCACTAGCACAGGGCGAGGTGCTGTGGCGCGGCCACAGCGCTCACGGTAAAGCCGTTCCAGGTTTTCGGCGCCGAGTTGGCTACACAGCACAAACGCCAGCCCGCTATCCGCTGACGGTGTCTGAGTCGTTCCGCGAAGTGCTTGAGTTCGCGGAGGGTGCGGCAGAGTTCGATGAACAACGAGCCCTCAGCTGCTGTACGAGCCTGCTTCTTCCCGAGTCCATCTTGTCACGGAAGCTGAGCGAGCTTTCTGGTGGTGAGCTGAAGCGCGTGCAGATCGTGCGCTCGGTGCTTGCGGATCCTTCGGTCTGGTTGCTTGATGAGCCGAGTGCCGGTCTTGATGAACACGCAGGTGCTGCGCTCTGTCGCCTGCTGTCGGAATGGTTGGTTGGGGAGCGTGCGTTGGTGGTGGTGAGTCACGAGCCGCTCCCGCTGCTGGGCGACAAAGTCCGTTATCTAATATTGAAGAGTCGCCTGTTAACGCCTGAGCACGAAATCGGGTCGTTGTGAGTGCACTCCCGCTCAGCTACGTGGATCTCGTGGTGGCTACGTTGCTGATCAGCGTGGCGGGTGGCGTGTCGGCTGCGCTCAAGCTGGGCCTTGGGGGGCGCTTGCTCACGGCGTCCTTACGCAGTGTGCTGCAACTTGGACTAATTGGATTCGTGCTGGAGTGGGTGTTCGCGCTGGAACGCTGGTATCTGGTGCTGGCGGTGTTCGCCAGTATGGTTATAAACGCCGGGATTGCGGCCGTTCAGCGCACGGAGCGCCGCTTCGCTGGCATCTGGCAAACGGGCCTTTGGTCGGTCACCCTGAGCAGCGTTGTCACCACCTTCGTGGTGGTGGAAGTAGTGATTGGGGTGACGCCTTGGTACTCGCCGCGATACGTGATTCCATTGCTTGGGATGGTGCTGGGAAATGCACTGACAGGTCTCTCGCTCACTCTTGATCGCGTGATGGCGGATCTCGACGAAAAACGGGACCAGGTGGAAGGGAGATTGGCGTTAGGTGCCACGATTTGGCAAGCCTGCCGGCCTCATGTGCGGGAAGCGGTGAGGCTTGGGATGGTGCCGGTGCTTAATTCGATGGCGGTTGTTGGAATTGTGAGCCTGCCCGGAATGATGACGGGGCAAATCTTGGGTGGCGCGTCACCTGTTGAAGCCGTGAAATACCAATTGGTCGTTATGTTCATGATCGCCTGCGCGACCAGCCTCGGAACCATGACGGCAGCAGTTTTGAGCTTTCGCTACTTGGTCACGTCGGACCATCAGTTGGATGTTCGACGGCTGCGAAAGCGGAAGTAGAGGGAGGGCTAGAGCGGAGGCTTCAGTCTCCATGCTTCACGAACGCGGCTGCTCGCTGTTCACGCACGCAGACGTCGTGTCGATCACAAGGCTCGCTTCGAAACCCGCGCGCAACCTGGTGGTCAGGCTGGTGAACCGTGGCCTGGCGACCCGACTCAAGCCTGGCCTCTTCATCCTTGTGCCGTTCGAGCTTGGCCTCGAGCGGGAGTACCTAGGAAACCCCTACCTTGTTGCTCGCGAACTCGCCGACACACCCGACTACTACGTGTCGCATGCCTCGGCGATGGACCTTGCACCAGATGGTCACACAACCGCAGTTTGCCGTGTTCGCGAACTCGCCGAAGGCGACTCGGCCGCGCACTGTGCTCGGCACGGAGTTCCGGTTCGTGCGCTGCAAGTCGGAGGACATGTTCGGCATCGTCGAGTTGTGGGTCACGAAGACCGAACGTGTTCGGGTGAGCGACATTGAGCGCACGGTGCTCGACGGGCTGAAGCAACCCGAGCATTGCGGCGGATTTTCCGAGGTTGCCAAAGGCTTCTGGATGCGCCAGGACGCGATCTCCGTGCCTAGGCTCGTCGACTACGCCCTGCGCCTCGGTGTCGGTGCCGTCGTGCGTCGGCTTGGCTTCATGCTCGAGACCTTTGAGGTCGATGTACCCGCCGAGATCGAGCGGCTGCGTGCAGAGCTGACCGCAACCTACGCGATGCTCGATCCGTTGATGCCCGCGGAGGGGCCGTGACACGCGCGGTGGCGGGTTCACGTCAACGTCGAGCCTGAGGAGCTTCGCGCGCTCGTAAGGACCTGACCCATGATTCCGCAACGTAATCTGTCCTTGCTCTCGAACCGCCTAGCCCGTGCCGGTGGTCGCCGCGTCGTCGAGTCGGTGCTCGAGCGCGACTACTGCCTTGCTTGGTTCCTCGTGGGTCTGTCGGGTTCGCCCGTTCGCGAAGCGCTCGTGTTCAAGGGCGGAACAGCGCTCAAGCGCATCTACTTCGGCGACTATCGTTTCTCGGAGGACCTCGACTTCACGCTCGCCGAGCCGCGCGAGCTTGACGCGATCCTCTCCGGGCTCGACGCGGTCTACGCCGAGGTCAAGCGGGCCTCGGGCATCGTATTCAGCTTCGCGAGCTCCGATCGCAAGAGCCACCAGAACAGCCACACCTTCTACCTATCGTACGAGGGGCCGTTACCTGCAGCGGCGCCGAAGGAGGTGAAGGTCGACATCACGATTCGCGCTCACCGACAAGGCTCGCAACGAGCCGCGAGACCTCTGCGACCTCTGGCATCTCACGTGCCAGGGTCTCATCGACTTCGGCGTGCTCATCCCTGAGATCGAGGCGAAGCTCGCTTTCCGCGGTCGGACGCGCAATGAAATGCCCCGGGAGCTCTCGACGAAGGAGGCCCGTTACAAGAAGCTCTGGGCTGTCCGGCTTGGTCAGCAGATGGCGTCCCTTCCGCCGTTCGACGACGTTTTTCAAGCGGTTCGTCGGAGTTTGCGCGAAGCAGGATTGGTTGAGCGATAGGTGCGTTTGCCTCGGAATATCTTTGACGCGACTGTGCTTTTCGCGTGACGGCCTTTGAAAACCCGGAACAGATGGTTTGCGACTGTTTGCATGCGGAAAACCGCCGTGTGTTTCGAAACAATCGAAGAGCCATGCGTTATCAGTTGGGGATAACTCTGGAGCAATGACACCAGTTATCAGTACGACATTCGCGGTGCGCTCTTGAGCGTGGATTTGCCGAATGGCACGGCCATTGACTACGTGGTGGACGGATCCGGGCTGCGCGTGGGCAAGAAAGTGAACGGCGTGCTCACGCGAGGCTGGATCTACAAGGATGCGCTGAAGGTGGCCGGCGAGACGGATGGAGCGGGTAACCTGATGAGCCAGTTCGTGTACGCGAAGGACACGCCGTCGGCGCACAGCCCAGAGTTTATGCTCAAGGGAGGCGCCACCTATCGGCTGGTGAAGGACCAGGTGGGAAGCATTCGGTTGGTTGTGAATACGTTCACGGGGGCTGTGGCTCAGGAGTTAACTTATGATGCTTGGTGGCGTGTGCTGAGCGGTTCTGCGCCTGGATTTCAGTCGTTTGGTTTTGCGGACGGGCTGCACGATCCCGACACAGGTCTCGTGCGCTTTGGCGCGAGGGATTGCGATCCGGAAGTTGGTCGGTGGACGGCGAGAGATCCGATTCGGTGGCAAGGCGGCCAGGCGAATCTTTACGTGTATGTCGGGAATGACCCAATTGATTTCGCCGACCCGAGTGGCCGCGTGACACCATTGGTGGTCGCGGCGGTGCTAGCTGGAGGGGCGCTTGCTGGAGGGACTGCGCAAGACGCCTTCGGCGACCGAGGTGCTGCCGACTTTGCTTTTGGCGCCGGCACTGGCCTCGTCACAACTGCTGGTGCGCTAACCGGGTCGGCGGCCTTGGCGGCGCTTGGCATATGAGCTAACTTGATTTGGAACGATGGCCTCACGGATCTCGGCGGGCTAGGTGATACCCTCGGAGAGACCGGAGGTGGCATCCTCTGCGGGTTTTTTACTGGGCCTGCGGCTCCGTTCGCCTGCCCGTTCGCAGAAGAGGCCGCGCACAAGGCCGCAAACCAGTGTCGGCAATAGTCTATGAAACGTTGCTACCCGCCCTGGAGAACGATTGTCGCGCATCCCATCGTCCTCGCGCTCGGACTGCTTCCGTTCACACGATCAGCCGCGGCGGTGGCAACTTCAGCCATTGTGTTCCTCGTCGCCTTTATGCTGTGGCGGCGTTTCTTGAGCACCGAGTTCGGCCCGGACTTCGTCCGAGGACGCGACCCGGAGACCCTCCGGAGGAAAACTATAAAGCTTGCCTCGGTCACCGGGGTCCAGGAAACACGCCTGGCTCTTGGGCGAGTTAAGGGGCTGTCAATTACATCAGAAAATGGTGGCCAACTGTTCGTGAACTGGAGCGCGAAGAGCCATCCGCACATTAGCAGGTTTTTGCGGTAGCCGTCGCTTCGAGTACTCTTAGGCACTAACAGCTACAAATATACGGCAAACGGGGAGCTGTTGAGCAAGACGAATAGCGTGAGTAATCTGGTCACCAGTCTGGCGAAGGACCAAGTGGGCAGCGTTCGGTTGGTTGTGAATGCATTCACGGGAGTGGTGGCTCAGAAGTTAACTTACGATGCTTGGTGTCGAGTTTTGAGCGATTCTGCGCCGGGATTTCAGCCGTCTGGGTTTGCGGGTGGGCTGTACGATGCGGATACGGGGTTGGTTAGATTTGGCGCGCGGGATTGCGATGCTGAGGCGGGGAGGTGGACGAGTAAGGATCCCGTCTGATTCAAGGGGGACAATCCAATCTATACGCTTATGTGCTTTCTTAAGATTTTTCAGTGGGGACCATGAGTGGATTGAGACCGACAAACAGGCGTTTGAAATTGACGGTGCGTGGGATCGCATGAGGCAGAATGGCAATATGGTCGGAGGCCGCCCCAGGTCTCAATGGCGCCCCGTACCCCGGAATCTGGTCCCCTTGGAATAATTGCCGGACCTTTGTCGATGAAACGATAGGCAGATGCTCTTACAATTCAGGAAATCCTATGGGCCCTGACGACCACGGTGGCGCTCGCAGTTTATAAATGAAGCCATGCTACCGCTCATTGCGACAGGCCTGATGACCTTGGGCGTGGTTTTCGGTTATCTAAAGACCGTACGCTATGTATTCCGCCTTTGGAGGAGCGCGCCGAGCCTACTTCTTCGATTCACAATCCCCCCCCCTGTTCGTGCTCGGCAGTCTGGCGGGCGCGCATCCAGCACTAAGGTGGACGCGGGAATCAGGCACCTCGCTGATCTACGGAGTGCCGTTTCCGGTCGGAGCGCTTAAATATCACCGGATTCTTGGACCTCAGCACTACAATTCCCCAATGGTCTTTGCCTGCTTGAACCTGCTTTTTTGCTCCGGGATAGCCGCTGGGGCAAGCGCGGCTGTTCTCGAATGGTCCGAGTGGTCCGCCAGTCCTCCTCAGGGCTGAACAGCTATTGATCGGCGCACAGGCACGTGGGTGTTGCAGTTGCAGAGTTGTAGAAGCGAGCAGTGGGAGTTCCTCTTCTTCGCTCTAGGCCACCGCGGCCGCGGACATTAATCTGAGAAGACTTCATCCAGCGAACTTGCAGGAATAATGCGCTCAGCCCAGAGCTCAAGGCGATCCTCAGGAGCCGAGGAGATGCGTTTGAGAACCGCGTCTGGGAGGTTTCTAAACTTGAGGGTGAGCAGCTTGACGAGAACGCTTCGTAAACCTTCAGCCTTGCCCTTGGCCTCGCCCCTGGCCTCGCCCTCTTCTCTGGCGAGTTGGAGGCCGGCTTCGTAGTTCCAGATGGCAACCTCGCGGTCTCTGGCAATGCGCTGAGCGACTGGGTCAGCGGAGAGCCTGTCGAGGGCCAGCTTGGCGGCATTGATGTCAGAGTCAGCCATGGCGAGTTGCTCAAGTTGTTCGTCGGAGGAAGCGCTGAAGAAGCGTCCCACTTTAGCACAGGCGAGGATGGGTGGAGTGTCTCTTCCATGGGAAGCTTGGGGAGTTCGAGCGTGTGGAGCTCGAAGTGCGGAGAAAACTCGATCAGGTCGTGGATTTCCAAGGCCTTGAAAATGCTGTGAAATCTCCGGGAGGGGAACTCGACGAAATCGAGGATGAAGATGCAAATGGTGGGCTGAAGGCGGAGGTAGTGA
>JBBSBI010000113.1:0-17445 GCA_038251425.1 Polyangiales bacterium
CTGGGCGACGCCGTTTACGGCGAGGGCTACGAAGGGCTGCCGAGCGTGGTGGGCACGCTCTTAGCGAAACGAAAGCTGACGCTCGGCGTCGCCGAATCTTGCACGGGCGGTCTGCTTTCTGCACTGCTCACCGATAAACCCGGAGCCAGCTCCTACTTTCTAGGCTCCGTTATTTCGTATGCCAATTCTGCTAAAGAGGGGCTGCTCGGAGTGAGTCCGGAAATCTTGGAAGTGCACGGAGCCGTGAGCCAAGAAGCGGCGCTGGCAATGGCGCGGGGTGCCCAGAAAGTGCTAGGTGCGTCGCTTGGGCTTGCAATTACAGGCATTGCAGGGCCCGCGGGAGGTAGCAGCGAAAAGCCGGTCGGTTTAGTGCATTTCGCATTGGCCACACCCGACGGCGTTCTATCTTACCACTTCGTGAAGCCAGGTGATCGTGAGCGCGTGCGCATCTTGGCCGCTCACACGGGACTTAATCACCTGCGTGAATGGTTGCTCCACACCATGACTTCCGGGTCGCGGCGGCAGACGTCCGAAGAAACCTGAGCCGGTGACATCAGCTTCCTGGGCTCAAGCTTCGGACCGTGCATAACGTCCGGCGGGATCGTCGAATTGGTGCTTATAAGCTGAATTTAGCGACATTGTTGCGTTTGCAGCTTCGGCGGAATCTACCACACAGCACATCGCAGCTCGCCCGGCCGGGCGCGGGCCCGCTCCGGACGTTTGGCATTGCGCGTGCTACATCTTCATCGACATTCTCACTCACGTGAGTATGCTCCCCCGCAGCCCAGCGCGCTGACGTACTGTTGGCGCAGTTAAGCTGAATTGCTAATTTAAGCAACCTTAGTTCGGAGGTTACCCATGAGTTCGTTACTTATTTCAAACAAGAAGAATCTGCCCATCCTTGGGCGAGGGGTTTATCTAGCTCTCGGCCTGGCGGCCCTGGTGGGCTGCTCCAGCAGCAGCGACGGCGGCAGCAATGACAGCGGACCCGTCGTGGCAAGAACTATCGGCGATGCCAAGCCGGGTGCTGCGGGAAGCGTGCTCCGCGAGTGGTGGTCAGCCTTACCGGACATGGACCCTTTCGTCACGAAGCTGCGCGATCAAATTTCGCAGACGACCCCCACCGGCACGGACAGCCTGACCACGTTGCAGTCGCATAGCTTCATTCCCGGAGAGGAAACTAAGGTTAAGAACTGGGACAAAGATTTTGGGGAGCGTATCCGCGGCTTCATCAAGGCGCCCACCACCGGCGCGTACCGCTTTCTGGTTTCCGGCGACAATCAGGTGCAATTCTTTTTGAGCACCGACGAGTCGAGTGCGCCGATTAAAGCGGCTATCAAGAAGTGCCAATTGGTCACGGACGGAACGGGAATGGTCTGTCCGGACGCAACGGCGATGACCTTGGATTACACGCCCGCAACTACTTTTACGGAGACATCCCAGATATCCATGCCGCTCATGCTGACAGCTGGCAAGTTGTACTTCTTCGAGTGGTACCACCGCGAAGGTCAAGGGGACACGCACGCCATGGTCAAGTGGGCCAAGCCGGGCGACGACATCAGCAAGCCCGAAGGGCTCGAGATCGTCCCTGCTTCAGCCCTTGTTTTTCCTGACTTTGAGAAAGAAGTCACGGGAACCGGCACCGGCGGGGCTTCCGGAACTGGTGGGGCCACAGGGACCGGCGGCACCAAGTAAGATTGCCTGCTCAGGAAGTTAACGCCTCCGAACCGGGCGCTTGGCACACGTCGAGCGCCCGGGTCCATTTAGCCGAGTGGGAGCCTACCCAAGGTCGAAAACTAAGACTTCGGCGCGCTCCACTCCGGCAAGAGAGATCTCAGACTCCGCAGAAAACGCCGCGGCGTCTCCAGCCTTGAGTTCCTTGCCGTTAATCTGAGCACGGCCGCGAGCCACATGCACCCAGGCATGGCGCTCAGGCTTCAACTCCAGACGAGCGACCTCGTGAGCGTCCAGAATACTGGCGTAGAGCGTGGCGTCGCTGTGGATGGTGACGCTGCCTTCACGCCCGTCGGGTGAGGCAACCAGTCGCAATTGGCCCTGTTTTTCTGCGTTGGCGAAGCTTTTCTGCTCGTAGCCGGGAGCAATATTGCGTTCACTGGGCAAGAGCCAAATTTGCAGGAAATGGACTGGTTCGCTGGGCGATGCATTCTGCTCGCTGTGCGTGACACCGGTGCCGGCACTCATCCGCTGCACATCCCCGGGATGAATGATGGAGCCGGTGCCCATCGAGTCCTTGTGCTCTAGCGCGCCTTCCAGCACGTACGAGATGATTTCCATATCCTTGTGCGGGTGGGTACCGAAACCTCGCGCTGGGAGAACACGGTCTTCATTGATCACGCGCAGACTCCGAAAACCCATGTGGTTGGGATCGTGATAGTCAGCAAACGAAAACGTATGGTAGCTGTCGAGCCAACCGTGATTGGCGTGACCTCGTTCTTCAGCACGGCGGATTTTGATCATGTCGGGCTCCTGGGATTGTGCGCTCCGCCAGCTCGGCGGAGCTTCGCACAAGTGTAGGGTCCGCCGGCGTCGAACGTCAGGGAGGGTGGAGGCGGCACAGTTTCTACTTGTGGGCGGCGCTCCGCTTCTCCACTCTCCACGCTGGAGGCAACGCGTGTTCTTTCGTCCCTGGGGTTTAACATCGTCAAAGCTGAGGCCGAGTGGCTCCAAGATCCCAACTGAACGAAGCCGCTGGCTGCGTTGGGTGAGCCTTGCTGTCGTGTTGCTGCTGGCCTGTGCGCCTGAGCAGAAGCAGGTGGCTTCGCCTGCCTCCGCACCGCTAGGCATCGGTGCGCATCGGAGTCCGTTGGGCTCCCGGGGGCCCTTTCGGGTGGCCTTTTCTGGACCCAAGGGTGAAGCCTCGCACCTGGCACAGATCCAAATTGTCTTCAGCGAACCGATTCGAGAACTTTCGCTGGCCCGAGATGAGGCAACGCCACCTCTCAAGATCACGCCTGAGATCGAAGGACGTTGGCAATGGATCGGAACTCGCGCGCTCAGCTTCGTGCCAAAATCGGGGCAGCTGCGGGAAGCGACGCGCTATGTGGTCGCGGTCTCCAAGAGCCTCAAGGCGCTGAGTGGACACACACTCGCCGCCGATTTTCTCTGGGATTTCTCGACCGAGCGCCCGCAATTGCTGTCCAGTGAGCCGCACCGCGAAGCCGAAGGCCAGCTGCCGACGACAGCACTCAAGCTGCGCTTCAATCAGCCCATCTCCGCAGAAACTCTCAAAGCTGAGTCTGGGCTTTTCGCGCTGAAGAACGGCAAGCTCACGCCTCTCGCCTTCAATGTGGTCCAGCCGAAGCCAGCCTTCACCAAGCTTTTGGAAATACGCCCCAGCGCCCCCTGGCCACTCGATAGTCGTATCGAATTGCGTATCACCGACAAGCTCGGAGGTTTGAGCGGGCCGCTGCTCAGCGGAACCTCCTCCACGCTCGGATTCTCAACGTACGGACCTTTGCGTGCCAAGATCACGTGCTCGCGCCCCAGCCCCAGCGCCGCCTGCGAAGCTGGAGGTGCTCCTTCAGTAGAACTCTCAAATCCCGTCAAATTTCGAGAACTTCGACACGCAGTGCGCATCACGCCACCCGTGAAGCTCAGCTGGGACAGCTGGCAAGGGGACGACGAACCCACGAGCTGGTTGGGTCTGTCTGGTCCGTTCCTGGCCGGTCGAACCTACACGATTAGTCTGGATGCCAATCTCCGTGACACCTATGGACAGACGCTCACGAACGCCACCAAAACGGCCCTCACGTTCGGCGATTACCCACCAACGCTCAGCATCGGCGTGGAAGGTGAAACCTTTGAACCCGATCTTTCCCCCAAGATCCCAATCGCCAGTGTGAATCTGAAGCGCTTCAAGGTCACGACGGTCGCACTCACTCCCGCCAATGTTTCCGAACTCGCCAAGCTCGCCGAATTGACCGCGAAAGCGCTCTACTTAGGCCGCCTGAAAGTCGCCAATTCCAGCACTTTTCAGCCCATTTCTCCTAAAAACCAACCCGCGCAAGATTTTGTCGATGTCAGCAAGATCTTGAAGGAGCATGGTCGCGGGCCCGTTGCGATCCTTACTGAGTACGTGCTCCCGAATGGGCAACCGGAGCGCGAGCTTCGGGTGTTGCAGGTGACGGATCTAGCGATCTCAGCCAAGCTCTCCGAAGATAAAGCGCTCGTTTGGGTGAGTCGGCTGTCAACCGGGGAGCCGGTCGCCAATGCTAGCGTTGAGATCTTCAATGGCAAGAAATCTTCAAAGCGTTATACCACGGACGCTTCAGGCTTGGCAGAGTTGGCTCGCGGCGAAGTGCGTGCGAGCTACGAGTCCGAAGCCAGTCGCTTGATTGTGGTGCGAACTTCGGACGACGTCGCGTTTCGACATTCCGAGGATTTCGTCTCGCCCTGGCGCTTAGATGTACAAACCGATTTTGGGGCGAAAAGTGCCTATTATGGTGTGCTGTTCACCGAACGCGGACTTTATCGACCTGGCGATGAAGTGAAGCTGAAGGGGATCGTGCGCCGCGAGGCGAAGACCGGCAACGAGGTGGCAGCGAACCTACATTTTGAAGTCGAGGCCGACTCTGCGGATGGCCGCACGGTGCTCCGTCAAGCGGTGACCACCAGTGCCTTTGGCAGTTTTGATCTCAGTTTTCGCTTACCACTTTCAGCATCGCTCGGTAGCTTCAGCGTCCGTACACGAGGGCTCACTCCCGGCGGTCTCTACGAAACTTTCAACGTCGCTGAGTACCAACCTGCGGCCTTTAAGGTGAGCGCCGAAAGTTCAAAACCAAGCTACCAGCACGGCGAGCGCGCCAAGTTCACGGTTCACGGGGATTACCTCTACGGCGCACCCATGGCGGGCGCTGATCTCACGTATCGGGTCACCCGCAATCCTACGTCGTATGCTGTGCCAAAAAGTGCCGGCTTGGTCACGGATGCCAGCGTCTATGACGCGGATCTTGACCGAAAATCGCCCGGCTTTGCCACACTGAAAGACGGCAAAGGCAAGCTGAACGCGCAGGGGCAATTCGCGTTTCCCATCGACCTCGCACTGCCCGGCCAAACGGGACCTGAAGCGGTGAGCGTCGACGCCGAACTGAGCGATGTTTCCCGCCAATCGCTCTCGGCTAGCACCACCAGCATCGTGCATCCCGCGCGCTTCTATCTTGGACTCAAAGAGCCGACTAACCACTTCGTCGATGCACCGGCCACGCTCGCGCCCGAATTCACTGCGCTCGATCCGACGGGGCGGCATGTGGCGGGTCGCAACGTGAGCCTGCAGCTCGTGCGCCGGCGCTGGACGCTGGTGCGTGAACAACAAGGAGACAGCTTCAATTCGACCACGCATGCCGTTGACGAAGTGGTGTCAACCTGTAATGGCGTCACCGGCGAAAAGCTCGCCAGCTGCAGCCTAAAGGTGCCGGATGCCGGCTATTTCATTGTGTTGGCGCGCGCCAAAGATGCGGCTGGCCAGGAGGCACGTGCCGCCTATTCCCTGTACGGAATTGGTGCCGGCCAAGCTTGGTGGTCTGATTCCAATGATCACAAGCTGGCGCTCACTTTCGACAAGCAACAGTACTCGGTGGGCGAGACCGCACGCCTCTTGATACGTTCTCCCTTCCCTCAAGCCGACGCCATCGTCACCGTGGAGCGCGCGGGAGTTTACGAAAAACGTCGCATCCGCGTGACGGGGCCGACACCGACGATTTCGATCCCGGTTACCGACGCGATTCGCCCGAACGCATTCGTCGCGGTGGAACTCCTGCGCCCCCGTACGGCGCCTCCGAAAGGTCCCGGCAAGCCGGATATTGGCGCTCCCACCTTCCGCCTGGGTTACGCCGAGCTGCGTGTGGATGCCGAAGCCCGCCGACTCCGCGTGGACGTAACGCCGAACGCTCGTGATTATCGACCCGGCAGCGAAGTGAGCGTCGAAGTCTCTGTAAAAACCGCAAAAGGCCAACCCCACCCGGCCGAAGTCACACTCTATGCGGTGGATGAAGGTGTGCTCTCGCTCACTAACTATCACGCCCCCGATCCGATCAAGATCTTCACTGCGCCGCGCCCACTGGAAGTGGCAACGCTTGAATCGCGTGAAGGCCTCGCCAAGCTGAAGCTCGATGCCTTGGGTGAAATCTTGGGTCTCCAAAAGGGAGCTGAAGGGGGCGGCGGCGGGGAAGGAGCCAGTTCGCTGCGCCGAGATTTTCGGCAGAGTGTGTACTTCAATCCGAGTTTGATGGTTGGCCCATCGGGCGTGGCACGCGTTTCCTTCAAGCTTCCCGACAGCCTCACAAGTTTTCGCATCATGGCCGTCGCCGCCGCCCAAGACGATCGCTACGGCTTCGCGGAAACCAGCATCACGAGCAGCAAGCTGCTGATGGCTCGGCCTGCGTTGCCGCGGTTTTTTCGCGCTGGCGACGCTGTTTCAGCAGGAGTCGTGCTGAGCGCGAAGAACTTTGGCCCAAGCGAGATCACGGTGCGCTCGGAAAGCTCTGGGCTTGCGCTCTTGGAGGAACCGCTCAAGCGTGTGCAACTCGCACGGGACGAGTCCAAGGAAGTTCGCTTCAAGTTTCGCGCTGACAAGGTTGGCAAGGCAACGTTGAGCTTCAAAGTGCAAGGCAACAAGGAGAGTGATTCGGTTGAAGTGGTGCGCAATGTTCAAAGCCCAGCGAGCCTGGAGGCTAGTGCGCTGTATGGCGAAACACGCGCGCGCGCTCAGGAACGTTTGGGTGATCTCTCTCGGGTTCGTCGCGATGTGGGCTCGCTGACGTTGTCCGCATCTTCCACCGCGCTCGTGGGCTTAGACGCTGGTGTGACGCAACTGCTCGACTACCCGTATGCCTGCACCGAGCAGCTTTCGAGCCGCATTTTGCCGTTATTGCCGCTTTCTGATTTGGCGCATGAGCTTGGTTTCACCCTGCCGCCCGACGCGGCTGCGATCATTGAACGCACCGTTGCCGAGATTGTTTCGCGTCAACGCGGGGACGGTGGCTTTGGGCTTTGGCCCGAATCGGAACAGAGTTCCCCCTGGGTTACACCGTACGCACTGTGGGTGTTGCACGAAGCCAAGCAACACAAGGTGGAGTTTCCGCGGGATGTGTTGGAGCGCGGTGTGGAGTTCTTGCGGCAATATCTCGCGCGCGCTGAGGAGGAAAAGATCGGGCTCGCCGCGCAAACGCTGATTGTGGATGTGTTGGCCATGCTGGGTAAGCCAGACAGCGGCTACACCACACGCCTTGCGCAGAAGACACAGCTGCCCTCGTTTGCCAAGGCACTCCTCTTGCACGCCATGGCTATTTCCAAAGAGCCCGAGGCCGCGCAACAACCGCTGATTCAAAGCCTTGAAAACAGCCTTCAAATTACGGATAATCGCGCGTTTTCGTCCGAAAATTTGGGGGATGCGTATGCGCCCCTGATGGACTCACCGGCGCGCACCACAGCGCTCGTCTTGCGCGCACTCTTAGCGGCTCGCCCCAACCACCCGCTCGGAGCCCCGCTCGCGCGTGGCTTGCTTCGGGTCAGGCAAGGCGGCACTTGGCGAACGACACAAGAGACGGCATTCGCGCTGCTCGCCTTGAACGACTACCGCAAGGCACAGGAAAACGAAACGCCGCGCGCCAAAGTCCGTATCACGCTCGGCCCACGCACACTCCTCTCGGGACAATTTGACGGTCGAAGTGCTGTGCCGTTCGTATCAACGCTCCCGCTGCTAGGCCTCACCGGACGCGACCTGGTGTTTGAGAAGCAAGGATCTGGAACGCTTTTCTATGAAGCCCGCCTGAGCTACGCGCCTCAGGAATTACCAAAACTCGGTCTTGATCGCGGCTTTTTCGTTCAAAAAACGCTGCGCGCGGTCGAGCCAGCTGCGATCGCCACGGTGCTCACCACCCTGCCAACCCAGAGCCAATCGCTCTTCCGCGGAGGTGATTTGGTCGTGACGGATCTCATCATCGTTACCGGCGAAGCACGCGAATACGTGGTGCTCGATGATCGACTGGCCGCGGGAATGGAAGCGATCGACACCAGCCTGGCCACAACCGCCGCTTGGCTTTCGGTACCTAGCAGCGGCTTTAACGCTGAAGGTGCGGATTCAAACGAAGAGGACTCAAACCAATACGACGAACGCGCCCAAGGCCCAGTCCTTGAATCGGTTGCGTTCCGCCAAGAGCTTCGCGACGATCGGGCACTCTTCTTTGTGGACCACTTGCCACCGGGCATTCACCACTTCCGTTACCTCGCGCGCGCCACCAGCCTGGGCAATTTCGTAATTCCGCCCACAAAAGCCGAGGAAATGTACAATCCGGAGAATTTTGGACGAACCGGAGCAACGAACATTGAGGTGCGCTGATCGATGGCGCTCAGTCGCTCAAGACTGATCTTCAAACGAACCGTACTTGGCGGAGCATTTGCAGTCGTCTTTCTCTTCTTAGCACTCCTCGTAGCGGTGGCGCTCACGCCGCTGCCCGAGGCGTTGCGGCGCGCACCACCTGAACCAGGTCTCGTCGTTTACGATCGCAACGGGAATGTGCTGACTAAGCTCGCCGCACCCGATCGCGTCTCAGCACTCTCCGTTCGGCTGAAAGACGTTTCAAACGATCTGACACTGGCGCTGGTTGCAGCAGAAGATGCGCGCTTCTATCAGCACCCGGGAGTCGATCCACTGGCCACCGTTCGCGCACTGGGCCAGTGGCTCCGCGCGGGACACGTCGTCTCGGGTGGCAGCACACTGACGCAGCAGCTGGCACGCTCACTCTTCGCACGCCCCCGCAGCCTGTTCGGGAAGCTGCACGAAGTCTTGCTGGCGCTTCGCATCGAACGCTCGCTCAGCAAGCCAGAAATCCTCAAAGAATACCTGAATCGCGTTCATTTTGGCCCCAATCTCCGCGGGCTCGGGATGGCGAGCGAAGCCTACTTCGACAAACCCCCGAGCAAGCTCGATCTCGCCGAGGCGGCCACACTCGCAGCGATTCCGCGCGGTCCAAGCCTCTACGATCCAACGCGCCATCCCGAAACGGTGCGGCGCCGTCGCGATCGCATCCTCACGCGCATGTTGCAACAGGGCTTAGTCAGCGAGAGCCGCATTCAGATCGCTCTCCATCAACCGCTATCCCTGCACCGTCCGCTCTTGGCGGGTGGCGCGGAACATCTCGTGCGCGCGCTCGCACGCGGCAAGCTCGAGCCCAGCCTGCGCACTCAGGGTCCGCTGCAGCGCCTGACGACGACACTCGATCTCACTCTCCAACGTGAACTCGAAGGCTTGGTCCGCCAAACCCGCCAACGCATGGAAGACTTTCACGGCTCGGCGGCGGCCGCGCTCATCATCGACAACGCCACAAGCGAAGTGTTGGGCTATGTGGGCGCCCCCGAGTTCGCCTCAAAGGCTGATTTGGGCCAAAATGACGGTGTTTTAGCCCGACGCCAACCGGGCTCAGCCTTGAAACCCTTCGTGTACGCCACGGCGCTCGAGCACTCCAAGTTCACTGCCGCCACGCTCCTTCCTGATCTTGAACTCAATTTTCCGAGCACCCAATCGAATTACTCTCCGCGCAACTACGATCGACGATTTCATGGTCCCGTGCGACTACGCCAAGCTCTCGCCAGCTCGTTCAATGTGCCCGCAGTGTACACGGCCAGCCGGGTAGGGCCGAAAGCTGTGCTCGATACCCTTCACGCCTTCGGCTTTTCCTCACTCGATCAAACACCGGATCACTACGGAGTAGCGATCGCGCTTGGAGACGGTGAAGTCAGCCTGGGCGAGCTGGGCGCAGCGTACGCGACACTGGCGCGCGGGGGCCTGTACCGTTCGCTCCGTTTTGCGACGCAAGCAGTCACCGCTACAGGTGCCACGATTCTGCCAACCGCGAATCCTGCAACGCGTGTGATTGGCGCCGACACGGCCGCAATCCTCACAAGTATTCTCTCGGATCGCGCAGCCCGTGCACCCGGTTTTGGCGAAAACAGCGCGCTAGATCTCCCTTTTCCGGTGGCCGCAAAGACCGGAACTTCCCGGGCTTTTCGGGACAACTGGGCGGTCGGTTACACGCGCGAAGTCACCGTCGCCGTGTGGGTTGGCAACTTCGACGGCACACCTCTCGAACACTCGACTGGGATCACAGGCGCGGGGCCCCTCTTACGCGACGCGCTGCTATTGGCGATGCGCGGTCGAGTGGCGGCACCTCTCTTCGAACCTACAGGCTTGGTCGCACGCAGCATCTGCCCGCTCTCCGGCAAGCTAGCCACAGACGCCTGCCCACACACGCAAACAGAGTGGTTCACGCCTTCTCAGGTTCCTAGCGCCGAGTGCGATATGCATCGCCGTGTGTGGGTTGATAGCGCGAGTGGCGCCAGCACCGGACCTAGCTGTGCGGGTGCAACGCCGCGTGTGTTCGAAGTTTACCCTAGCGAATACGCGAACTGGGCGCTCGCCGCAGGGCGACCCTTGGCACCAACAGAGCAGAGTGCGTGCGGAGAGTTCGCGAACGCGCACGGCTCGGGATCACTGCCAGCTATCGAATATCCTTTTGAAAGAGCCAAATTCTTTCTCGATTCAGCGCTACCTCGTGCCCAACAAAGCATCGTCTTCCGAGCCCGCGCAGGCGGTGAAGCTCGGTTGCGATTCTTCTTGAACGGTCGCTTCCTCGCAGAGCTGCGCCCACCCTTCAATCTCAGCTGGCCACTTCAACCGGGAAGCTATGAGCTCAGCGTTGAAACCCGCACTGGCGCACGCAGTCAGCCGGTTACATTTTCGGTCGAGTGAGAGCTAGACAGTTAACGCTAAGGCTGCTGGCTGGTGCTTGAAGAGATCGCGATGGTGATTGAAGGACTCAAGGCGCACTGTTTGGCGGAGCAGATCGCGCACCCGCTGCAACCAATCTCTTCGCGCTCGCCGGGATACTTGGCCAAAAATGTTTCGCCGGCTTCATCGCCACCGTCGAGCAGGGGCCTGCGCCACGGCCCCCCAGCTGCTCAAGCTGCTTTTCTTGCGGGCTCGGACCTGGTCCCCGTCCAATCGCTTCTGCGATCGGTGCAATGTCGGTAACACGAAACAAAGACCCAAGCCGGCGCAATTGGCGCCCCTGCGCACCGCGCTTGAGCTTGAGCTTGCGCCAAACCTCCACAGCTTCCAGCACTTCTGCGGAGCGAACCCTGCTTTGGGTTAAACCTAAGCTGCAGGTTTCAGCCACTCCAAGATCGCTTGGCGTAGTGCAGCGTGCAGCGTCAAACCTTTATGTTTAGCTTGAGTCTCTAACCGCCTCCACACCACTTTGGGAAAGCGAACAGAGCGCGGCTCTGTACCTCCAACCTCAAGAACTTTACTGGGGCGCCCTGGGCGGAACTCAACAAAGTCGAAGGTGGACTCGGATTCCGCCAGGACTCGCAGCTGCTTGGTTGGATAGGGGTCACTCACCGTGTTAGCCCGACCATTGCGCCGCCCCGTCACAAAGGTGTCGGGGTCTTGTCGGGGTCTGAATGCAGGTTGCCAATCGTTTACGTTTGCTGAGCGGTTGCAAGCGGGTTGGTCGCAATTTCATGGCTATCAAGCCAGCCTCTCCCGATGAGAGAGAAGCTATTGTAGTCCCCCAGGGAAGGCCCCGCCGCCATCGGGTCGAGAAGGTCTGCGTACATTGGAACTGTCCCGTGCACTGCCCGTTACCCCCCGTTACCCCCCGTTACCCCCCGTGAACTTCTGCCCTCCGCAAAGGTCGGAGGGGGCGGACGTTGGCTTATGCTTGGCACGGGCTGGTTTCTCACTTGATCGCAGCCAGTTTGTGCGTCATGTTGTCTAACATGAAGACTGCGAGCGTGCGGCAGGTTCAGCACAACCTGGCAGAAGTCCTTTCGTGGGTGGAGCAAGGACAGGAGGTCCACGTTTTTCGACATAGAAAGCTGATCGCGAGGCTCGTACCACCGGAGCCAAAGGCGGCAGCCTCTCCGGACTTCTTAGCTCGTGCGCAGCGCGTTTGGGGTAAGAAGCCGCGCGGAAAAAGGTTGAGTGAAGTAGTGAGTGAAGCAAGGGGCGATCGGTGATCTATCTGGATACCGGCTGCCTCCTCAAGCTGTACTACCCGGAACCCGAGAGTCCCCGCGTCGCGAGCTTGGTTTCGGGAAAAGCCATTGCGTTCCTTTTGCTTCACGAACTTGAGCTCTCGAATGCCTTGGAACTCAAGATCTTTCGTAAGGAAGCCACGCTCGCACAAGCTCAGCTGACGACTGCTTTGGTCCAAAGCGATGTAGGGAGCGGGATCCTCCATCGGCCTGTTTTGGTGTGGGAAGATGTTATGAGAGAAGCCACGACACTTGCGCGACGCCACACGCGAACCCTTGGTTGTCGGTCCCTAGATATCCTACACTGCGCAGCGGCACAGAGTCTTTCTGCCTCATCGTTCGTCACAACGGACACGCGGCAGCGCAGGTTGGCGATGAAGATGGGGCTCGCTTGCCCGAGCGTCTGATCTGAACCGAGGGGACAAAGGCAGCCGACGGGCGCTACAATGAGCCAGGCACCTAGCCACACTCCCACGTCTACCAGCCACGGCGCCCGACTGACGAGAATGTCGTGCTCATGACAAAAAGCAGCCGCAGGCCTCCGGCGTCAAGCATGAGCCTCCCAGGAGCATTTTCTAGCTTCGCCGCTGAGAATCGCTCCGAGAACTTTGCAGGGCTTTCTTCTTCGCCCTCTCGAATAGCGCGCAGCAGCGCCCCGAAACTAATGGTTCGCCCGTCAATTCCTCAAGAAAGGCCAATGTGTGCCGAGAACTCAGGGCGCCGTCTGACGTAGTAGATCGCGCACCCTGCGCAACAAATCTCTTCTAGCTCGTTTGATGCGATCGCCCGTCGGATCACCACGCGATGCGCGCACCAGCTGGCGCAACTCACGCCGATCGCCACCGGGATACTTGGCTAAGAACGTTTCCACCGCTTCATCGCCGCCGTCGAGCAGGCGCGTGCGCCACAATTCGCCCAGCTGTTCAAGCTGCTTTTCTTGCGGGCTCGGGCCTGGCCCCCGTCCGATCGCTTCTGCGATCGGTGCGATGTCCGCATCACGCAACAAAGAGCCAATCCGGCGCAATTGGCGGCCTTGTGCGCCGCGCTTGAGTTTGCGCCACACCTCCACAGCTTCCAGCACTTCCGCGCTGATCGGCAAATGTTGAAGCTCCCCGAGCGAGAGCTCCGTGAGCTTTTGCCCCAACTTACTCACCGCTTCGGCTTCACGCTTGACTTGGCTGCGGCTCGGGCCCGCCCAACCTAGCGCATCGACCTCTTCACCAGCCTCCGACTCCGAATCGGGCTCTTCTACGGCGTTGGGCTGAACGGGCGACTCCGAAGCTTGCAGCTCCACGACCTTCGGCGGAACAGGCGACTCCGCAGCCTGCAGCTCTACGACCTTCGGCGGAACGGGCGACTCCGGATCGGGATACGGTTCATTCGGAAACATGGCAGGCTGGTCTCTTTAATCAGGTTACGGCATCACAGGTTTTGACGCGGATGCGCCCTCTTCGGCATCCCACCACTTGGAAAGCTGTGCCTGGGAGCGGCGCGGCTGAACGGCATAGTGGGAAGTGTCGTTGTACGTCATGAGGCGCGCTCGCACCGGATCTTTGAAGTCGAGCACGTTCAGGCAGGCGGGCGATTGATCGAGCCGGTCCCGGTAGCCGCGCGCGTCGATCCCGAGCAATGCGCACAAAATAAGCCGGATGGTGGCCTTGTGTGAAACGACGGCCACCGTCTCTCCCGGGTGGCTGACCACGATCTCTCGCATCACCGGCAGCGCCCGCGACATCACCGAAGCGCCGGACTCACCAGCTTCTGGCGCATAGCTAAAAGGATCCTGCTCCCAAGCTAGGTACTCGTCGGCAAAACGGAGCTCAACTTGCTTTCGGGTTAACTGCTCCCAGTGGCCATGATCGATCTCTCTCAGGCCTGGACGTTCGAGAGGCAGCAAGCCATGCCCCCGGGCAATGAAACCTGCCGTGTCCCGCGTACGCTTCATCGGGCTCGTGTACACAGCGGCGAGCTTTTCGGTGAGCAAGCGCTGTCCGAGACTCTCGGCCTGGTTCCGGCCCTCTTCGGACAGGTCCACATCTGTTGACCCCGCGAAACGATCCTCGGCCGTGAGGACGGTGGCACCGTGTCGAATCAAGAGCACACGCGTCGTCATAGAACCGGATCACTTCATCAACACAGCAGGCCGTACAAATCAACACACGCAATCATTGACACTTGACCCCACCTAGCGAAATCCCGAAAAATGCGCTGTTCGGAGTTCAACAGGGCGAACAAATAGCGGGCCCGTTGGCCCATTCAAGGAGAGGGAAGCATGGAATTCATACAGGCCAAGAATTACACCGCTGTGCCCGCGGGGCGCGTCATTGAGCTCGTGGTGCTGCACACGATGGAGGCTGCAGAAAAGCCTGGAACTGCGCGAGCGGTCGCGCGCTGGTTCGCCGGAGCTACGGCGCCAAAATCAAGCGCGCACTATTGTCTGGATAATACTGAAGTGGTGGCTTGCGTGCGTGAAAAAGATGTTGCCTGGGCCGCGCCCGGCGCCAATCGTAACGGTATCCACTTGGAACACGCTGGCTTTGCTGCCCAGAGCGCCGTGAATTGGGCAGATGCTTACTCCCAAGCTCTGCTGGAGCGGTCGGCTGCGCTTTGTGCTGAAATCTGTGAGCGCTATTCCATCCCTGCGGTGCGGCTCAGCGCAGCGGATCTGATCGCTAAAAAGCGCGGCATTTGCGGCCATAACGACGTCACCCGGGCCTTCAAAAAATCGACACACACTGATCCTGGCAAGCATTTTCCGTGGGAGAAATATCTGGAGCTGGTTGCAGCCAAGCTTGCCGAAGCGGCGCCGTCTGCTTTACCCCAACCCAACGCCTAACTTGTCTGGGCGCTAGCTTACGGCCACGGATGCAACCGGAGAGGGTGCAACCGGCATCTGAGCCGTGAAGCTGAGCTTTCCCTCCATCGTGCGCTCCGCAAGGATGTGTGTTCCAGGAGGAAACTCGCCGCCGAGAATGCGCTGCGCCAGGGGATCTTCCACCTGCTTCTGGATCGCACGCTTCAGGGGTCGCGCGCCAAACTGGGGATCAAAGCCCGTTTCGGCCAAAAAGTCCTTAGCGGTATCGCCCATTTCGAGCACCAAATCGCGCTTTGCGAGGCGTTTTCTTAGGTAGGCGAGCTGAATATCCACGATGTTGCGGATCTGTTCGCGCCCGAGGCGCCCATAGATCACAATCTCATCCAAACGATTGATGAACTCTGGGCGAAAGTGCGTGCGGAGCGCGGCGAGCGCCATCTTCTGCGAGAGGTCCTTCTTTTCTTGATCGCTCAGATCACTACGGGCTTCAATCTCGCCAAGCTCTGTGGTTCCGATGTTGCTCGTGAGGATCACCACTGTGTTCTTGAAATCGACGGTGCGCCCCTGGCCATCGGTGAGCCGACCATCGTCGAGCAATTGCAGGAGTGTGTTAAAAACGTCGGGATGAGCCTTTTCCACTTCGTCGAACAGGATCACGCTGTACGGGCGACGTCGCACGGGCTCGGTGAGTTGGCCGCCTTCGTCGTACCCCACATAGCCGGGAGGTGCGCCAATCAGCCTCGAGACCGAGTGCCGCTCCATGTATTCGCTCATGTCGATCCGGATCATCGCGCGCTCGTCGTCAAACAAGAACTCCGCCAACGCCCGGGCCGTTTCTGTCTTGCCCACACCGGTTGGGCCTAAAAACAGGAATGAGCCAATCGGGCGATTCTCATCACCTAAACCGGCACGTGAGCGACGCACAGCGTTGGCAACGGCGACCAGAGCTTCATCTTGCCCAATCACACGTTGCCGAAGATCTTGCTCCATCCGGAGCAACTTCTGCATCTCACCTTCCAGCATCTTAGAGACTGGCACGCCGGTCCATTTGGACACGATGGCTGCGATATCTTCATCGCCGACTTCCTCGCGTAAGTAGGAGCCGTGCTCCTGCACGCGCGAGAGCTCGGTGTGGAGCTCCGCCGTCTTGCGCTCGACGGCTGGCAGCGTTCCATAGCGAATTTCAGCCGCTTTTCCGAGATCTCCGGAGCGCTCCACCTGCTCGGCTTTGAGCTTCAGCTCTTCGGTCTCGCGCTGCACGTCGCGCAGCTGCGAAATCACCTCTTTTTCCTTCAGCCACTGGGCGCGCATCCGATCACGATCGCCAGACAGCTCCGAGATCTCTCGCAATAGCGCTACCATCCGTGTCTGGCTCGCCTTATCGGGTTCGCGTTTGAGCGCTTGCTCTTCGATGCGAAGCTTCAACAGCTTGCGATCTACCTGGTCGATTTCGACCGGCATGCTGTCGATCTCCATCTTGATCTTGCTGGCAGCTTCGTCGACCAAATCGATCGCTTTGTCTGGCAAAAAACGCTCAGTAATGTAGCGATGGCTGAGCGTTGCGGCAGCCACCAACGCCGAATCCTTGATCCGAATGCCGTGGTGCGTTTCGTAACGCTCCTTCAGCCCGCGCAAAATAGCGATCGTATCCTCCACCGACGGTTGATCGACGATCACCGGCTGAAAACGCCGCTCGAGGGCCGCATCTTTCTCGATGTGTTTTCGGTACTCATCGAGCGTGGTCGCACCAATGCATCGGAGCTCGCCGCGCGCCAGCGCAGGCTTCAGCATGTTTGCCGCGTCCATCGCGCCTTCGGCGGCGCCGGCACCCACTAACGTGTGCAGCTCGTCGATGAAGAGAATGATTCCGCCGCTTGAGGCTTCCACCTCCTTCAGCACGGCTTTCAAACGATCTTCGAATTCACCGCGGAACTTTGCGCCCGCGATCATGCTCGCCAAATCGAGCGCCAAGAGCTTCTTGTCGCGAAGCGACTCGGGCACATCTCCAGTGGCGATTCTGCGCGCGATACCTTCGGCAATCGCCGTCTTTCCCACGCCGGGCTCGCCGATCAAGACTGGATTATTCTTCGTTCGGCGACATAAAACCTGCATCACGCGCCGGATCTCTTCGTCGCGCCCAATCACCGGATCGATTTTTCCACGCTGTGCGAGCGCGGTCAGATCCCGAGTGTATTTCTCCAGCGCCTGAAATTTGCCCTCGGGATCTTGATCCGTGACGCGTTGGCTGCCACGCACCGCTGCCAACGCATGCAGGAGCTTGTCGTAGGAAAGCCCATGTCGATCCAAGATCGCCTGGATATCTTTATCTTGCTTAGCGCCGGCGAGCAGGAAATGCTCCACCGAAACGAAGTCGTCCTTCAGACGCTTGGCCTCATCTTCCGCAGCATGAAAGAGCGGTGTCGACCGCCGACTCAAGGTTGGCTCCCCGCCGCCAGTCACACGCGGCAACGTCTCTAGCCGAGCTTTGAAGTCTTCCGCGAGCTTTTTGGCGTTCGCTCCGGCCTTTTCGACGAGCGGCCCGCCAATGCCTTCGGGCTGTTCCAAAACTGCCACCA
>JBBSBI010000114.1:0-17397 GCA_038251425.1 Polyangiales bacterium
GAAGCGTATCTGTTGGATCAGAAGCGCCTCTTGCCCTGCGCGGCGTACCTCACAGGCGAGTACGGCTACACCGACCTCTACATGGGTGTTCCCACGGTGATCGGCTCGGGTGGCGTCGAGAAGATCATTGAGCTCACGCTCACGGCCGAGGAGAAGGCCATGCTCAAGGCAAGCGCTGAGAGCGTGCAGAAGGTTGTCGATATCGTAAAGGCCAAAGCATGAAGATCCACGAATATCAGGCGAAACAAATCTTTTCACGCTACGGCATCCCGGTGCCCAAAGGGCAAATGTGCCTGACGGTGGATGAAGCGGTCGCGGCCTCAGACACGCTGATCGCGGAAACCAAGATCCCCGTGGTGGTCGTGAAGGCTCAGATCCACGCTGGCGGTCGCGGTAAAGGCGGCGGCGTCAAGGTGGTCAAAGGTGGCACCAGCGAAGTGCGGGAGGCAGCGAGCAAGATTTTGGGCATGCAGCTCGTCACGCACCAGACGGGCCCCGAAGGTCAGAAGGTGCGGCGCCTGTATGTTGAGCAGGGGCTCGATATCGCACGCGAGCTCTACTTGGGCTTGGTGGTGGATCGCGACAAGCGCCAGATTGCCATCATGGCTTCCACTGAAGGTGGCGTGGAAATCGAAAAAGTGGCCGAGGAAACACCCGATCGGATCCTCACCGAGCACATCGATCCTACGGTTGGGCTCACCGGCTATCAGGCGCGAAAGCTCGCCTTTGGCCTCAAGCTTGGCGAAGGCGTGCCCGATCCCAAAGCGACGACGCAGAGCTTTGTGGCTCTTCTCAGCAAGCTCGCGCTGTTGTTCGAGAAAGAAGATTGTTCGCTCTGCGAAATCAACCCGTTGGTCGTGACCAAGACCGGCGAGATTGTCGCACTCGATGGCAAAGTCACCTTCGACGACAACGCTAAGTTCCGGCATCGTGAGTGGAACGAGCTGATGGACAAGGACGAAGAGGATCCGGTTGAGCTTCAAGCTCAGGATGCGGGTTTGAGTTACGTTTCCTTGGACGGCAATATTGGCTGCCTGGTTAACGGTGCGGGTCTTGCGATGGCAACGATGGATATCATCCAACACCATGGTGGCACCCCGGCGAATTTCTTGGATGTGGGCGGTGGTGCTACCAAGGAGCAGGTCACCAAGGCCTTTAAGATGATCCTTTCGAGCTCGAAAGTTCGGGGGATTTTCGTCAATATTTTCGGCGGGATCATGCGCTGCGATGTGATCGCTGAAGGTGTTATCGCCGCCACCAAGGAGCTGGGCCTCACGGTGCCACTCGTGGTTCGCCTGGAGGGGACGAATGTGGACGAGGGCCGAAAGCTCTTGAATGCAAGTGGCCTCAAGATCCAAGCCGCCGACACCATGGCTGATGGTGCAAAGAAAATTGTCGCGGCCGTAGCTGCGGCCTGATGCTCGCGGAAAGCGGAGAAGGTGAGAAATAGAGTATGGCGGTTTTAGTTGGAGCAGATACGCGAGTTGTCGTGCAGGGCATCACAGGCTCTGCAGGTTCCTTTCACGCAAAGCAATGCATCGCTTACGGCACCAAGATTGTTGCCGGCTGCACACCTCATCGAGGCGGTGAGCTGTTCGAGGCGGTGGATGCTGACGGAAAAGCCGTCAAAATTCCGGTGTACGATACGGTGGCCGAAGCGGTAGCCCAAACAGGCGCGGATACGTCCTGTATCTTCGTGCCTGCACCGGGTGCGGCGGACGCCATTCTTGAAGCCGTGGATGCTGGCTGCAGGTTGGTGGTGTGCATCACCGAAGGCGTGCCCGTAATGGATATGATCCGGGTGCGGCGTTCGATTGAGGGCAAAGCCGTAACGTTAATCGGGCCGAATTGCCCGGGCGTCATCACACCTGGCGCTTGCAAAATCGGGATCATGCCCGGCCATATTCACCGCCCCGGCAAGTTCGGCGTGGTGTCGCGTTCTGGCACACTCACCTATGAGGCAGTAGGCCAGCTCACCGCCCTCGGCATGGGTCAGTCCACGTGCATCGGCATTGGTGGGGATCCCGTGGGTGGAATGGACTTCGTGGATGCCCTGAAGCTCTTCAACGAAGACCCAAACACCGAAGGGGTCATGATGATGGGCGAGATCGGTGGCAATGCCGAGGAGCGCGCTGCCGAGTACATCAAGAAGTACATGAAAAAGCCGGTAGCTGGCTTCATCGCCGGTGCCACGGCACCCCCAGGCAAGCGCATGGGGCACGCCGGAGCCATCATTTCCGGCGGCAAGGGCACAGCCAAGGACAAGATCGCAGCGCTCGAAGCTGCAGGCGTCCGCATGGCGCCCTCGCCCGCGGAAATGGGCGTCACCTTGAAGAGCATGCTCTAAGGCCGCCCGTTTCGGGCTTGTTTCTACGGACCATCTTCGCCTAAGTAGGGCCGCGCTGAGGGGCAAACGACCGGAGAATTTTTATGGCAACCCAAAGAACTCTTTGCATCATCAAACCCGACGCCGTTGAGAAACGTACCCAAGGCGCCATCATCCAGCGCTTACTCGACGAAGGCTTTCGCATTGTTACGATGAGACAGCTTCAGATGTCTCGCCCTCAGGCTGAGGGATTTTACGCGGTTCATCGCGAGCGGGGCTTCTTCAGTGAGCTCGTTGAGTTCATGACTCGTGGCCCCGTGGTGGTTCTTGCACTCGAACGCGAAAACGCTGTTCAGCATTACCGTGACGTGATTGGAGCCACCGATCCGGCGAAGGCAGCCGCAGGCACGATTCGCAAGCTCTACGGCGCCAACGTGGGCGAAAATGCCGTGCATGGTTCGGATTCCGAAGAGAATGGCCGTCTCGAAGGCGCTTACTTCTTTCCGGGCTCCGAGCTGCTCTAGTAGCAGCGTAGGGGGGCGCGCAGCAAAAGAGCAGGCGCAAGGGGGCGCGCAGCAAAAGAGCAGGCGCATGGGGTCGCGCAGCAAAAGAGCAGGCGCAAGGGGGCGCGCAGCAAAAGAGCAGGCGCAAGGGGGCGCGCAGCAAAAGAGCAGGCGCATGGAGCTGGCGTAGGGGCTCTCATTTTCAATCGCGAGATAGTTCGCATGCTTACTATCTGGTGAGCCCATCCGAGGCATGCCCACGAGGACCTTAGTCTTCGGACAGCTGACAGTCGCTCGCCGCAATGCCTTGCTTGAGCAGGGCCGAGGGTGCATTCTGGGCGCAAATGTCTGCGTCCACTGATTCGCCCATAGTGCGGCGGGGCGAGCGAGCGCCGATGCAGTATCGGCGATTTGGTCGCACCAATCTTGCGCTCAGCGTCGTTACGCTGGGCGGCATGCGCTTCCCGCATGGCTGGGAACAGCCGCGGACCGAGGTGCCCGCTGACATGTTGGAGGAGTGTTGTGATTCGATTGAACGCGCCTTCGCGGCTGGCATCAATCACATCGAAACGGCCCAAGGCTACGGTAAAAGTGAGCACTGTTATGGGCGAGCCCTGAACCAAGAGCTCAAGATCCCTCGCTCCAGCTACTTCTTCATGACTAAAGGCGGGCCGCGCACAGGTGATGATGTCAAGCGCTCGATCGAGGAGCAGCTCGCCGGGCTGCAGATGGATCACTTCGACCTTTACGCATGGCACGGAGTTAACTCGCCCGGAACGCTGCGCGACATCCTGGTGAAGGGTGGCCCGATCGACGTGCTCAAGTCCTATCAAGAGCAGGGAATCATCGGCAGCCTAGGCTTTAGTACCCACGGTGGATATCGAACGATTTGCGAGGCCATTTCGACAGATCTTTTCGACTTCGTGAATCTGCATTGGTATTACTTTTGGCAACGCAATTGGGGCGCCATCCAGCTGGCAGCGCTCCACGACATGGGTGTGTTTATTATTTCACCCAATGATAAGGGCGGAAATCTGTTCAATCCGTCGGAGCTGTTGCGCGAGCTCACGCTGCCGCTCACGCCCATTCAATTTAATGCTCGATTTTGCCTGCAATCGCCACTCGTGCACACGTTGAGCTTTGGTATGCATCAGCCGTCACACTTTGAGGAAATGCTGGGTATTTTTCCGGTTCAGAGTCCGCTTTCTGAAATGGAGACGCGCATCCTTTCAAAGCTTGACGCTCGCTTGGATAACGACCCGTATTCACGCTACCTGGGGTACGAATTGGAGAGCGATCCTTCCGGCATCAATATCCAGGAAGTGCTGAGGTTTCGCCGTCTGCTCAAGTGTTACGATATGCGCGCCTTCGGCGAATACCGGTACAACATGTTCAGCAACAACGATTGGTTCGGTGGCGCTTTCGCGACGCCCGAGAATGTCGCCAAAGTCGATCTCTCAAGAGTACCGGATAACGTTCCGTTGCAGGCTCTCCTCACGGAGACCCACAACGAACTCTTCAAGCCCAAGAAATAGCGGGAGCCCACTCCGCAAGAACACTGCCACGCCGATCATGCTTCGGGCCCCATGCAGGCACTCGCGGGGGAAATTGCCATGGATCGCTCACCCCGAAAAGCTAGGAATATTCGATCGCTAGGATCTCAATTTCCATTTCCCCAGCTGGGCGAGCCACGGTGACAAAATCCCCAACTTTCCGCTTCATCAGTGCTTTACCGAGCGGCGCATGAAAGCTGATACGGCGTGCCGTCGGATCGGCTTCATCGGGGCCCACAATCTGATACGCACTTTCCTTCCCGTCTTCGTCACGCACGCGCACGCGAGCCCCAAACGCAACAATATCGAGACGTCGCTCTTCTTGGGTGACCACGACCGCATTCTCAAGGCGTTTCATGACGAAGCGGATCCTGCGATCGATCTCACGCAGGCGCTTCTTGCCATAGATGTACTCGGCATTTTCCGAACGGTCTCCCATGGCGGCCGCATCGGAAACCTCCTGCACCACTTTTGCGCGCTCAACGTTCAGCAGCTGCTTCAGCTCATCGGAAAGTTTCTTGGCGCCGTCGGGCGTGAGATAGGTGGGGGCGGACATCTGCGACGCTATAGCACTTGGAGCCCCCTCCGTTGAGCGGGGGCAGCGGAAGGGCTAGAAGTGGGTGATGCAGGGTCGG
Organism: Polyangiales bacterium; assembly: GCA_038251425.1. GTDB lineage: Bacteria > Myxococcota_A > Polyangia > Polyangiales > Polyangiaceae > JBBRRP01. Next base: position 5,018 of record JBBSBI010000114.1, read on the forward strand.
TGGCTCATTCGTACGGCAGTTGTCCTCGGGACGTTAGCGCTACTCGGCGGGTTGGCATGGTTGGGGCTGCGAAGGTATGTGCTGGCGGAGGCTCAACGGCGGTGTGCTGAACGTGGCATTCTGTTGTTGCCCGGTGAGGTAAACTTTGGGTTGCTTTACGTGGAGCTCGAAAGTTCGACGTTTCAGACGCAATCGAGGCCCGCGGTGAATGGCAGCATCGGGACGCTGCGTGTTGAATTTGTGGGATTGAGCGCTCAACGCGTTATCGTTTCGAACGTCGTCGCGGAAGGCCATTTCACTCGTTCGGACGTGCGTGCCTGGGTGCAACGTTCTGATGGGCGAGAGGAGCCAGAGCACAGCCCTTCGAACGAAAGCCTCCAAGTCCGGGGAGAGCATCTTTCGATTGCTTTGAGTGAGCCGACAGCCAGCGTTCCTTGGGTCAGCCTTCAGGATATGTCTTTTGAACAGCGTGGAACGCTCATCACTTTCGATGTTCCAAACGTCACGTTGCTCGGGGCGAGCTTAGGCAATCTTGCCGGTGATCTCAGCACAGAGCGTTGGGTACTACGCAACAAGGCAAAGCCTGGTGACGGCAGCTTCCAGGCGACGGCAAGTTTTGGCTCCGAAGAGATAACGGTAGACGCCCAGTTCGCAAGCCTGCGGTTGGCGTCTCTTGTCGGTGGGTCGGCGGAGGTTGCGAGCTCGGTTTCGGGTGCAGCGCATGCGCGCTTCCCGCGGCAAGTTGCGGGACAACCGGCGGGTGATGTGGAGTTAACTTTGGAGGGCATGAAAGCGCCCAAGTTGACGGCGTTGGGTGTTGGTCTCTTCGGAGAACGGGCCTTCCTGAGGGCCCAATGGACGCTCGATCCGGCGTACGAATCAGCACAATTCCCGGTGATTTCTCTCCGAGCAGGCAAGCTGGGATTGTCCGGCTCGGGGAGGTTAGAGAGTCTTGCTCACGAACCAAGGATTGTGGCGGCGTTGGCGGGTTCGCTCTCTTGCCAAGAAATCAGTTCAGCATTCTTGAACGCGCAGCTCGGCTCCTGGCTGGGAGGTCTGGCTGCAGCTCCCGCACGGCAGTGGATCCAAGGGCGAGTGCAGGTCAATTTGAAGCTTGAATCCAAGCTCTCAGCACTAGCCAATGAGCCACCACACTTCACGCTCGGAGTGGGCTGCGGTTTAGCATTCCCACAATCAGCGCTTCGCTGAGCACTTCGGCTAGCGCTTCGGCGAGTCAGCTTCGAGACCCGAAAGCGCAAAGCGCAGCGAGTAACTCACGCTGGTCGGCTTCTTCAGTGGGTTCTGAAAATGCACGGCTTCCAGAACGCTTTGCAGGCACTCAAGGAAGGCTTTGCCACCCAACTTGGTGCGAACCGTGCGGACTTTGGCGCGGCCGCTTCCGGGCTCCACCACCAGATCGACGCCATAGATGGCGAGGGGCCTCGGGAGCTCCACCGAGCGGTAACACCTCTGAAATTCTCCGAACACCAAACCGATGGGAGCCGCAAACGCATGATGCGTGGCGGCATCGTTAGGACCCCCGCCGACATGCAGCCCGACGTTCTTCAATTCCAGTTTGGGCAGCGAGCGTGCCCCGGGCGGAGCAGCGAATGTAATCGCATCTGTGGTTGACGGTACTGATGGAGATTCTCCCCGAGGTCCCTCAGGCGCCGGCTTTTGCGAAAGCTCGGGGACGACCTCCGACGGAGCGCTCCACGAGGAGCCTGCCCCGGGCGGCAGAGGCAGGCGCCCAGCACTCTTTGGTTCGGGATTGTGCGCGCAGCCAGCCGCGACCGTAACCAGCCAGAGGCTGAGCGTGGTGGTCGAGAAACGAGGGAGCATGTGCCGCTCTTCTATCATGACTGCTTCGGAACGGTAGCCGTGTCGCGTTAGGTGAACTTGATATTCGAGTGGGAGCGAGGAAAGATCGTGACACGTGCGTTTTAGCCTGCCTCATCGGGCGCTCCTCGCTGGTTTCATCCTGACCCACGTGGCGTGTGGCTGTCAGACTCGATCTGAACCAGTGCCAGCCCAAGCCCAGAAGGCCCCGCAGGCGGTGGTCGTGCCGGCAACGGAGATCCAACCACTGGTTCCAAACGCGACGCCGGTTCCAACGCAGCCACCGGTTCCGCCGGAGACGGTGGATGAACCGCCTCCGGCATCCGATCTTCCCAGCCAACCAATCCGACGCTTTGACGTGGGTCCCGCCGGGCCGGCAACTGCGTCCAAGGATGGGGTCGTGATGATCACTCGCGATGACCAGGTGCTGCTCGCTCGGCTTTCCGCGGCTGGGGTTGAGCCTGTTTCGGTGAACCCAGAAAACTTGGTTTCATGGGGGCGTGGGCCGGCTGTTTTGGGCGATTTTGCCTACTTTATCTCGGGGGGTCGCCTGTTACGCCGACGCACCGCTGCTGCCGCGGCGCTACAGGTTTTAGCCACCGATGCTCGCGATGGCACTCGTGTGCAGGTAGCTCGCGTGCGCGGAAAGGTAGCTGTCGCTTACATTGCCAAGCTGCCGCCGGACCGTTTGGTCGCTCGCTTGTGGCTCGAACCAAATGTCAATCTGTTGCTGTCGCCCGATGAGTCTTCGGCTAACTCTGTCAGCCTCGCTGAAGATGAAGGTAACTTGTGGGCGGTATCGCTTGAAGCTCGCACTGGCATGAGCTCCTTGCACGCGCGGGTCTTGTCGGCGCCTGAAAAAAGCCGCTTGAGTGAGGATGTGGTGCTCTGGGTTGGTGGGACGACGCAGCCCATGACTGAAGTGCACCTCGGCCCAAGCCCTTCGGGCTTGTTTGCTTTTTTGCCCATCGAACGCGATATTTCAAGCTTTGGACTAGCACGCTTGGCACTTGGGAATGCGCCCCAACCGGCGTTGGTTGCGGCTTGGATGCTGTACCCGAACGGGTTGGATCCGGCACCGTTCGATGTCGCGAAGGTTTGTGGGGAGACATTCCTACTTTCTGTGACACCGGTTGATGCTTCGCCCGGAGCGCGTCAGCAGCTCCAGGTGCGGGCGTTTGATGGGCAGAAGATTGGAGCCGCCCTCACGTTAGCAAACAGCCGAGTTTTCACCGATATTTCATTCGCCGAAAGCAACGCTCGTGTGCTCTTCTCCTATGTCGCCGACCGCAAGACTTGGGCACTTCTGACCGATTGCGCTGCACTTCGAAAGCTCCTGGCGCGCTAGGATTGCCAAGCTTGCCACGAGTGAGTACCAATTGAGCTCTCCTTTAGGAAACAATCGTGGCTATCAAGAAGAAAACTACCAAGAAGCTTCCCAAGAAGCCTAAGAAGAAATCCCGCCTCACCGCCAAAACGGCTGATCGCCACGCCCTCTATCAGATGTCCGTTCAGGACCCGAAGGAGGAGGTGTTGGTGTTGCAACGCATGTTTAAGAAGCACCGCGGCACCACAGCGCTCTCATTGCGCGAGGACTTTTGCGGCACCGCTCTCTTGTGTACCGAATGGGTGAAGGCTAGCCCGAAGTACACGGCCACGGGGGTGGACATCGACAAAGAAGTTCTGGATTGGGGCTTCGTTCACAACATTCGCCCGCTGGGCGACTTGGCGGAGAGCATTCAGCTTCTCAAGCAAAACGTGATGAAGCCGGTGCGCCGCAAGCACGATATCGTTTGTGCTTTCAACTTTAGTTATTGGATCTTTCAAGATCGCCCTGCACTCCGGAATTATTTCAAAGCTGCTCGTGCTGGGCTCGCCAAAGGAGGCCTCTTCATAGCCGACGCATTTGGTGGCTGGGAAGGGAATGAGCCGATGTGCGAGATGCGCACGGTGAAGGGCTTCAAGTATATTTGGGATCAGGCGTCCTTTGATCCCATCAATGGCATCGCCGTCAATCACATCCATTTCGAATTCCCCGATGGAACTCGGTTGAAGGAGGCTTTCTCCTATACTTGGCGGCATTGGACGTTGCCTGAGCTGCAGGAGCTGATGCTCGAAGCAGGTTTCTCCAAAGTGACGGTCTACTGGGATGCGAGCGAAGATGTGGACGTTGAAGATTATCGCCCGAGGCGGGTGGCTGAGAATCAGCCGGGCTGGCTCGCTTACCTGATAGGGGAGCCGTGAATCTGAAACGGTATTGCGTGCCGCTCATGGGCGTGTTGCTCGGGGCGTGTGCCGCACGCCACCAAGAAGCGGACCAGCCTCGGACACAAGACGCCACGCCGGCAGCAGCTCCTCCGCTCGAGTCTCCCGAGTCGCCAAGCGGCCCCACGTCGAGCAAGAAGTCCGAGCTCGAGTACGCCGATCTTGCGCAAGCGCTGCGCGCATTTGAGTCTGCTCGGCGCGAGGTTGAGGATTTGGCGGTTTCTTCGCGTGATGAGCCGTCGAAGCGCTCCGAAGCGGATGCCGGGTCGAGTGGCAACGCACCAACGTCTGATGACGAAGCACGCTCGCGCGGGTCGAGCGCCCCGAAAGCGAGTGCGCCCGCTGCAGCCGCTGAACAGGCGCCGTCGAGTGCGCCGAGTGGCCCTGCGAGCTTGCCGGGCTCTGAACGGTGCGTGCGAATTTGCCGGGCGCTTGGGTCGATGGAGCGCGCCGCGCGTGGGATTTGTCGGATAGCGGGTGAGGGCAGTGATCACTGCACCGGTGCCAAAGATGAGTTCGCGCGAAGTCAGAATCGCGCCGCCTCGTGTGCTTGCAGCCGGGAATAGCGATCTTGGTGGCTCCGTTCGTGACGTCACCACGGCCCATCGGGCGCCTGGCGCCAAGCCCCACCGGACATCTGCATTTAGGACACGCTCGCTCATTCCTTTTAGCTTTTTGGCACACCCTCTCACGGGGTGGACACCTGCGCTTGCGAATCGATGATTTGGATGCGGAACGCCTGAGGCCCGGCATGAGTGAGCGCGCGCTCGAAGATCTCGAATGGCTAGGGTTAACCTGGGAAGGGGAAGTGTTATGGCAATCCAAAAGAAGCGATGCCTACCGCGCGGTTGCGAGCCAGCTTCTCGCACAAGGCCTGGCTTTTCCCTGTGTTTGTTCACGTTCCGAGCTTGAAAGAGTCCAAAGCGCACCACACACCGAGGATCGGGAGCTCCGCTACCCCGGCACGTGTCGCATTCGATTCGCGTCTTTAGAAGATGCAAAGCGGGGCAACGGTGGCGCGGCGGTCCGTTTCCAGACTGGAGAAGCGCCCGTGTCCGTGTCGGACGCATTCTCAGGTCCACATGAATTCGATGTGCAGCGTGAGGTGGGAGATTTTGTGATTGTGAGGCGAGATGGGGCGACATCTTATCAACTGGCGACGGTGGTGGACGACGCAGCACAGGGCGTGACGGAGGTCGTGCGGGGTGATGATTTACTTCCGAGCGCCGCACGCCAAGCCCTGCTCTATCAGAGCTTAGATCTGCCAACTCCCGAATGGGTCCACGTGCCGCTCGTGGTCGACGAGCAAGGGCAACGTTTGGCGAAACGTAACAGCCCGCTGTCGCTGTTGGCGCTCCGAGAAACGGGTGTTGATCCGCGAGCGGTTATCAAGTGGGTGGCCAATTCAGTGGGGATCCCGAGTGGCGAACGCGTGCGTGCGGAGGAGCTGGTTTCCGAGTTTCGTCTGGAGCGCGTCCCGCGGGGGATTGCGCAGCTGACAGCAGAAGCCTGGGCGCAGATCCGTAGCTAGCGCCGGGCGCGTGGGGGTCAAGAATCGCGGGGAAAAATTGGAATATTGAGCTCAAGCTCGCGGCCGAATCGATTCAACAAAGCTCGCTCCGATTCGCTCACAAACACGACGGAGGTGCCAGACTTTCCAGCTCGGCCGGTGCGGCCCGCTCGGTGAAGATAACCTGCAGCGGAGGTTGGTAGCTCGTAGTGCAGTACCCATTCAACATCGGGAATGTCGAGGCCCGTTGCGGCTTGGTCCGTGGTGATGAGCACGTTCACATCACCGCGCGCGAAATCGATCAAGGCTTGCTTGCATTCAGCCTTGGAGCGCTCGTGGCTCACCGTTACTGGATATTCACCGCTATCTTTGAGAAAGCGATAGACATGCCGAATCAAATGGGGCTGATTCACGAATAGAATCGCTTGCCGGCAGCGATTGTTGCGAAAGAAACGCGCGATGGAGAGGTCCTTCTGCGAAGGATCCCGCACCGGCACGAAATGGTGTTGAATGTGCGTGTGGAGCGGGCTCTCTTCAATTTCGGGTCGCACCGCATCCGCACCCATGACGCGTTGAATGAGCGCCTCGGCGTGTTTCCCCAACGTTGCACCCGCCAGGATCAGCTGCAGCTTCGGCTCAGGGCGGGACAGCACTTCGAGCAAGAAGCTGGCACCTTTACTGGCCAAAATGGGTTCGGGCTCGTCCAGAATCACGGTCGTCACGCCCTTCAATTTGCGCTCGGCATACATCTCAAGCACGCGCCCCGTCGTTCCTACAATGAAACGCGTGCTCTTCTGAATGTCCGATCTTTGCTTCCGAGCATTGCCGCTCGCAACCAGCGCACCCACTTTGATGCTTGGGTCGCGGTAACGCTCGATCGTTCTCTGGATCTGGATGGCCAGCTCGGTGGCAGGCGTGATGCAGAGCGCGCGGCCTTCACTTGAAGTTCGAAGTCTCTGAAGGATTGGAAGGGTATAGGCCAGCGTCTTGCCGGTGCCGGTTCCGGATTTCAGCACCACGTGTTTGCCGGCAAGGATGGGTAGGATAGCGAGCCGCTGCACGCTGGTTGGTATGCTAATGCGATCTTCTGCAAAGGCCTTCAGGATCTCGGGTGTGAGTTCCAAATCGGGAATGGCCTCGAAGCCCGGCTGTTCGTTCTGTGCGTCCACGCGGAGCTTGTATCACCGGCGAGCGCAAGAAGGCCGAGTGGCCCCCGTTTAAGCTTCAATTCAGCCGTTTTACAGGCTGAGCTTGAGGGTCAAAAGCGCTGCTGGCGTGGCTTCCGTGCTCGGGCTCCCCGAGGCGAGAATGGCGCTCGGAGCTACTTTACAAGCGTCAGCCAGCAGTTGGGCCGCGCTGGCGCCCCGCGCAGCACTGAGGTGCCAAGGCGAAGGAAACACTTTGAGCAGCGCCCGTTGCTTAGTATCGCTGCTGGAGGCAGCTCCAACGACGCTATACTTCACCGCCGCTTTGCCGGCTGCTCGCGCGATACGGCACAGCAAATCTTTGCCGAGCGCTGTGGGAGCGCTCGCGTCATTGCGAAATAGCGTCGGGCTCTGAAACTGAATTTCGATCGCTGCTTCGGTTGAGGAGAGTGCGATAAGCTTCTTATCAGTTTGCGGTGCTAGCTCCGTGGTGAGTGCCTTGTTGAGCGCAGCCAAATTGGCACGCGCTGCTTCGGTATCCACGCGGGCCGAGCCTTGTGCGGCTTTCAGCTGATCGCGATCGGCGGCAGTGCGCTTCAGCGCCGTCACCGACTGTTCCAATTGCTCTTGCTGCTCACGGCCGTGAATCGCAAGCTTCACGTACTCGCCGTTGAGCGTCTCGTGGGCGCGATAAAGCGGCAAATAATAGCTCACGAGCACTCCGAGGGAGCCCAGTGCAACCAGCACGCCGAGAATAGGAAGGACTCCCGTTTTCTTCGGTGGTGCGCTCACTGCGACGAAATTTTCTTCATTTCCCATCCGCTGCCAATCATTGCGACCCATGCTGCACCTCAGTTCTGAAAGCACCTTGCCTCCATCTTTGGCGCTTGGCGACAAGATACTGCCGGGTCAGCAGTCAACTGCGACTCAGTCCTTTAACAGTGGAATCATTTGGTAGTGATCGAATTCAGTCACATCTCTGCGCGCTTGACGAGCAGATCACCTCTACCCTGAGGCGAGTAGCTTGCTACAACAGGGAGCCAGTCGAAAATCTCGTGTCTGGTGAAAGGAACAGCATCGTGCAAAGCGCCGCCGATTTAAGTCATGAGCTAATGGATGACGACGACGAGGTAGAAGAGAGCTGGCAAGTGCAGGTCGCGCAGGGCGATGTACGCACCCTTTCGCTGGAGCAGCTGGATGATTTCTATCGACTGAGCATCATTGATGATGAAACGCAGGTCTGGAATCCAGGTATGGTGCGCTGGGCTTCGCTCGGTAGCGTTCTTGGCCTAGATGCAGAGCCGGAGGCGAAGGGCCAGTCAGCAGCTGCTGATAGCAGTGCGGTGCGGTCGCAGGCCCCTGAAAGCGCTCCCGCTCGGCGGGTCGACGGACCGATGCGCACTTCCACTGCCCAAAGCGGAATGATGGAAAGAGTGCGACAGCCGCATGCTCAGCCGAGCGCAGCATCCCGGCCACCTGTTTCGCTGGCCAGTGCAAGCTCCTGGCCGCCTGTTTCCGAGGTGAGTCCTGCCTCGCTGCCCCTGAGCCTGGCTCCGTTGGTTTTCTCGGTGCCGCCCCCGGCGCTTCCTCGTGAGAAGCTCAGTCGTGGAACGGTGGGGTTGTTGGGGTTAGGGCTCGCGTTGGTCGCCCTGGCTGGCGCGGTGCGCAACGATGTGGTGTTGGGCGCGGCGGATGCTTTTGGTTCCGAGGCCTCCTATCTCGGTGTCGAAGCTCAAATGTTGGGCGCTCCAAGTTTTGGCACCCCACGCGCAGTGAAGGCCCTCGTCGCAAAATACGCTGATGTTTACAGAACTGTGGAGGTTCCGAGCGAATTGCTGCGGAAAACGCCAGTGATCGGATCGAATTCGTCGGAGGCTGCGAACGACGACAGCGCCTCGGACGCCCCGTCGAACCGCGCTGTACGCAAATCGCGCCCAAGTAGTTCCGGAAGGCCTAGCCCACGTGTGGAACGTTCAACGATGGGCGACCCTATGAAAACCCAAAAATCAAAACATCCCGCGCGTAAGGGTGACGAATACGACCCGCTGAACCCCACGCTTTAGCTTATTTTTCGCGGATCGCCCGCGTGCCCACGCCTTCATAAACTTCCTCGGGCACCGGGATGGAGGCGTCAAGCTGGCAGTGCATGGGTTTGTATTCGATCTGGGGAGCGGTCAATTCCTCGCTCACCTTGCGTCGAAATAAGAACGAACGCCCGTTGTCGGCGATCGATACCAGCGCCCGTTCGGCCAGAGGGCGCTCTTCCTTGAGCGGCTGTGCGTCAAACATCGCAACGCAGGGATTTTCAAGTGTTCCGTAGAGCACAGCGTTGGTGGTGAGAAAGGTACGCAACGGCTCGGAGCCTTGTGTGATGAACACGGGATGCCGGGTGCCGCCCGTAAAGAGGGAGATCGTACGCGGCGTTGTCTTTCTTTGGGCGTCGTTGCAGCTCAATGGCGGATCGGGTGTATCTAGCTGGGTTGGGACGCGCAGCGGAGAGCCAACGGGTGGGCCTGCGATTTGAAACGGAAACACGGAGGCTTGTGAAAATGTGCCGAAGGCATCTTCTTGGTGCACATACAAAGCGGCCGTCCCGTTCACATAGACGATACTGCGCCGTTGTAGGAGTTGAGCGCCCTCTGCGGAAAGCAGGCCGGTTGTCATGGGAGAGAACTCGAATTTGTCAGCTTGTGTGCGCGCGCGCACTATCAGGGCCCCGTCTGTTTCCAAGAGCAGCGGCAGAAACTGACCGGCAACCACTGCAATTTCTGGGGCTAAACGCGCGTCGAGGGAACTCTTCGGCCAAGGCACAGGTGGGACCTGCGCCACACTCTGCCCGTTCAAATAGTACGTGATCTGGTTATTTCCGGGGCTCTGATGCGGGCGCACGAAGACGCCACCTTCGGCAATGCTCACGAGATCTGCTTGGGCTTCCTGAAGCTTGGAGTCGCGTTCAGATTGTTTGTAATCGCCTGGCAGATAGCCGCCAGCGTCGGGCAGCTTGGCGCGGTGTACAATTTCTGTGGTGAAATAATTGGCCCAGGCTAACTCAACGTCACGCAGCTGTGGCTCTGCAGGCGTTGGCAAAGGATAGCGGATGGCGGCAATGCCTTCGATTTGAGAGTACACGTTGAAAGCATAACGAGCGGGTTCGGCAACCTTCGCTAGGAGCGAAAGCCGTTCAAGCCTTGCTCCACGTTGGTGCAGGATATCCACGCTTCGCTCACGAGCTTGCACTGCGGGGAGCATCCAATCCACCTCGCCGATTGCGGCATCGGAGGCGGCGGGAGCGTACGCAGCACCCGCTAATGGCACCCAAGGTTCGCTACTGAGTTGGCAACTGACCGGAGTGCGGACGCGCCGTTGATTCTTTTGCGTCGAGACTTCCGGAGCGCCAAGCAGGTGCGTTTTTGGCTGTTCCGGGAGTGTCCAGCCCACTTTTGTCAGTAGATCCGAGAAGACGCAACCACTGGCTTCACATGCAAGGGTTGGTGAACAACGCTGGCTTGGCTCGCACAGCTTCGCCGGTAAGAGCCCTAGATTCTCCCAGCTAGCTCCCGCATCGAGTGTTCGAAACAGGTGCCCGGTGATCTCCGACCAAGCGACGGCGTTGGTGCCCGCTGCAGCCAGGAAGCGCGCCGTTTCCGGCGGGAGCGCGCGAGCCAGAAGTTGCCCCGCTTCATCGAAGATGAGCGCGACTTGTTTGCCTCCCCCGTCAAAGGTGACAGCCAGACTTCCGTTCGGGCCATTCGCCGCTCGGAGTGCTGTGCCGAGGCCAGGCTTCGGTGGTCGTTGAGCATCCTCCCGCGTTTCGCTCGCTTCGGTGAAGGTTGTCTCGAAGGAAAAGCCGCTGTCTTTGGAGAGAAAGAGCGCTGCTTGAGTCGCATTGTCGCGTGTGCCCACAGCGAATGCGCGTTTGCCATCCTCGGAAAAACCAAGAACCTGGGCTGTGCCGCGTAGCCCCGAAATCAAGGCGCGCCGCAGTGTTCGGCGGCCAGCCTTTTGCGTTCCCGGATCGCGAAAGAAGATCCCACCCGGCTGACAGCTCGTGCCCGTTTCGCCGGAATCACAGATACCGGTGAGTAATAAATGATCGTTGGGCCCAGCTGCCATGCGCAGTGAATACGCGTTGCCAAGCACGGGATAGGGCTCCCGTTTAAACGTCAAACCGCCGTCCAGGCTTCGATAAAGAGCGAGCTCTTGTGTGCCACCGCCTGTCGCCGGACCGCACAAGAAATAGACAGTGCCCCCAGAGGCGGCGAGCTTCATCAGCTTGCAGTCTGTCGAGCTGGGGAGGTGCTGGCGCTTCAGGTTTTCGCCGACTCGCCCACTTAACAGGTCCCACCCGTTCTCGCCCTCACGGGCTTCTCGGTAGTAACCAGCCGAAAGGCTCGCGCGACCCTGAAGCAGCGCTGTTGCATCCGGGCCGAGTGGCGGCGTGAGCTTAGCGAGAGAGGTTGGGCGTGCCGTAGGCGCAGCCGTGAGAGTCCGCTCGCGGGTTAACGCATAGTTCTCGTAAAGGCCGCTGATCTTGAGCTGGCCGCCGTCGCTTTCCAGGGAAAGTGCGCCAACTGTGGGCAGAGCGAGTGGCGAAAACGAAAGCTGCGGGAGCTCGGCCATCCACAGCTTCTCAGGTATCGATAGGGCCAATGCGCTGCCACTGCTATCGATAGCCACGTCGACGAAGCGTTGCCCAATGGTTTGCGGTAACGCCTCCCAAACCACTCCAGCATCGCGGCTGGCGACCAGCGAGCCACGCTGCGTGACGCCTAAAAGAACTCTGGGAGCCGCCGCAATTTGAGCTAATGGCTCGCTCGGCGCGGTGGAGCGCACGAAAGGCCCAAGCGGGCTCTCAGCTTGGTAGACCGTGCCACTGGCGCCGACGAACCAGAAATCGGACGGGCTCGGGCGTACGATTTCCACCAGTGTTTCTGGTGCCAGGGTGGTGGCTGGCTGTGAGTCGCCGTTGTTGGCCGCAACTAGCCAACGCTCGCCCTTGTCCCCGGCCAAGAGTGTGTCGGCTAAAACGCTCAACTCAGCCCGACTCGTCGCGGCTTTCTTCGGGTGATAGCGCCAGGCACTCCGCCCAAGATCCTTCGGCGCATTCCAGCTCGTTTTAAGCTGTGGACGGCTTTGAGCGTCGGCTCCTCCACGTGCGCAACCGGCACTCAGCGTGAGGAAGAGTGCCGGGACAAGCCAAGCGCAAGCGCTGTTACTCTGCGCTGACGAGGTCAACCAACTTCTGCTTGGTCGTGAGGCCCACGTGCTGGGCAAAGCGTTCACCGTTTTTAAATACCATCACGGTGGGCACTCCGCGTACTCCGTACTTACCAGCAGTGATCGGCGACTCATCGATGTCCAACTTGCCAACGATGGCTTTGCCTTCGAGCTCGGCGGCAACCTGATCGACGATCGGAGCGAGCGCCTTACAGGGCCCGCACCACGTAGCCGTAAAATCCACCAGTACCGGTACGGTTGATTTCAGAACTTCTTGGTCAAAGTTGAGATCATTAAAAACTTGGACCTTTTCGGATGCCATGTTGTTTCGCTGCTCCAAATGCAAAAAGAAGGGAACTCACGGTACATAATGCGCAGCCCCTTCAGGCGGAAGCCCCCGGGGC
>JBBSBI010000115.1:0-17391 GCA_038251425.1 Polyangiales bacterium
GACGGTGCTGGCCGGTCGAAACTGACTGGTGATCGCCATCAAGATGAGGTCGGGCCGCTGGCGATGGTAAGCGCTGGAGCTGACAATGACGGCGGGTCGCTTCTTGGTCGTGCTCTGGTGGGTAAACGGAAACGGAACGAGCACGATGTCCGCAAAATCAAAGCTTGTCGTATTCGGCATCGTCGTCGTTGTCCCAGATTTTGGCGAAAGCGTGCTCGGAGAGCGCAGTTGTCGTGCGCGAAAGCTGCTGCTCGTCGGTCTTGAGCTTGAGGAACTCGACGAAGTCAGCGACCTCGACGATCTTGTCGTCGGGCAACGCGCGGATCTTATCGAGCAGGTCGTTGGTATAGCTAGGCGACGGCATGGGGATCTTGTGCGATCGAATCGACGGGCTTGCAAGTTTAGCGCGCCCTGCTCCTACATTTTGCCCCTGTCTCCTCCGCCCTCGCGAGCGTGAGCGCGAGCCTGGGCAAGGAGGAGACCGCGCCGCCGGAGGCATTGCCGTACGGCGCCGTCTCAGCTACCGCGCGGCTGCCGAGGAGGCGCGAGTGGAGGCAGCAAAACCGCCACGGATGAGGTATGGCTTCGGGATGTCACGATTCGAAGAGGCGATTGCCGCGTTTGATGCCGCCAACGCGGAGGATCCCAACCGGATCGTGGTGGCTGGCGTATCGCGCCCAAGGGAACTCGTCCAAGCCGAACGCCTCACGGCGTGGGTGCTGCGTCTCGCGCCCCAAGCTTCGGAAGTGGAGCGGCTGGCAGCCCGTTGCCAGCATTTGCGTCGCTTCGCTCACCCCCGTTCTGAATTTCCTGAGGGCCGCATCGGATACCTAAAGTGGCGTACCGAGCTGGGCCGCCGGCACGCCAGGGCTGCCGAGGAAATCTTGGAACGAGTGGGCTACGACGCGGCCAGCATCGCCCAAGTTCGCAGGCTCAATCAAAAGCAGGGTTTACACACGGATCCGAGCACACAGCTCATTGAGGATGCGCTGTGCCTGGTGTTTCTTGAGCATGAGCTGGAGGCTTTTGCGGCGAAGCACCCGTCGGAAAAAGTGGCGGACATCTTGCGGAAGACCTGGAAGAAGATGAGCGTGGCGGCGCATCAGCAGGCCTTACGCCTGCCCCTGCCGGATGAACTCAGAGCTACTGTGCTCTTGGCGCTTGCGGAGCCAGAGCAGGATGTGGCGGGGTAGGCCCAATCTCGACCTTTTACGGCCATCCCGTTCATGCTACCCCCTCGTGTCCGCCGATGACTAAGAAGGAAGTTGCTAATTCCACCGATGCCGTTCATGGCGGCGTCCCGCGCAAGCGTCCCCATCACGCACTCGCTCCGGCGATCGCGCTGACGGCGACGTACACATTCAAAGACACTGCCGATCTTGAGCAGTACATGCGCGGTGAAGACACGGATCCGGAGCGCGAGGAATACGGCCGCTACGGCAACCCAACCGTGCGCGAGTTCGAAAATCGTATGGCCGTGCTGGAAGATGGCGCAGATGCCGCGGCTTTTTCGAGTGGGATGGCCTCGGTCACGGCCGCGATCTTGGCTCTCACCAAGGCGGGCGATCACATTGTGCTCTTCCGCGATTGCTATCGACGTACCCGCCAGTTGGTAACCGTCACGATGGCACGCTTTGGCGTTGATCACACGGTCGTGGAAGCTGGCGATTTAGCGGGGCTTGCTGCCGCCTTGCGCCCGAACACGCGCTTGGTCGTGAGTGAATCACCGACGAACCCGTACCAATATTGCGTGGATCTGGCGGAGTTAGCCAAGATTTGCAAGGCCCACGGCCGCGTCAGAACGTTGGTAGATTCTACTTTCGCGACACCGATCAACTGCCGCCCCCTCACGTTTGGGATCGACCTTGTGGCGCACAGCGCCACCAAATACTTGAGCGGCCATAACGATGTCTTAGGTGGCGTCGTCGTCGGTGCGCCGCATCTGATTTCGCTCCTGCGCGATCTGCGAGGCATTACGGGTGCTGTGCTCGATCCGCATGCTGCGTTCATGATCTCCCGTGGCTTGAAAACATTGGGTCTTCGGGTGGTACAACAGAATGCCAGCGCGCTAGCCGTGGCCCGAGCGCTCGAAAAGCATCCCCAGGTGGAGTCGGTTTTCTATCCGTTCCTTGAGAGCCACCCGTCCTTCAAGATCGCTACTGAGCAGATGCACGGTGGTGGGGGTGTGGTGAGCTTCATAGTAAAAGGTGGCAAAGCGGCCGCTTCCAGGGTTGTGGATGGATCGCGACTGGCAACTTTAGCGGCCTCCTTGGGTGGGGTTGAAACATTGATCGAGCAGCCCTCGATCATGAGCTTTTTTGAGCTCTCTCCAGCGGAGTTGGCCCAAATTGGGATTGATCCGGCCTTGATCAGGCTTTCCGTGGGAGTCGAAGAGCCGGATGACCTGATCAAAGATCTTGTGGCTGCCCTGGTGCGATAAGGTATGCTTCCTGCCGCGCAGTCAGGGAACCGCCAAGCATGGGGCACTTTCGTACGAAATTCTTACGTGACACCTGGGAGCTCATTGGGCGCTCCCGCGGCTCACTTGCGCAAGCTCGGCTGAGTTCTGGTTTGCCCCAGCGGCTTTTGCAGCTCTTGGCCCAGCAGGGCGTTGCCGACACGGTGACGCTCGAAGAGGCCGAGGAATTTTTTGGCTTTGCGGATGCCATTTTGGGCGAGAAGAGCTGTGAGCAGTTAAGCTGTGAGCTAGCGGCCCGCACTCTCGCGCAAAACAGCACACTCGTGGTGGGGTATGATCTTTTGGGCACTGTGCAGCGCCTCCGCGGCTGGCTGCTGGGGCCGTTCGTGGGCGTTGAGACCACCATCGAATTGGAGGCGACCGCAGAGGGATTTCGGTTGTCGGTGGGCGTTAATGGTCAGCCGCGCGCAACGCGTCTTTTGAGCAACATGGCATTGGGAGCCGTTGTGGCAGCTGAGCGCTTCGCCATGGAGACCAGCGGCTCATTGCGGGTGGATGCGCAGGTTCTCGGGGATAGGTGTCGCATTGAGGCGAGCTATCGTTCCGTGCGGGCGCGCAACGAGCCCGTCCCACCGTTTCCTTCAGTTTGGGAGCCTCGGCCTGCGTCGTCCCGGCCCAGCCACGTGGGTCAGCTGAGCGCGGAAGTTGAGCAAATTTTAGCCTCGGCGCGCCACCCGGACGCGCAGCGCCTGGGCGCTTGGACGGTGGGCTCGCTGCCCGAAACGGCTCGCAAAACCGCGCGCCACTCGCCGAGTGGCATGATGAAAGCTGTGACGCCTTGGGACGGCAGTGGTTCCGAGACGGAGTCAGAGCGAGCTCATGCCTCAACCGAGATCCCCGCGAGTGGCACCTTTGCCACGCACGCCGCTGCGCACGCCGCTGCGCACGCCACCGAGAAGACGCGCTACACGCTGCGCCCGCCTCCGGCCTCACCGAGCGGGCATTTTTTGGTCGCGCCGGCGGTGAAGCCCAAGGTTGGAAAAGAAGGCGCTTAACTGCACGTCGAAGTGACGCCGGCCAGGCAAGGCCTTGCGCGTGTTCGTTTAGAACTCCGCCGGATCAGTATAAACACCCATCACATCGCGCAGCACATCGCACATCTCCTGTTCGGTGCAGTACGCATGGGCGCAGGCAATCACTTCGGGCATGAGATTGTTGTCGGTGCCGGCCGCCGCGCGGAGCTTTGCCAGTGAGCGTGCAACCTCTGTCTGGCTGCGGCCAGCCTTGACCTCCGCGAGCGCCAGCAGTTGCGCTTTTTGCCCCGATTTATCGATGCGTAGCGTGGGGATCTGGATGCCTTCATCCTGTCGATAATCATTGACGCCCACCACGATGCGTTCGCCGTTGTTCAGGCTGCGTTCGAAGGCATACGCGGAGCGAGCGATCTCGCGCTGGGGATAGCCTTGGAGAATAGCTTCGACCATGCCGCCCATTGCGTCGATGGTGCGGATGTAGTCGAGCGCTTCAGCTTCGAGCTTATCGGTGAGCCATTCCACGTAGTAGCTGCCGGCGAGCGGATCGATGGTGTTGGCAACGCCCGATTCTTCGGCAATGATCTGCTGGGTGCGGAGCGCGATCGTGACGGCTTCTTCGGTCGGGAGCGCGTAGGTTTCGTCGAGCGAATTGGTGTGGAGGGATTGAGTGCCCCCCAGCACTCCAGCCAGCGCTTGGAGGGCCACACGCGCTACGTTGTTGTAGGGTTGTTGAGCGGTGAGTGATACGCCTGCGGTTTGCGCGTGGGTGCGGAGCTTCATGCTGGCTTCCAGCTTGGCCCCAAAGCGATCGCGCATCAGGTGCGCCCACATGCGGCGGGCGGCGCGAAATTTGGCAATTTCTTCGAAGAAATCATTGTGAATATCAAAGAAGAAGCTCAGGCGCGGCGCAAAGGCGTCCACCGCGAGGCCGCGCTTCAGGCAGTGCTCGACGTACTCAATCCCGTCGGCGAGTGTGAAGGCGAGCTCCTGCACGGCGCTCGAGCCCGCTTCGCGAATGTGGTAACCGCTGATGCTCACCGTATTCCAACGCGGCAGCTCGTGCGTGCAGAATTCTATCATGTCGGTGACGATGCGCATCGCCGGCTTGGGCGGCACGAGCCAGGCGTGTTGGGCGATGAATTCCTTCAGGCAATCATTTTGGATGGTGCCGCCGAGCAGCGCGCGCGAGATGCCCCGCTGATCTGCCTGCGCAATATACAACCCCAAAATGGCCACGGCGGGGCCATTGATCGTCATTGACGTGGTGACTTTATCCAGCGGGATGCCGTCGAACAGCACCTGCATGTCTCGGACTGTATCCACCGCTACGCCGCACAGCCCCACTTCTCCGAGCGCGCGTGGGGAATCGGAGTCGTAGCCCATCAGGGTTGGAAAATCGAAGGCGGTTGAAAGCCCCGTTTGGCCTTGATTCAACAGATAGCGAAAACGTTGGTTGGTTTGCTCCGGGGTGCCAAAGCCTGCAAACATTCGCATCGTCCAGAGGCGCCCGCGGTACATTGAGCCCTGAACTCCGCGCGTGAAGGGAAATTCTCCCGGAGTGCCTAGCTTTGCTTCCGGAGCGCCGGTGAGCTGGTCGGCGGTGAGCACCGCCGGAACTTCGAGGCCACTCCAGGTTGTGAAGTTGGGCTTGCGTGGGGTCACTTGGCGCAGCCTGCCATGAACGCTTGCCCTCGCACTTCGCTCACCCGGCCCTGCGCCAGGCTGTCACTCACCGCGGCGACGTAAACGATCGATTCGGTACAGATCCGATTGGCTAGGCTTTCGGTGAGTTGCGTGGGTCCAAGTTGGAGCATGAGCTTGGAAGTGCTCCCTTTAGCGACCACGAATGGCAGCGTGGCGCCAACCGGCTTCCAATCGAGCGGAGCTACGAGCGATTCTTGGTTTTCGCTATTGAGCGAAAACGTTTCCACCGTTACGGTGCTGGCGTCGGATGCATACCCGCCCACTTGCAACACCAGGGTACAGTCGCCCGTGAAGCTGAAACCAAACACGCCTGGGGCAACCGTCGCGCGTGGCTCCGATAAGTTTGCCGTTAAGGTGATATCGGACTTGTCTGCGCAGCTCAGAAGCAGCGCGCAGCTGAGGGCGGCAACGCCGCCGTGGTGGCCACCTTTTAGCATGGCGCGCAGCTTAACAGGCTTTGCCTGCGGCACACTGGCTCTTCTAGCCGTCGCGGGCGCTTGTGCGCCACGCGCTCGGTCCCCGGGGACGACATCGCTCTCTAGGCCCCCTGGGCCTTCTGTGGTCCGTGCAGGCCCCCGGCAATCCGTGGATTTAGCAGGCTCAACAGCGACGAATGCGCCATCCGGCAAGTCTCCAGCGTCTGCTTTGCCGATGGTCACCGAGCCAGCGCTTGAACACGAGTGGCGTGGAGCGCAAGCGTTGGGAACCGACGGCCCGTTGGTCGTGCATGCCGCCGCTCCCGATGGCAGCTGGGTGGCCTATTGCCAGGCACGGAACGACACCGATCGAGATGGCAAGGTGAGCGCGAGCTTTTCGCCCACCGGAGATCTTATAGGGGATAGCCTGGAGCGCTATTTCGCGTTCAGTGAAATCGAGCGTGCGCACTCCGAGCTGCTTGGGTCGGATCCGAGTGGGCGCTGGGTGATCCTTAGCGAAAACGGCAAAACAGAGCTCGTGGATCTGAAGACATCCGTTGAAGTGGATCTCGAAGCGCTCGGTGCCGACGTTGCCTCCAGCAGCGCCGTTTATCTTCCCCACCGTTCGCTCATGTTTCACCCCACGCTTCCCTTCTTCGCTTACGTGCGGAGCACGCCCGCTGGGCTGTCCGCCGTGCTCCGAAACTTGGAGACGAACGCCGAATTGGCAGTTGAGCTGGGTGCGGGTGCACTGGCCCGCCTTGAATTCTCAGCAGCAGGCGATGCGCTAGTGGCCCAAATGCTGCCTTTGGATCTGAACAAGAAGGGTCGGCTGGAGCTGCCCATTCCCTTGAAACGGGCGCAATCTACGTGTCAGGCGTTCGCGCCAACACCAAAGTTCCCAGCTTGGGTTGAGGCCCCTGATCGATCGGTGGCGCGTGTGTCGAGCTTGAGCTTTGAGCCCGTGCTGGCCGCGACGCCATTCACCGAGGTGCCCGGTCTGATAGCTCCTCTGGGCGGCGGTTGGCTGGTTCGCGACACGGACAAGAGCCTGTGGTTATTGCAAGAAAAGCAGCGCCAATTGGTCGCCCCAGCACGTTGTGCGGGTGTGGTGTGGCATGTCGATTCGGGGAGGGGAGCGGTGGCGTTTGCTTGCGCGGGGAAGAATGCGGTGGCGCTTTCTCAGCTGCAGCTTTATCGCGCGGGTGCCGTCTCCAAGCTTGGTGTTGAGCTGAGGCCGCTGGGGCGTGATCGCTGGCTTCGCCCCGAGCGCTTCGTCCCGCTTTATCCGGGCGCACTTTCTTTCTTGCTCGATATGGAGCGGGGGGCTGCTCTCCCGCTGTTGCCGGACGATGGGATCGTGACGGTCGATCAGGAGCAAGCGCTGATCTGGCGTAAAAATAGGCTATTGCGCTTCAGTGGCGTGACGCAAGAATTGCTGGATCTCGGCGTCGAGGTCGAGCCGCTGGCGTACGTAGTGCAAAATCGTGGGCTCGCGGTCGTGAGCCCGTACGTGGTGGATCTGAAGCGCGAGCAAGCTTTGGGTAAGATCGCGGGGCGTCCATTGGCTGTGGCTGACGATGGGCACGTGCTCATCGCCAAGGGCCAGCAAGCTTCAGCCGATAGCTTGGCGACGGGGCCGCTCAGCTGGGCCAGCCCGAATTAGCTCACTTTCAAGTTCTTGAATCCTGCAAGATTGAGCGCTTGAACGATGCTTTCGATGTGCCCAAAGCTGCGCGTTTCCGCCACCACTTCTACGAAGACCTGGCCAAGCTCGTCGCTTTTGGCGCGATCGTGCTCCACCTGCAGGATGTTGGCGTTCTGTTCGCCGAGCAAGCCAATCAAGCGAGCCAGCGTTCCTGGAACATCTTCTAACGTGGCGTGGAGGTGCATGGTGCGTCCTGATTTTGTCAGTCCGCGTTCGATGATGCGCGATATCAGATTCACGTCGATGTTTCCGCCACCCACGACAAGCGCCACAGTCTTCCCGTCCAAGCCTAAATCCCTGTGCCGAAGCGCTGCCAGCGGAGCTGCACCCGCGCCCTCGGCGACAGTCTTTTCGGCCTCCAGCATGAGCAAAATGGCCTCTGCAACCTCTTCATCGTCCACCAAAACCAAATCATCAAGGTAGCGATTGAGAAGGGGATAAGTGTGCTGGCCAATTTTGCCGACCGCGATGCCATCCGCCAATGTCTTCTGGCGCGCGATGCGCACCGGAGCGCCCGCTTCACGCGCCTTGATCAACGTGGGCATCGATTGCGCCTCCACACCGATCACTCGCAGGCTTGGCTTCAAGGACTTTGCAGCGAGCGCGATGCCGCCAGCCAGCCCACCGCCGCCAATCGCGACGATAATTGCGTCGAGCTTGGGCACCTGCTGCACGAGCTCCAGACCAATCGTACCTTGACCCGCAATAATCGCCGGATCATCAAAGGCGTGAATATACGCACGCCCGTCGCGTGCCACGATACGCTGCGCTTCCTCATAGGCCTCGTCGTAACTGTGTCCAAAGAGAATCACCTGGCCGCCGTGGCGCCGCGTCTCACTCACCTTCACGAGCGGGGTGCTTTCGGGCATCACGATCGTGGCGTCGATCCCCAGCCTTTTTGCGTGATAAGCAACGCCTTGCGCGTGGTTGCCGGCGCTGGCCGCGACAATCCCCTGTGCGCGCTCGTGTGCGGTGAGCGACAAGAGCTTGTTGCACGCACCGCGCTCCTTGAATGAGCCGGTGAGCTGGAGATTTTCAAGCTTGAAAAAGAGCTGCGTGTTGGTGAGTTGGCTCAGACGCTCGGAATACGCGCACGGCGAGATGCGCACGGCGTCTTCAATGGCGCGGGCGGCAGCTTCTACACTAGCAAGATCGAGCATGGGCCTTAAGTGTAGCAGATCGCTCTGTTCGAGCTTGGCATCAGTACGCGCTTCCTGACGCGCTTCTTGAAGCGTAGGCCTTGCGCCAGAGGACTGCGTCTTTCTTCGTGTCTAGAACTTGGCCCCCACAAACTGATGAGCGGTAGCATTCAGGTGGCCCGAGGAGACACTATGTTTGCAGCCGCACTTCCCCGTCTAAGATCCAGTCGCCATAACATGCGTACCAACTGCCAGGTGGTCAGAGAGCGCGATTTTTCGCTCGTCGCGGACACCATCACCGATCTTTCACTCACGGGCATGCTGGTCTCTCCCGCCGATCCGGTGTTGACGGGTGAGAAGCTGATCATCTCCTTTCGGCTACCGGGCACTTCCACGTGGATCGATACCGAAGGTTTTGTGGCGCGGGTGGTACACGGCCGACGACCTCAGGACCGCACGCGAGGCCTTGGCATCTTGTTTGAAGATCTCAGTCATCGCTTTCGGTTCACACTCGAAAGAACTCTCCGCCGGCTGCCGCTTTGTCCGCCTAGCTTTCCGCGCTTTCACAGTATCGACACCTCGAAGCTGCGGCTTTTGGCGGCCATGTCCGGCAAGGATGTGCTGGAATCGCGTGCGCGACTGAAGTCAGCATCGCTGGCCTAGGCTGTTGAGTAGCCTCTTCGCTGAGTGTGCAAATGCAGGCGTGGCAGGGGAGCTGCCCCTTTTGTTCCTTGGGAGGTAGTAAGCATGCTTACCACTTTTGTGCGAGATACAGGTCGTCACTGACAAGTTTGTCTCCACGACTGCTCACCTCAAAAGAACGCACAAGATCTATATGCCGCTCGATCAGGGCCTCGGCTTGGCTTCGGCCGGGAAGCTGGACCGGATCGGAGCTTCGTCGTAGCATGCGCGGGCAATGACGCGCGGCCGCAGCATTCCTTGGCTCTTGGCACTTACCCTTTGGGGCGCAGCCCTCATTCCGTCGTGCGATGACGGCACAGATGGCCTCTCGGGTGGAGACGGCAACGTGGGCGGCGCGGGATTGCAAACCGGATCGGGTGCCAACTCGGGAATGAGTGGCGAGTCGAGCGGCAAGATTGGGGGAGCTCCCGGCAGTGCGGCGGGGCCGAATGGGAGCGGAGCATCTGCCAATGGCAATGGTAGTGGTTCGGGCGCTCAGCCCGGGCAAGGTTTCGGCGGCGCCTTCAATTCGTTCGGTGGTAGCTCACAGGGTAACGGCGGAACGGGAACGGGAGGTGGCTTGGTGTTGCCCGGCGATGAATGCCAAAGCGCCACTGACTGCACAGCCTGTGCTTTTGACACAGCTCCGCGCAATCCGGGTGAATGCTACTGCGCGTTTTGCTCGACTGTTGTCATGAGCAAGGCGCGCTGCGACGCCAACCAAGGCGAATTTAAGGCCCAACGCTGCGATACAAAGGTGTGCCCGAAAGAGCAGGGGGCGTGCGCAGCGAAGGAAGTTGCGTGTTTGCCGGATCCGAATCGGCAGGGAAAAAACCGTTGTGTGGACCCAACGGAGGTCACTGCCAGCGGCGGAAGCAGCGGCGGGGGAAGCGGCGGAGTTGGAACCGGTGGAGTTGGAGGTGCGCCTTCGAATCCTGCAACGGTGTGCGCTCAGCCCACTGAATGTTTGATGTGTGATGACACGCCGATTGCGCCAGCATCGGCCAACGATTGCTATTGTCCGGGCAGCATCTGCCCGATGGCGCTTAATAAGACAACTTGTGACGCGAATAGGGCAGAGTTTAGCCGAGTGTGCGCGGCGTACGTGGCTGCTAATTGCTCGATTGTGAGTGCTCAGGCGGCTGCTCAGGCGCCCACCTGTGCCCCCTTCGGAAGCGCCACGTGCAATAGCCAGAAGAACGAGTGCACGGCCTTGTGCCAGTATCCGACTGCACCCACCGCGGAAGCTGAGTGTTACTGCGCGGGTAACCGGGTGGCAGGCGTGTGTAGCGTCCAGCTTCCGGAGGCCACGTGCGCCGCCAATAAGGCCGCCTGGGATCAGGTTTGCGCGCCCAACTGGGCAGTTCAGAATAATTCCACGTGTTCGCAGGGAACAGTTCCATTCTGTGGCGAAAACGGCCCGCGCACGCCGGCGCCCGCTGAGTGTCGCGACAATCAAGACTGCACAAGCTGCGCGTACCCGCAAGCACCCACAGGTAACGGCGATTGCTACTGCTTGAATCAAGGTTGTGCGGACCTCAACAAGGTCACTTGCGAGGCCAACAAGGCTGCTTGGGACGAGAAATGCTATCCCTGGAGTACGGATGTTTGCGTCAACACACCGCCGAGCGTCTGTTCACCGACCTCTGCGTATTGCGACAGCGCCAAGCTGGTCTGTGTGGGCTCTGCGGTGGTTCCGATCACGGGGCCTGTTACTCAGTAGGTTTCAGGCGCGTGGACGCGTGCCTAGGACGAGCACGTCCGTCACTGCGCCGAAGTCGCGATCGTGTGTGATGAGCGCGTAACAGCCTTCCTCGAGGGCGATCGCCAATTGGATGGCGTCGGGCAATTTGAGACCGTGGCGAAGCCGCAAGCGAGCGGCGAGGACTGCGACGCCCGCATCAATGTTGCGAATGCTCCAGCCAGGAGCTTGGGTGATGGCACGGCGATAGCGCTCGACAAGAGCCTCCTTGCCGGCCTTCAAAGGGCCCGAGACGACCTCGGCAACCGTGATGGGTGTCACCAGAGCTTGAATGCGACCACTTTCGATCGACTCGAAAAGTGATCGAAACGGAGCGGCGAGGTTACTCCCCTCCAGCAGATAAATGATGGGATTGGTGTCCACGAGTACGGTCGCACCATCTGGCACCTGACCGTTGAGCGTCAGCGCCATTCATCCCGCAGACGTTTCACCGTGCGGCGTGAGCTCTTACCCCACAGCCCCCGACCGGACCCAGCCAACACCAAGAGCGACATCTTCTTTCCCTTGCTTGTCGTACCGACGGGAACGATTTCAGCGTAGGGCTTACCGCGTTTGGTGATGATGCTCGAATCCCCTCGATGAGCCCGCTCGAGCAACTCCGGTAGCAGCGTGCGCGCTTCTTCGGCACCGTAACGGTTCTTCGTCATTGCTGAAGTGTACGGTCCGTACGGTTGGGAGGCAAGCCGAGATACCAGCGCTCAAGTCGCCTCTTTAATACCATGTTGTAGAATTTGCCGCCTTTTCTACAACATCCTGAAAGCGGAGTGTGAAAGAGGCTCCCAAGCCGTGCCGGTGGAACGGTGCCTGGGCGTCTATCTCAGCCAGGTAAAGACAGGACTTGGATATTATTCTAGCCATTGCTAGCGATTAAAGGCTAGAATAACCTCACTATGTCACGCCAAACCACCGAACCCCTGCCTAAGGTGGCTCGTATCGTGGCCGCCCTCGGTCAGAACATTCGCCTGGCTCGACAACGCCGCAAACTCACGGCGCAGCTGCTCGCAGAACGCGCCGGAATGTCGCGCACCACGCTCCGAGCCGTCGAGCGCGGAGATCCAAGCGTGACGCTGGGTGCTGTCGTCAACGTGTTGCACAGTCTTGGCCTTGAACGTGATCTCCTGTCTGTCGCGCAAGACGACGAGTTGGGTCGTAAGCTTGAAGACGCCGTGTTGGGTCAAAGACAGCGCGTTAGAGCTAAGAAGGCAGGAAATCTGTGACCGCTGAACGGCGCACCGTGGAGGTTTGGGCGGACTTTCAGGGGAGGGAGGGCTCAGCTTTGATGGGGTTCCTCAGTGCGACTCCGGCGAGGGGCAAGGAGATCTTTTCGTTTGAATATGACACGAACTGGCTCAAGGCTGGACGCGCTCAGTCTCTGGACCCAGCGCTTCGCTTCCTGCGCGGTCCGCAATATCTTGCAGACGGTCGCGACAATTTTGGTCTGTTTTTGGATTCTTCGCCCGATCGCTGGGGTCGCCTACTCTTGCTACGTCGCGAAGCTCTGGTCGCACGCAATGCGAAGAGGCCAGAGCGTCGACTCACCGAACTCGACTTTCTGCTGGGCGTCTACGACGGGCATCGGATGGGTGGCCTTAGGTTTCGCGTCAATGGGGGACCCTTCCTCGACGACAACGCAGAGCTAGCTTCACCACCTTGGACATCACTTCGTGAGCTCGAACAGGCGAGTCTTTCTATTGAACGCGATGGCGCGGAGACGAGTCCCTCGTTCAGCAAATGGG
Organism: Polyangiales bacterium; assembly: GCA_038251425.1. Classification (GTDB taxonomy): domain Bacteria; phylum Myxococcota_A; class Polyangia; order Polyangiales; family Polyangiaceae; genus JBBRRP01. The sequence continues at coordinate 12,600 of JBBSBI010000115.1, forward strand.
TCAGGATGCTGATCGCTCCTGGCCGCTCGCTCGGTGGTGCACGCCCAAAGGCAAGCGTGGTTGACCAGGCAGGTTGTCTTTGGATTGCCAAGTTTCCAAGTGCGCGCGACATGGAGGACATTGGCGCCTGGGAGAGTGTCGTTCATGAGCTCGCCAAGAAGGCAGGCATTCAAACCACGGAAGCACGCCGTGAAAAGTTTGGCAGCGCTCAGCACACATTTCTTTCACGGCGGTTTGACCGCACTCCCGATGGCTCTCGCATTCATTTCGCTTCGGCGATGACGCTGCTCGACAAGAGCGATGGGGAACCCGGCGCGAGCTACCTCGATATGGCTGACATCATTGTTCGCCAGGGCGCCCATCCGGAGCGTGATCTGGAGGAACTTTGGCGGCGAGTCGTCTTTTTTATGTGTGTGTCAAACGCAGATGATCATCTTCGAAATCACGGGTTTCTTCTGGAAGAACAGGGTTGGAGTTTGTCGCCGGCCTACGACATGAACCCTGTAGCGGCAAGCGATGGCTTAAGTCTGAATGTCTCAGAGTCAAGCAACGCACAGGATCTTGAGTTGGCCCGTGATGTGGCAAAGCACTTTCGCGTGAATGCTTCGCGGGCCAATGAAATCATCGAGGAGGTTCTTGGGGCGGTGCGCGGCTGGCGTGCCGAAGCCAAGCGGGCCCATATTTCGCGCTCTGAACAGGAGCGCATGTGTTCCGCTTTCCACCTGGCTGAAACCTAGCGGCTAGCGAAGTGACGAAATTGCGTTCGAACGGCTTTTGTGCGTAGCCGTCCTTGCTCGCTCGGTGCCCGGGCGGCCAAAAACTCGGCCAGTTTGCCCCGGATGTGACTCGATAAGCGCTGGATTGCACGCCACTTGTGCAGTAAACACTCAAGCCCATTGAGGCGGTTATGCGGATACGAAATGCTTTAGCGATTGTCCCCCTGCTTGCGGTTCCGGCTCTGCTAGCGCAAGCGTGCCTCTCGGGTACCTGTGAAGACGCGAGCAAAGAGTGTCCGAGTGGTCCGTTTCGAGCGGCCGATCCGAATGCAAAGACGGGCGGGAATGGGGCAATTGGCGGGGGCTCAGGGCAATCCAGGTTAACGACGGGTGGGGCGGGTGTCGGCAGCGAGGATTCAGTTGGGGGTTCGAGCAATACGGGTGGGGGCGCGGGGGCGTTTGCGAAAGTGTGCGATACGACGAAGCTGCCGTCGGAAGAGCCGTGTTTGATTGATGAGATGTATGGGGTGTTTGTGTCGCCGCTGGGGAATGATGGGACGGGGGATGGGTCGCGAAAGAAGCCTTTTGCCAGCATAGGGAAAGGCATTGAGGGCGCCCGCACGGATCACCGGCGGGTTTATGTTTGCGCTCCGGCCAACGCGCTCACAAAACCTGTGGTGATCGGAAGGGAAGACAAGGGGCTTCAACTGTTTGGCGATTTCACGTGTGCTGATGGTTGGGTGTCCAACGCGGATACGAAAACCAAGATAACATCGGATGCGGCGGGCGCACTTCTCATCAGTCAATCTGAAAATATCCGCATTGAAGGTTTCGAATTCGGGGCGGCTGATGCCGTTGAGTCAGGTGGGAGTAGCTATGGTGCGTTCGTGAAGGGGTCCACCAATGTTGTGTTGAGTCACGTCAAGATAACTGCCGGTAAGGGTAAGGCTGGTAGCGATGGGGTGACGTGGGTGGAAGCTGCGGCGAAGGGCGCTGATGGTAAGGCTGGGAATGCTGCGTGTAGTGGAGTCGAATCTGGCGGAGCGTCCGTGCCAAATACGTGCGCAGGCGTAACCTCTTTAGGTGGAAAGGGTGGCGACGGCGGGGTGGAAGCTGGAGATGGCGGAAACGCTGCTCGCGGACAGCTTTTGGGCCCGTCGGGCGCCGAGGCAGGGAAAGGCCAATCGGGGAACGCCTTGCAGTGCATTGTTAACCAAGGCTTGGGGAACTCTGGGCCGAGCGGTGATGACGGTGAGTCCCGTTCGGGAGGGCTCCCCGGAGCGCTTGCCCCGACGGGTTTCCTCCCAGGAGATGGCTCACCGGGTACGGCTGGAACTACGGGCGGAGGCGGAGGCGGAGGCGGAGGCGGAGGCGCCAAGGCCCCTGCTTCGTGCACTGGTGTAGCGCTTCGATCAGGAGCCTCCGGCGGGAGCGGCGGTGCAGGTGGCTGCGGTGGGAGCGCGGGAGGCGAAGGCAAGGGTGGTGGCGGAAGCTTTGCGCTAGTTTCAACTGGCTCGGCAATCACGCTCGACAAGGTCACGCTTGCTGCCAGCGATGGCGGCGCCGGAGGGAAGGGAGGTCAAGGGCAGACAGGCGGTGTCGGTGGGCAACCTGGAGCGGCAGCGACAGGCGCGAGTTCACTCGCATCTTGCGCCGGAGGCATGGGCGGCAAAGGCGGCAACGGCGGTGACGGTGGGGGTGGAGCAGCCGGGCCGTCCATTGGGATTGCGTACACGGACAGCGCTCCTGCGGAGGTGGCCCAAACTGTGGCCATCACCGTCGCAGCGTCGGCACTTGGCGGCCCCGATGCCAGTGGCGCCATCACAGGTTCTGGCGTAGGAGTGGCCGGAATTTCGGAAGCGCGGCATCAGTTCTAGCGTGGTGCTGCGAAGCGCCGCGCCCGGATTGTCATGAAGTAGATGCGGCAACTCGCGTCGTCCCGGATGACCGTATTTGTGGCTCCCTCAAGCCGAGGAAGTTCAAGAGTTCACAGTGCTTTGAGTCGCTTCTTCCAGTAACCGGGCTTTTGCTTGAGGTGCATGATGGCGATGATCACCGCATAATCATCAAGTAACGCAAAGAGCACCCCGTGCGGAAAGCGACCAACCAGGCAACGCCGCACAATGCCGTCAATCTCCTGGTAAACTTCTGGCCCTCGCGAGATGCGCCGGATCTTCAGGCGGATGAGCTCGCGGAAGCGATCGGCAACATCCTGCCCAGCGTTGTCTCGATACCAATCGTACTCTGCAAAAAGCTCCGCTTCCGCTTCCTCGAGGATCCGGACGGGGTAAGGCTTCACGTTGTCTGGCTAACAGCCGACGTTCCGTATCTTCCCAAGCAATTAGCGTTGCTTGGCCAGAGCGGATTCGAGCAAGTCGCTCGCGCACTTCGTCTCTCCAAGCTTGCTCGATCTCACCGTCCATTTCGACGGGCACGTTTTCGAGGAGTCGCTCCACTAGCTCGGCGCGCTCGGCCGGCTTGAGCTCAGCAGCTTCGTTGATGAGTCGATCGACGCGAGACATCTTGCCATTTTATCACCGCTGCCTCAAAAAGCAGCCCCCACGAACTTCACAGTGCGATCCCTTTGGAATCAAAGCGATTTTCGACTCGTGTGCGGTCGTTGGTGGTAACGGTTTCGAGCTCGTCGGCAATGTTCCCGCTGTAGCTTTGGAGGCGTCATTCGTGAAGCAGCTCCACGCTGTTCAGAAAGCGCTTTGCCGTCGCGGCGCCGAACGCGCTCACGGGAATTGCTAGGACCACCACGATCCGCTGGTCAATAAACAACAAGCGGGCCATTCCCTGTTCGTTTTTTAGCTCAAACAACACTTCGCGCCCCCCAAGTATCTCACGCTCTTTGACCAGTCGAGCACCGATGCGATTCAACATGCCGTCACGCGCGCCATCCAAGGCACCTTGCGCAGAGGCCTTCTTGGGAAGCCGGGCACTGCAGCTCACCGACATCGCACCAGCGCCATTGGGAAGCTCCAGCGTCGCATCGAAAATTCGAGTCGAGCCCTCCGCCCGCTCCCGCGTTTCCGCCGGTGGAGCGGGGAAATCAGCAGAAACTCCACACTCTCGGACCTCGCGGCTCGCCCAAGCAACTTCAGACTTTTGTTTTGGCTTCCGTTTAGGCGGGGGGGCTTTTTCCTGCGGCGTTCCCTTGCAGCTGACGGAGTTGCCGGCGGCTGAGCATTGATACGGCTCGGCCCCGCACCACGCGATCCAAGACCGCGCACCAAAGGTAGAAACGTCGTCCGTAATCTCTATTTGTTGAGGTGCGCACCCAGTCTGGCCCGCAGAGGCCACGCGAAGCTGCTGAGCTGAGTCGCAGCTGGCGCAGATCATGGCGATTCCCACGCTAGCTAACCACTGCATCCTACGGGCGTTCTTGGAACCTAACATCGGAAAACTCTAGGGGAAATGCCGGGTTTCGTCCACCTGCGCGTCAGGGAGTTTGTTTCCAAATTGTCTGTCCATTGAAAACCTACGACGACTGGGACCATCGGCTCGAGCACAGCATCCTCCGGCGCGGGTCCTTGCTTACAATGCCAATTCGTGGCTTTGGTCATTCCATCGGAGGGGGCGGATTACCTGCGGCGGTCTCCACAAGGAGAGCATGCGCCGCATCTGAAAACCGATTCCGGGGAAGGCTACCTTGGAGCGCCTGGGCAAGCTGTGGCAAACCGCGGAGGAGCCCGGAAACTCACAATTTCTGCCCATCGGAAGTGTGAAGCACAAACCACCTCCACGTCTGAGACTACTCGACCTGACTAATGCTGTCCCAGCTCACGAATCCATTGCCGCTCACCGGCAGGGAGAAGCGCAGGCAGCCCAGCGTGACGAGGAAATTCGTCTTCACAGCATTGAAGATCACGACGCGCTCGATTTCGCACTTGAATCGATGGTGGGTGAAGTCGTCGATGAGCACCGGCCGCGGCGGCGACTCTAACATTCCAATTCGGCAAGCGTTCCAGCGTGCACAAGGCTCATCCATTGATTGGCGAGATGAGTTGCGAACGCTGCGTCTTCTATCAGCACCCCGGCTTCGATATTTCGCTCTTGCCCCCGCTGGGTAA
>JBBSBI010000116.1:0-17241 GCA_038251425.1 Polyangiales bacterium
CGCCGCTCGCCGACTGCGCTGTTGATCTGCGGCCCGGGGGCGCTTTCTGCTTCACGACGGCCTCGACTCACGCTCCGCCTTTCGCGGGCACCTACGAGAGTGTGGAGCGGCCTGCCGAGCTCGTCTTCCACGCGATGGGCGCCCTCGGCACGGTTCACCTTGAAGGCGACGCCCGGACCACACACATGACGGTGACGATTCGCTGTGCATCGGCGGAGCATCTCGCTCAGTTCGTGAAGCTCGGTGTCGACGAAGGAACGGACAAGACGCTCGACAACCTCGTCGTGCACGTGGAGAGGAAGCGCTGAGCCCCTGGGTTACAAGGTCGCCGAGCAAGCTCGAGAGTCAACGCCGCTCTAAAGCGTGCAAGGAGCATTGTTGATTCACATTTCCTCTCTCACTGGTCTCGAAGCGCGTGCGACTGGCTCGGCATGTGTCTTTATTTGCTGATTGAAATGGACATTTGACTCCGGGCTGGTACAATAACGTTCCACCGCGTCCCTCAGCTTCGCGCCTTCGCCGGAGCTCCCCAAAAAGGAAGCCTATGAGTCAGCACAAGCTTTTAGTGCCATTTTTCGCGATTTCGTTCCTATTCGGCTGCGGGAACGCAGTGGACAACGGAAAGGCCGGGGCGAATGTGGGGCAGCCGGGGCAGGGCGATTCGAACGCTGCGAGCGGCACGCCGGGTTCGAGTACTTCTCAGGTTAACACTAAACCGGGCTCGATCGATTTGAACGGAGCGTTTGGCGCGGCGGGGGCATCGAATGCTGCGGGGCCGTGCAAGGGGCTCGAATGTCAGCAGAAGGCATGTGCAGCCGGAACGACGACCACCATTTCGGGCAGGGTCTTCGATCCCTCTGGAGCGTTGCCTCTTTATAACGTGATGGTCTACGTCCCGAATGCACCGCTCACGCCACTGACGGCTGGAGCAACCTGTGCCTGCGAAGTCAGCGGTGAGCCGGTGGCGTCCGCGTTGACCGACACCAACGGGCGTTTCAGTGTCAAGAACGCGCCCGTAGGCAGCAACATCCCGCTCGTGATTCAGATTGGAAAGTGGCGCCGACAGTTCACCATCCCGGCCGTTGCTGATTGCGCGGAGACAGCCGTCCCGGAAGCAACGTTGCGCCTGCCCGCGCGACAGTCCGAGGGCGATATGCCAAAAATTGCGCTCACGACGGGCGAGGCTGATGCTCTGGAATGCTTGGTGCGAAAGTTGGGCATCGATCCCGCCGAGTTCACCAACCCCACTGGAACTGGGCGAATTAACTATTTTGGCGGTCACGGTGGCACCCGGAAGTACGCGCCGGGAGTGAATGGGGGTGCCAGCTTCCCACCCGCCTCGAACTTGTGGGGGAAATTGGAGACGTTGAAGCCGTACGACGTCGTGCTTTTATCGTGTGAAGGTGGCAAGTACGCGGACGAAAAAGGAGCCCAAGCGTTTCAGGCGATGCAGAACTACGCCAATGTCGGAGGGCGGGTGTTCGCTTCCCACTGGCATGAGGTCTGGTTTACCGATGGCCCCGCGCCGTTCCCGACTGTCGCAGAGTTCGTCAGTGAGCCGGATATCGGCACGTTAACGGCGGATGTGACGACGACATTCCCAAAGGGGCAAGCGCTTGCCGAGTGGCTGGTGAATGTTCAGGCTTCGACGACACCTGGACTGATCGACCTGACGGCAGCTCAGTACACGGTTAAGAAGGAAAATCCGAAGGTGGCCCAACGTTGGATTTCAAGTCAAACTCCGCAGTCGGTTCAGTATCTGTCGGCCAATACACCCTTCGGTGCTGCGCCCGACAAACAGTGTGGCCGTGTGGTGTTGAGCGACATCCACGTGGCAGGTGGGCGTGAGCAAGGAGTGCTGTCGGACAGTTCAGGAAGCGATGTTCCGTTCCCAACGGGCTGCCGCACGACTGGCCTGACCCCGCAGGAGAAAGTGCTCGCTTTCATGCTCTTTGACATTACCGCCTGCGTGATTCCGGACAACGTTCGCCCCGAAGCACCTGCGGTGATCATTCGCTAGGTTGTTCAAAGTCGGCAGTCAGCACAGCTTCAGCTTTCGTACGCGAAGTGCCATGGAGGCAATTCGCTAGTCCGCGAACGGACGTGAAATCACGCAGGCGTTGATGCCGCCGACGCCCATCGAGAGCTTGCCAACGGCGCTCTTCGGAATCGCACAGGGTTGGTTGAAGACAAACTTTTGCCCGAGCGCGTGAATGGACCGGTGCACTTCCTCAGGGGTGAGCGTTGTGGGGTAGAGCTTGCCTCGCGCACAGCCCAGGTATTGAGCGGTGAGCTCCCAGCCGCCGCCAACGCCCATGCCGTGCCCGAAGGTGCCTTTGCGCGCCGTGACTAGCACGCTGGCCGGAAGGACCGTCTGCAGATTCTCGACTTCAAGAAAATCTCCGGGAGTGGCGGTGGCGTGCAAGTCCCAGGAGGCAATTTCTTCGGGCGCCACGTGGGCTGCGCGAAGCGCGTCGCGCATGGCGACTTGCGGGCCTTCTTTGCTGGGTGTGATCAAATGGTCCGCATCGGCGGAAATCCCTACGCTGAGTGGTTCCAAGCCGAGCGGCTTGAAGCCGAGGCTCAAGCCATATTCGAGGTCGCCCACGATCCAAAGGGCTGCACCACCGGCCACATGCGTGCCTTTCATACCCGAGAGCGGTTTGGAAACTTGGCCATCCGCCGCCAAGACCCGCGCATTGTAGAACGCGCCTACGGTGAGGGGCGTTGGCGGGGCGTCGCAGGTTCCCACCACCACCAGTTTTGCTTCTTGGCGGTCGATAGCATCCAGCGCCAATTTGAGTGCAACGCCAAAGGTTGAGCAGGAAGCCATAGGCCCAAAGGTGAGCCCCTTGATCCCGCCGAGCATCGAAATCTGCGACGCCGGGGTGTTCGAAATGTTCCACAACACATTCGGGGAAACATCGCCCCAGGGAGGGGGAGGGGTGCCCCACTTCTGATCGAGCTGGCCAATCCGGCGTCGTTTTTCGCGAATGGCCGTAAGCTTTCCGCTCTCCACATCGCCTTCGAGCACGACGGATTCAGCCTCGCGGAGCTCCGCTAGATAACGCTGGAGCCCATCCGAACAAGTCGCCCAATAGGAGAACCAGGCATCTTCAAGTTCTTCCTTCTTATCAATCGAATCGGCATCCTTGGGATTAGGTAGCCCCTCTGGGCTTGGCGCTTCGCCCCGCGTGAATGCTGCAAACGCAGAATTTCGAGCAGCCTCCGACCAGAATCGATTCCAGCGGCGCTGCGAGCGGTAGTACGTGATCGAGGTGCTGTAGAAGGTTGGGAACGCGCCGATAGCTGTGGCGGCGTAAACGTGGGCCGCCGTGCCCAGATCCTTCAAGGCTTGTTCGATGCCTGGATTTTGTTGCAACGCCTGAATGAAAGACCCCACACCGTAAAGCGTGGTGATATCCATCTTGTCGACCAGCTGTTTGAAGCGGCTAGGAGGAAAGCGCTGCTCAATCCAGGGCTGGTAACGCGCAAAGTCAAACTTGGGCTTCCCGACAAGGAAGTTGTCGGGGCCGAACCCATTGAAGGGCGACAGGAAGCTCTCGGCTTGATCGAGTTTGACGCTAAATTCGTCGATGGTTTCGCACTCGGGGGCCACGATCCCCCAACCAAAAACAGCTGCTCGGCGCATCATCGCGGGGCACTGTCCTTTTGGCTTCGGCGGAAGTCAACCAGCTCTGACCCACGCGCTCGGCTCGCCCGCGTCGGCTTTTACGACCCACGCCTAATTCCTGGTTTTCCGGCCACAAGCCACAGAAATTTCTTGAAAGCTCTTTGCGCGTCTGGATTTGTTCTCGGCTAGACCTTAGGTCCAAAAGACCTGCTTGAGGAATATTGCCAATGGTTATGAGAGAACAGCATCCCGGGATCAGTGCCATGAGTGTGTACGTGCCACGTCTGCGCGTCGATCTCGCTGACTGGTGCAAGTGGACTGGGAATGCTTGGGACAAGATCCAAAGCGTCGTGGGGCGAAGCTTTCGCGTGTGCAGCCCGCGTGAGAATGTTTACACCATGGCCGCGAATGCGGTGCTGCGCTTGATTCGGAACAACGAGATTGATCCGAGGACGATTGGCTTTCTAGGCTTGGGCACCGAATCCAGTACGGACAATGCAGCCGGGGCGGTGATCGTGCGTGGCATGGTGGATAGAGCGCTCGAGCAGCTCGGCTTGCCTCGCCTCTCGCGCCAACTTGAGGTGCCGGAGTTCAAGCATGCGTGCCTGGGTGGCGTGTATGCCCTCAAGAACGCATTGCGCTACGTGTCCTTCGACGCCGGAGAGATGAAGGCGATCGTGGTTTGTAGCGATGTGGCCGAGTACGAACGTGGCAGTTCCGGGGAACAGACGCAAGGCGCGGGGGCGGTGGCTCTTTTAGTAGAAAGGCACCCTAAGCTCTTGCAGGTCGATCTGAAACACGCCGGCAGCGCTTCAGCTTATCGCGGCCCAGATTTTCGCAAGCCCTTCGCTCGGCATTTCACCGAAGGCTATGCAGAACGAACCAAGCGCGTGAGTGATTTTCCGATTTTCAGTGGGAAATATTCCACATTTTCTTACCTCGACGAGACGGTGCATGCCGTCGAACACATGCTCGGTCGTCTGAACGTTTCCGCTGGGCAGTATTATCGCGCTGTCCGGGCACTGTTCTTCCATCGGCCGTACAATCACATGCCCGTTCAAGCTATGTCTTTCCTCTATGTGCGTGGGCTAGCACGTGGTGATCATCATCAGGAGGAGCTTCAGGGGCTCTGCGATGAGGCTAAAGTCAGTCTGGAAGCTGTGATTGCGGAAACGCTCTCTGAGCCGGATCTGTATGCGCGTGTCCTAGATGGCACGAGTGCTGAAGATCCTTATGCGGCCACGAGCGCGGTGAGCGCGGTGGTTCGAAAACGGGCGGCGTTTCGGGAGTTGCTACAGGAGAAAATGGGTTTGGGGGCAGATCGTGTGAAAGACTTGGGCAATCTCTACAGTGCGGCGCTGTTGGCATGGGTGGCGGCTGGGTTTGAGGAAGCGGCAGAACAGAAGCTGGCGTTGGCGCACGCTCCCATGGTGCTGGTGGGGTACGGGAGTGGGGACGCGGCAGAGGCGATTCCGGTTCAGCTGGTCGAGGGGTGGGAGGCAGCTGCCGCAAGGATTGGTTTCGCGCAGGCGCTCCTTGGGGCTCAGGATCTGAATCAGGAGCAGTACGAAGCTCTTCACGACGGGCATGAAGCGGGGCTCGACTACGAACCCGCGGGTGAGTTTCAGATCGAACGGGTCGGAAAGACTTACGAGCCCGCCTTTCAGGATCTCGGCGTGGAATACTACGAGTATGTGCTGTAAAACCCTCGTATTCGGTGCCTTTCGGTGCCTTTCGGAACACGCTGGCCAGATCCCCGGGTTCTTGCTACATCCCCGCCCCCTCGGCAAAACGCCGACGTCACTCTGAAGAGGTTGCATGAGCGGGCATTCCAAGTGGGCCACAATCAAGCGCAAAAAAGGTGCGGTCGACGCGGCGCGCGGCAAGATTTTTACCAAGCTGGCGCGTGAGATCACGACGGCCGCTCGCATTGGCGGGAGTGATGTAACGGGCAACGCGCGTCTGCGCAAAGCGATCACGGACGCCAAGGGGCAACAGATGCCCCAGGAAAATATCAAGCGCGCTCTTCAGCGTGGCACCGGCGAGATCGAGGGCGTCACGTACGATGAGGTCCTCTACGAGGGCACCGGGCCGCAGGGCACATTGGTCTTGGTCGAGGGCATGACGGACAACCGAAATCGCTCAGCTGCCGAGCTCCGAAAGATCTTCGAGCGCAACAACGGAGCCATGGGTGGTTCGGGTACGGCGCAGTGGGCGTTTGAGCGGCTGGGTACGATCACGCTTGAACGTGGTGCCGTCACTGAAGATCAACTGATGGATGCGGCCGTGAGTGCGGGTGCCGAAGATTATCGGGATGAGGGGGATGTTTGGGTGGTCTACACGCCGATGGACCAACTTGACACGGTGACTGCCGCTCTTGAAGCCGCGAAGTTGCCGGTGCAGCAGAGCAAGCTGGCCTATGTGCCGAAGACCAAGAAGGAAGTGAGCGGGCGAGACGCCGAAGTCTGCCTCAATCTGGTCGATGCGTTGGATGATCACGATGACGTTCAGAACGTCTACGTTGATTTCGATGTGTCGGAAGAAGAGCTAGCTCGCCTCGCCGACGGCCTCTGAGTGGCCGCTCAAAAAGGCATGCGGAATTGCGCCGCTGAGAAGTACGTGAACGCCATGTGCGAGATAATAACTGGCGCTAGGCGACCGAACTGATTGGCGCTGAACGTCCACACCAGGCCCGCGCCCACAGCGGCTAACAGCACTAAGGGGTTCGGTCCGGCAACGGGATCGCTTAGGGAAAAGACGGTTGGGATGTGGCACAGCGCGTACAGGAGGGCTCCAAGTGGCCAAGCCTTACGCGGGCCAAGCGTCTGCTTCAGCTCTCCCAATACCAGCCCGCGCCACACTAGCTCCTCGCAGATTGGAATGAGCAAGAGCAACGCCGTGTATTTCACCGAACGTTGGAGTGTTTCGGGATTGCCCACTTGGAGATAGAGCCGCAAGAGCCAGCCGTGCGAAGGCGTGCCGACCGGCGCCAACGTTGAACGGCCAACCCACGTACCAAGAATCAGCAACCCGGCGAGCACTGCTCCGAGTGCAACGTCGCCTCTCCGAGGCGTCAGCTTTTCGCCCAGGTTACCCACCTGCTGCATGCGGAAAAGTGCGACGAGCGATAGAGCGCCATAGACCAACAGGAGTGGCGCCCAAAAATACCAAGTCCCCGCGTGCTCTGGTTGGAAGGCAACGCCGATGGCCAGCGTGACCAACACACACGTGAGTGCAACGTATTTCATGGTGTTTCGGTGCGGACGCTCGCCAGGCTCGCGACCACTCTGTCGAGTAGGCGTGCTGCGAACTCGTGCTTGGACAAAAGGGGAACCTCGGATGCGCCCTCCGCTGTAACGAAGAACGCTCGAGTGGTATCTTGGCCTAGCGCATCTTTTGCGAGATTGGCACAGATGAGGTCGACCCCTTTGGAAGTTAACTTATGGCGTGCGTGCTCTAAAAGCTGGGCGTCAGTGCCGGTTTCGAGTGCGAAGGCCACGAGCAGGGGCATCGGTCCGCGTCGACGCTTCGCGATAGACTGAATGATGTCGGGATTCGGTTCGAGGTTCAAGGAAAGGGCCTCACTCCTTTTGAGCTTTTCGGTAACTTGCACAGCCGGACGAAAATCTGCGACGGCGGCCGCCATGATCACCGCATCAGCAAAGGTGAGGTCTGCTCCGAGAACGTGATCAAGCTGTGTTTGCATTTCTAGCGCTGTTTTTACCTGGATGAGCTGCACGTTGGCCGGGGGATCAATATGCACAGGTCCGCTGATGAGCGTTACCTGTGCGCCGCGAGCACGCGCAGCAGCAGCAACAGCGTAGCCCGTTTTTCCGCTCGAACGATTCCCAAGGAAGCGCACCGGATCGAGTGGCTCTTCAGTGGGCCCAGCCGTGATCACCAAATGCCGCCCCAAGAGATCTTGCGAGCGCTGATTCGCGAAGAGCGTCTGCACGATGAGCTCGGGCTCTGACATGCGACCGAGACCAAGATCCCCGGAAGCCACCGCCCCGAATTCCGGACCGATGAACTTCACTCCGTAAACGTCTCGGAGCTTTCGAACGTTATCCGCTGTCGCAGCGTTCGCCCACATCTGGGGATGCATCGCAGGCGCAACCCAAACCGGGCAGCACGCGCATAATACCGCGGCCGAAAGCAGATCTGAGGCCCGACCAGTAGCGAGCTTGGCCAGCGTGTCCGCCGTTGCAGGTGCAATGAGGATAAGATCGGAGCGCTTGGCCAGGGCGACATGCACCTCTCCCGGTGAATCAGCCACAAACATGCTCTGGTGCACGGACTTTCCTAAGAGCCCTTCAAAAGTGGCGGCACCCACAAATTCCGTCGCACGCTCACTCAAGATGATTTCAACTTCCGCGCCAGCTTGCTGGAGCAATCGGAGCAACTGCACGGCCTTGTAAGCGGCCACGCTCCCCGTAACTCCGAGTGTCACGCGGAACGGAGCCAGCAGTGGGGATCCGGAGGAAATCATCCTCCGCTTTCTATCATGGAAAACACCGGCCGCCTGCCCCGAGTTAGGTGAAACCTATCCAACGACCGCCTTGGTAGACAAGGAGGCTCGCGACATAGGCGAGCGCTGTCATGTAGGCCAACATGAAGGCGGGCCAGCGCCAGCTCTGCGTTTCTCTTTGGACCACCGCGAGTGTGCTCATGCACTGACAGGCAAGTGCAAAAAATACCAAGAGCGAAAGACCCATCAGCGGCGTGTAGCGCGGGCCCCCGGAGCTATTGCGCTCATTTCGAATGCGCTCACGGAGCGGCAAGGCTTCATCATCCAGATCGCCGATCCCATAGACTAAGCCCAAGGTCGACACGAACACCTCGCGTGCTGCAAAGGCACCGATCAAGCCCACGCCAATCTTCCAATCGAAGCCGAGCGGTTGAATGGCAGGCTCCAGAAACTTCCCCAGACGCCCCCCGTAGCTCTGTTCCAACTGCAGGTGTGCTCGCTGATTTTCTTGCGCGTGAAGCGTTTCTGCGGAATCGGCTGTGTTGGTAACGTTGGCTGTGTTGGTAATGTTGGCTGTGTTGGTAACGTTGGCTGTGCTCGGAATTTGGGGAAAAGAGAGCAGGATCCAAAGTGCAATGGTGCACACCAAGATCACGCCTCCAGCCTCGCGCAAGAACGAGAGCGAGCGCTGCCCCACCATTTTGAGCACGATCGGCAGCTGGGGCAGGCGGTACGGGGGAAGCTCCAAGATGAGCGGGATGCGTCGCCCGCGCACGACCGTGCGCCCCAAAACCCACGCGCAGAATAGCGTCATCACCAACGCAAACACGTACATGGCCACCATGAGCCCTGCCTGCACGGGAAGCCAACCAAACGTTTTAGGAAAGAGCGCACCCACGATCAAGGTGTAAACCGGGAGCCGCGCCGAGCAGGTCATGAGCGGCACCACCAACATGGTCAGCAGGCGATCCCGCTTTCGCTCCATGGTGCGTGTCGCCAAGATGGCTGGCACGGCGCAAGCAAAACCCGAGAGCATTGGCACAAACGCGCGCCCATGCAGACCAAGCGCCTTCATGATGCGGTCCATGAGGTACGCCACGCGCGCCATGTAGCCAGAATCTTCCAAAAGCCCGATGAACAGAAATAGCAGCGCAATCTGTGGGATAAAAACGATCACGTTGCCCACTCCGCCAAGCACGCCCTGAGTCAGAAGGGCTCGAAAGAAGCCATCCGGCAGCCATTTTTCGGCGAGCTCTTGGGCGAGCATCACCATTTGCTCAATCAAACTGATGGCCGGCTCAGACCAGCTGAACAGCGCCTGAAAGACCAGCAGCATCACCAAGATGAAGAAGGCAAACCCAAAGAACGGGTGCAGAAGAAACCGATCAACACGCTCAGAGGCGCTCTCCTTCTTCGCTCGAGCAATCGGATTATGGTAGAGAGTGCGCTCGTGCGCATCCAAGAACGCGTAGCGCGAAACAATGATTTCTTGATCCAAGTCCCGCCCTACAGCGTCGTTGCGTACATCCAAGCAGCGTTGACGAAGCGTGGGATCGATATCAGAAAGCTCGTCGTCTTCATCAACGCTGGAGAGCGCCCAGAGCGCCAGCGCGCGGTCACGCTCCACTGAGCTGTGCCAAGCCTTGGGTAAAGCGTCGGCAACGCGATCGCGGTCTTTCTTGAGCTCTGGCGGATAGGCTACCTCTGCGCGGCCGGTGGGGCGGGCGTCGAGTGCATCGAGGATGGCGCCTTTGAGCTCTTGCATGCCAGCGCCGGTACGCCCGTTCGTGGCGATGCAGGGAACCCGAAAGAGCTGTGAAACTGAGGCGGCGTTGGGCGGATCATCGGTGACCTCATCCACCATGTTCAGGGCGATCACGAGTGGAACTTGCAGCTCAACCAACTGAAGAGCCAAGTACAGGTTTCGAACCAGCTGCCCGGCGTCCACCACGAAGACCACGAGATCTGGTTTGGCGTGCGCGAAAAGTCCCAAGATCGCCCCAATGGCGATTTGTTCTTCCGGAGAACGTGCTGCCAGCGAATAGGTGCCCGGAATATCAACCACTTCAGGGGCGAGCGTGTTGCCCCGCGGGGGAGAATTGAGCGTTCCTACAAGCCGCTCAACCGTGATGCCAGGATAGTTCCCGACGCGCGCGCTCTGTCCGGTAAGGCGATTGAATAGGCTCGTTTTGCCGACGTTGGGATTACCAACAATCACCACTGTCGGACGCGGAGAAACTGTAGTCGAAACGCTGGCCTGTGAGGTCAAACGCCGATCCCAACCTCAAGACGGGCAGCGCTCATGGTTGCAGCGGGAACGACGGCTTGTGCCGCGCCGCTCACACCTCTCACATCGATCGAACAGGCCTCGGCACGCCGAATCGAGAGTGTGCACCCCCGCACCCGAAGCTTCAGCGGATCTCCAAGTGGCGCCACCGCGACAACCTGAACCGAAGTGCCTGGGATCAACCCGAGCTCCATCAGGCGCCGCCGAAAGCCTCGGGGGCCCCCAACATTTTGGATCGTCACCGCTTGGCCTACGTGGACTTCGCCGAGGTTCATCGTCCTAGGCACTCTAGCTCAATTGAAAACGACTTTCAAATTCGATTTGGCGGAAGACATGGCTAGGCTCGCACCTGAACTCGTTCTACCCGCGTTGGGAAATCTGCCCGCGAGGTTTGCGAGTTAATTCAAGGGTTTCCGCCCGTACCAGCTGCTCCGGAAGCACCCGCTGCTCCTCCGGTGGCTGCTCCTCCGGTGGTGGTTCCGCCGGTGGCCGCGCCTCCGGTGGCCGCGCCGCCCGAAGCTGCGCCTCCGGTGGTGGTTCCGCCCGAGGCCGCGCCTCCGGTGGTCGTCCCGCCGGTGGCCGCGCCGCCCGAAGCTGCGCCTCCGGTGGTGGTTCCGCCAGTAGCCGCGCCGCCGGATCCAGCTTGGCCGATCCCAGCCTGACCGGCAGCTCCACCGGGCATATTCCCAGCAACTCCGCCGTTTCCTCCGACCATTCCCGTTCCGCCGGTCACTTGAGCACCGCCAGTAGTACCCACTGCCCCGCCGGTTGTGCTCGGGGTGCCGCCACTCGCGCCACTCTTGCCGCCACTGCCGGAACTCGCACCGATCTTGTCGCGATCGACGTCGGTGATGAGCGTGCAGCCAATTGCGAATACGAGCGCCGAAGCGCCCGTTACCAGGTATAATTTCGTGGTCGTCTGCATGGTTTGGTTATCCCGGCGCAAGCTTTTCATAGTTTTGGTCGTCGGGGAACCCACGAAGGCGCTCCCCATGGCAGCCGGGAGGCTAGCTGAGCGCTGTCTTTGGAACGCCATTCCAATGCCTCAAGACAGTTGCCTCAAGTTGCGCTAAGGGTGCGCCCCAACGGCCCCTTGGTGGAACGGCAGACACGGGGGATTTAAAATCCCTTTCCTCACGGAGTGCCAGTTCAAGTCTGGCAGGGGCCACCCAAATACCCTGAATTGCGGCGCGCTTGAATGTTCGGCCCGCCGCCACAATGTGCTAGCCTCCGCCGTTGGCTTCCTTGCCCCCGGCTAAAATCATGGCTTCTGCATCGAACTCCCTGTGGTCCACGCTCTGGTTGTCTGTGCTCCGCCCCGCCCTCATCGGGGGCCTCTTCGTGTTGGGTCTCGGTGTCGCCTGTTCGGATCAATCAAAGCTGAATTCAGCTCAATTGTCGGTTTCTTCGAATAATCCGACTCCGGATGCGATGGGGCCCTGTCCGGATGGGTTGCGACGCGAGTGTGGTGTCACGCTCGGCAGGCACGGGGACGTGGTGAACTGCGCGAAGGGCTCTCAGCTGTGCGCCGCCGGCAAATGGGGGACGTGTGAGGGAACGTCGAAGTTTGATGTGTCAGCGACAGCTTCTCCGCTGAAGACTTTGTCGCTGAGTATGCCGGCGCCTTGTGCGAACAATCCTTGCGATCCGGCGTGTCGGTTTTTCGACGAGATGCCGATGGTGCCGTATCAACCCGATCCTGATCCCACTCAGCTTTGGAAAACCGGATCGTTGTTGGACTACCCGACTAATACGCTGGTTCGGGTGGAGCCTTGTTCAACGGTTTCAGATTGCCAAGCGGGGCTTGAGTGCGACCAAGTGCTGGAGTCGTGCGTGCGACATGTAGCGGGCCAGACAGATATCAGCTGTGCCACGGCTGACCTGATCGTAGCTCCAACCTGCAGGGATGCAGGAGTGGATATTGTTCCAGTGTGCAATCGGGGATTGGTTGCAGCACCAACGGGAGTAAAGCTTGCAGTGTTTGCGCCGGGGAAAATCCGAACGCTCAATCCCATGACTGCCACAGCTACTTGCGTCACCACAGCGATTGTCCCGCCGGGCAAGTGCATCGATGTGACGGGTTGCGGCACTATAGCAAACGGCGCAGAAATCATGGTGAATCCCCAGGATGGGCAGAAGCCTGAATGTGAGGTCAACAACAACTGGTCTGTTTTTCAAAACAGCGCCTGCAACCAATCGATCTGCCAAGCGGGCAAAGCCACGGGAGAGCGCAATGAATGCGAGATCCCCCTCCGCGGTATGCCGAACGTCGGAGCGGTTCTGCTGGGTCGCTGGCCACTGAACGAGGGTGTTGGAACGACAGCGGTCGATGTGAGCGGATTGACGAACGACTTAACCGTGAGCGCCGGCGCAACTTGGCCCGTTGGGAGACTCGGTGGGGCGCTGTTGATTTCCCCCACGGGTCCAGAGATTGCTAGTGCTGCAAGTGTGGATTTAGGGGATACCGCGCAGCTGAGCGTTGCGTTTTGGATGAAGAACAACGGGGCCAATGACTATGCCGGTGGTCTGGTTTCGCACTTGAACCCAGGCACCTTCAAGGGTTGGCAGGTTCAGCGGACAGCGGCGGGTCGGATACAAGTTGAGTTGGCTGCAGCCGGCAGCACAACCACTTACAATGCCACGCTGGCGCCCAACGACAATAATTGGCACCATGTGGCGTTTACTTGGGACGGCACGACGGGCGCGCTCCGTATTTATGTGGATGGGCTACAGACCGAGGCTGCAACGCACAACGCCGTGACGACGCTGGGCACAGGGGGGCGGCCTATGAGTTTCGGCAAAACCCCGAGCGGCGCGGTTTTCAACGGGGCTATCGACGATGTGAGCATTTACCGGGGAGTGTTGGCGGCAGCTCAAGTCTATCAGATGTCGCTGTCCAACGGCGCTTCGACGGGAACTCCGCCCTATTCGCGTGTGAAGTTCACTCCGCGTCAAGCCGGTGCCATTGTCACTCCATCGTGCCCGGCAGGCTGGACCGCGTGGTCCAATAGGTGCTACAAAAATTTCGGGGGCGCAGCTACGACGTTAACTGAGAAGGAATCCGCTTGCGTCGCGCAGGGCGGGCACCTTCTTTCGCTCAATCGGCTGGAGGAAAAGGCATTCGTCTTGGCTACTTGGCCTACTGTGGAGGGAGTTGTTCTCGGCCTCTCTGATCAAGTGACCGAAGGAACTTGGCTTTGGCGAGATGGTTCTTGTTATCAGTGGACCGACTGGGCCTCAGGGCAACCCGATGGTTTACCGGGAGGATCCGGGAGCGATCAAGACTGCACATATATCAATCCTTCCTACGGAACGACCTGGCGTGACATTGAGTGTTATGATGCGAACGATGACTGGAGTCGGGTCTGCGAGAAAGGCCTCACCGATCCGCAGGGGAGCTGCGCTGTTGGCCAAGTCTCAGGAAAAACTGGCACGTGCTACGAGTTAGTGAGCGCAGCTCCGCTCAGCTATGCTCAAGCTGCGTCAGCGTGTGCCGCGAAAGGGAGCGGATGGGGTCTGGCGGACATCTCTTCGATCTCAGAAAACGATTTCGTTGCGAGCGTTATTGACTGTGCTCAACCTTGGGTTGGCTCGGTGAGCGGCGCCAACTTCTTGGCGGGTGAACCCACAGGAACCGCGGGTGCCAATTGCCTGCGCCTCAACAATCTCGGCAAATGGCTCGACGATACCTGCAGCACGGCGCGCCCTTATCTGTGTGAGGGCCCGCCTTTGGCGCCACCAGTTGCCAACGGCGCGCCGCAGGATCTGACACTCGTCGCCAATCTGCCGGCCTGCAACGCCAATAATCAATACTACCTCGACGATCCCTTGAACCCCACGTTGGCGATCCTTTGTCCGAGCATGTGTTCACGCCTTACAGACACTCCGAGTGATCTTGTGTACGAGTTCGGCTGCCGTCCGCCCCTCGGAACCAATGTCGTCACCCAGACCTATGAATCGGATTGCCCCGCAGGCACTCAGGCCCAGTGGGCGTTCCTTGTGCACCACACCACAACTCCGGGTGATTCAGATATCCAGTTCGAAGTGAGAACAGCAGCAAGCGTAGCAGCGTTAGCGAGTGCTGCATTTCTTACCGCTGGGGTCGCCAAGCTGTCTCCGATGGACACACAAAACTGTTGGTACACGGACAGCTGCAGAGTGGATCTCTTTGAGCTTCTAAAGACTCCAGCAAATCGCTTTCAGACACTTGAGATTCGGGCGACATTGACGCCCAATTCTTCGTATATTGCCCCCCAACTCCAAGACTGGGAAGTCACGTTCTCCTGTCAAGCATCGCAGTAGGCGATCACTTTAGGATTTGGCAGGCACGGAGCGTGTCCCACTCGCCGCTGCAAATTGTCGGTTCAGGCGTGCCTTGTGCCGTGCAGCCAAAGCTTGGCGCGCTAAGTGCGCACTGGGAATAGGCGGAGAACTCGTTTGGGCATCCCGGAGCGATACGGGCCTCACAATCACAAAGGCACCCTGTGTAGCTTTCCGGGCCCTGCTGGCAGTTGGCCACAAACTGCGCGTCGCAATAGCTCCTGCACGATGGCGTATTCTTGGCACACAGGTTGCCCTGGGCATCGGCCTTGCAGGCGAGCAGATCGAGCCCCTCCTGTTCACAGGTTTGGATTAAAGCAAAGGGTGCGCAAGTTACCTGTGGGGAGGTACCCGCGCACGCCAAGAGAGCCGTGAGCTTATCGGGGCAAACCGATTGGGCACCGGCTTCACACGTGCAAACGCAGGTTTCATAGTTTTGGCCGCAACCCGCCGCGACGATGTTGCAATAGGCGGCGCAATTCGGCGAAGCTGTGCATGTAGTAGGGGCCCCGGCCGCCCCGGCTGTGTCATTGCCTCCCGATCCATTGGCCCCGCCTTGGGCGTTGCCGCCGCTGCTCAGTGGCTGACCAACGCCGCCAGAGCCAGGCGAGGCGCCGCTTGCGACTGAGCCTGCTTGGCCCGCCAGCCCCGCGGCCGCTGAACTCCCCCCGCTTCGACCCGTGTTACCCCCCGAACGTGCTCCACCGCTTGAACTCCCCGGCGTGTCTAACCCCAGAAAAGGCGGTGGAGTAGTGTCCTTGCTGCAGCTGACTGAAAACACAGCAGTGAGCAAACCCGAACCAGCGAGCACGAATGGGCGAGCATGAAGCATTGGCGCTCAAATAGCATGGATTCTTAAGCTTCGCTCCGCCCAAGCGTGGCTCTCCCCCGCCAGAGCGGAGCGACTGGCTTGGGGGAGAACGGCCCGTGAGGTCACGAACGGGACGAGAGGGGGCAACTGTGGAGACCTTAACGTCCTAACGGTAACGCACCGTATTTTTGAGACTCATGGGCGCTTCGTCGTCCCCGATCGAGGGATTTTGAAGGTCGGTGAGGCCGTAGCCGAGGCTGCCGTTGAGGTTCACGCCCCAGCAGCGTACATCGCCGGTTTCTAGCAGGGCGCAGGTGTGGATGTTGCCGGCGGCGATGCGCAGGGCTTTGGCGCCGAGTGGTACGTCACCTGCTGCGGGAGGCGCATTCGACGTCACGTTGGGAGTTCCGTAACCCAGATAACCGCGATCATTCAGGCCCCAGCAGCGAACCTTGCCGTCGGTCAGGAGAGCGCACGTGTGGTAGCGGCCTGCAGCTAACTGCTTCACAGGAGCGCCGACTTGCACCGGGCCAGCTGAAAACAGTGGAAAGTCCGTGGATTGGCCCAGCGCGGGAACTCCGTTCGCAGGATCGGGATTGTAGCCGAGCTGCCCGAACTGATTCGAACCCCAGCAATAGACCTGGCCGTCCATTGCGTTGCCCTTGAGTAAGACGCACGTGTGAGCTTCGCCTTC
Organism: Polyangiales bacterium; assembly: GCA_038251425.1. Lineage (GTDB taxonomy): Bacteria > Myxococcota_A > Polyangia > Polyangiales > Polyangiaceae > JBBRRP01. The sequence goes on from JBBSBI010000116.1 coordinate 16,215, forward strand.
CACCGTTTGCGCCACGCTCGCGCCCCCAAGATCGACGTTCGCCACGGCGGAAGGATCCACGGCGGTGGTGGTGCTCAAAATCCCAAGCTGCCCGCTCACATTTTCACCCCAACAGCGCAAACCGTCGCCCATCACGATCGCGCAATTGTGCGTAGGGCCCGCACTCAGCGACACCACAGGAATGCCGAACGGGATGGCTTGCGGTAAGGGACCATATTGCAGGCGTTGCTCATTCGAACCCCGGTTCACGCCCCAACATTGAACCTGGGTGGCACGACGCACGCAGCTATGCGTTCCAGCTGCGACGATCTGTTCTGAAGGTCCGGTGAAAACGATGCTGCGCCCTTGGTCGAGTGTCTCGTTATCGCCGATGTGGTTGAAATCTCCGGTGCCGAGCTGACCTGAATGATTGGCGCCCCAGCAGATCACGTTGCCGCCTTCGAGTCGGGCGCAGGTGTGCAACGTACCCGCGGCGAGCTGAAGCGCGGGTGCGGGGAGCTTCAGATCGCCTCCACAGCCAGCGGGCTCGTCATCGCCGACACTGTTCTCGTTGCCATAGCCGAGGACTCCGAAGCCACCATCGCCCCAGCAGCGGACCTGCCCGGTTTCGAGGAGCACGCAGGTGTGGCCGCCGCCCACGACGATGTCTTTGGCGACGCCGGCGGTTATCGGTTCACAATTCGGAGCGAGTGGGGGCAGGGGGACTAAGCCAGGCCGTGGCTTCTGGAACAGGTAGCGCTCCGGCTCGCACGCTTTATTCGCGTTGCACAAAAAGCCTGCGGTGCAGTCGCGATCCACACGGCACTGTTGCCGACAAATTGCCTCCAAACACACTAGAGGCGAGCTGCAATCAGAATTGTAGCTGCACGTCGCGCCCTCGGGGCCTTTAGGAAGAACGCCAGCCTCCAGCTCACCTGGATCGGCGCAAGAGCCAGAAACGCAAAGCTGCCCGCTCGCGCAATCACGCGCTGTTTGGCAGGCATTGCGACATTGATTATCGCTCGCACACACGAGCGGGCGAGCACAC
>JBBSBI010000117.1:0-17225 GCA_038251425.1 Polyangiales bacterium
CTGGTGCCTAGCCCGCTTCAGCACCTGGGCGGGTATGGTTACTGCGACCTTGAGCATCGTCATACTTTTATCGTACTGCTAGCATGGATCCCACGCAACCATCCGATGCGGCCAGCACCGTTTCCGGTGTCGTCACTGCCCAAGGGCAACCGATCAACCAACGACTTTCGAAGCTCAACGACCAGGACGCGGAGTCGAACCGGCCAAGGGTGGCACCAAGTCCTTGAGAAAGGAAACGAAGGAGCGTTGGCACCGTGAACAGCAGGACTCTCAGTTCAGGCTCGAAGGCCCACTGTTCAGCGTAGGCTCTCGCTTCAGGTTCTTTAGCGTCGCGGACAGTGACTAGATGCGTGCCGGCCGTGGCGCGGCGCGATATCCGGCAAATGGGCTAGGTCAGGGGTGGCCAAACTGGCGGACAGCGTGGCCATGGCCAGCGGCCCGACCCCTCGCACGCAGGAGGTGAGGCATTCCGATAAGCCGCCTGCGCTGAAGCTGCCGAAGCAGGAACCCGGCATCTACTCGCGCCAGATCCGAGAACGGTGGCGTCCGAACTTCACTGCCCAACCATACCAGGGGCTTGGCTCTAGGTGACACTCGAACCATTGTATGTCGCTTTCGACATAAGCGGCAAGGTGCCGTCTACGGAGCAATTTAAGCGGTGGCACGCCTTCATTCGCTTGCGCTCCCTCTGGCCCTCGTTGCTGAGCGCTCTAAACAGTTGGCGCAGGCACATGAAATGAGGAGACTGCGTGGCCCTGACATGGCGACTTCCTTGATCCGTGGGGGGCTAATAACCTACGGGTCGTTGATTCCGGTGCTTCCCGTTCTGCAGACCGTACAGCGCATTAACGAACGGCACGCCCCGCTAAGCGCGGAAAGGCGAAATGACAAGTACAGCACAGCAAACGTCGCGACGATCGTAATCGGGGGTTGCTGCTCATTCTGGTCGTGATCGTAACATTCATGCCCGAGTGGCACGCACTGGAAGAGATTTTAGACTTCGCTGCGTATCGGTTGGAGTAGGCACGGCACCTGACGTAGTCAGTCGGAGCGCTTGCACGAACGCTCGGCCAAAGCAGCGCACGGCGATACCTAAACGGAATGGATCTCCTTTGCGACCATGCAGTTGCAGTAGGTTGCCCAGTGTGTATACTTAGGCGTATGCCCCGCATGCAGCTCTACTTGCCCGAGGACCTCTACAAATTGGTCAAGAAAAGCCGTCTTCCCGCCTCTGAGCTGTTGCAAGATGCTGTTCGGGCCGAGGTTCGCAAGCGCGAGCTCCTTCGCGAGGCGGATCGCTACGTCGTCGACCTCGCTGCCGAGATCGGTGAACCTTCAGCGCGACAGCGAGTTCGCGCGTCGGCCGTTGTCGAACGCATTGTCCAACGGCGGCCCCGCAAGACTGGGTAGGTCACGTGTTATTCCTTGACTCTGGCGGCGTTACTTACCTGGCCAAACGATCGAAGCAAAATCTTGCGCTGCTCTCCGCCCTGCGCGAAGCCGGCCTCTGGCCACCGCATGTCCCATCGATTGTCCTCGTTGAGTGTCTCCAAGGCCATTCCGGGCGCGACGCCATTGAGAACAAGTTCCTGAAGACGTGCGACATTATTCCCGCCATCTCCGAAGCGCTCGCCCGTCGTGCGGCACTCCTGCGAAGGCTTGCCCGACGGGGGTCCGCTGTTGATGCGCTCGTGGTTGCCTCAGCTGAACCGGGAGGCACTGTGATCACGACTGACCCCGACGATCTTGAAGCCCTCGCAGCCTACGCGCAAGACGTCGACGTCGTGGCCGTCTGACAGCCGCGCTGTCGCCGTCCAACAAGGCGGGCGCCTCATCGCGATACGTCATACCCTCCGAACCACGTCACCGAGGCTCAAGGAGTGGTGACCCCGACCCAATTGGGGGCCAAGAGCCCACGTTCTGCACGCGCAAATAGATCTCCGCCCTGAGGTGCTCACTTTCAACAAAGCAAGCACCCCCCGAGAGCAACGAGCCCAGCTTCAGACCCTCAACAGCAAGCCCAAGCTTAGCGAGCCGCGCGGTGGCAGCCTGTTCGGTGGTGGCGGCCTTGAGCCAGCGCATGGGCCCACCGCAGCGGACACAACTATCAAGATCAGCCCGGAACACATGAGCCAGCAGCCAGGCCCAGCGTTTACGGGAAGGGCGAGGGTCGTCAGTTTGGGCGTTGAGCTTGGGGAACAGAAGCTGGTCGCCCGAAGCAGGAGGCGGCTTGAAAGCGGCAGAATCCTGTGGAGGCTTAAGGGGCTTGGCCGGCGCGGTCCCCAGAAGCTGCTACTTCCCGCGCCGCAGCGGGCGACGGAAGCTTGGAACTGCGTCTTACTCCCAGAGTGTCCGAAGGGGCACGGCATGCAAACGGTCCCCAAAGCTCGCGCTCGTCTCACCATCATAGAGTACGACTCCTCGCACAAAACGCTGACCTACCGTTTCCCTGAGTTTGCGAAGACCGCGGAAGTCTGCTGCCGTCACGGTGGCGGACGCTTTGACTTCCACGCCTGAAAGCTCGCGCGCTCCCTTTTCAATGACGACATCCACCTCAGCGCCGTCCTTATCACGGTAATGGGAGAACGTTAGCTGGTCGTCATGCCAACTTCCCTGTCGCCTCAATTCCTGAAACACGAAGGTTTCAAGTAATTGTCCGAGCAGCGGCCGATCGCGAGCCAGCGCTTCCGCATCCACGCCAAGCTCCGCGCACGCGAGCCCGGTGTCGGCGACGTGGATCTTTGGAGTTTTAATGAGCCGACTCAGTCGATTGCTGTGCCAGGGCGGCACGGTCTCGATGACGAACACCCGCTCAAGCAAAGTGACATAATCTCGAAGCGTTGGGCGGCTTAGCTGAAGCGGCGAAGCGAGATCGGTCACGTTCAAGAGCCGAGCCGTTTGAGCGGCAACCAGCGCTAAGAGGCGGGGAAGCCTATCGAGCGAGCTGATGCGCGCCAGATCCCGCACATCGCGCTGAACCAATGCTTCCAGATAATCCCGGTACCAGGCTACCCGGCGCCGCCCTTTGGGCCTGGCGAGCGCTGCAGGATAACCCCCAGCCACGATCCGCTCATCAAGCTGTCGGCCAAGGCGCTCGACTTGGTGCGTTCTAAAACCGCCCCCAAACAAGTTGTCGAGAAACCTGGGTGGGCGCTGTGCCAGTTCACACTGGGCCAGTGGATGCAGTCGCAGGATTTGCATGCGGCCTGCCAAGGAATCCGCAAGCTTCGGTACGAGCAATACGTTCGCCGAGCCCGTGAGAATGAAGCGCCCGTGATCGCGTTTGCGATCGATCGCCGTCTTGAGAGCCGTGAACAGCCGCGGTACGCGCTGCACTTCATCCAAGATCACGCGATCCGACAGATCGGATACGAAGCCCACAGGATCAGCCTCTGCAGCTTCTCTCGCCACGTCGTCGTCAAAGGTGACGTAGGTGTACGCCATCTGCTCGCCCACCAGTCGGGCAAGCGTGGTCTTGCCGCACTGGCGCGGTCCGTGGAGCAGCACCACGGGCGAGTCGAGCAACGCTTCCCTCAGGCGTGGCTCAGCGAAGCGGGGGTAGAGAGCGGCCTCGGGCACCGTCCAATCGTAACCCTACGCCTCGTCTGATCGCAATGTTATGGTGCGTCTAATTGCAATGTTATGGCTCGGCTAATCGAAAGGTTGCTGAAAAGCACCCAAGCGTCCGGCCCGGTCTCTCCTGAGGTTGAGCCGCTAGGCGAAGCCACGGCGTAGCGCCAAAGGCTTGCGACGCCAGTGATTGGTCTAAGAGCATAAGACAATCAAACTGGCGAAATAAGGTAGAGGAAATGCCAGGCCAGTTGACCGAGGAGGCGCTGCCCCCTGCTCACCAGGACACCGATGGCCAACGAGCGCTGAACACGACCGACAGCGGAGCTCAAGAGCCAGCAGGAAGCTGCCCGAACAAAACCGGTGGTGGCGTCGGCGGAGGCTGAGGAGCAAGCCCAAGCTTGGCGAGCAGCGAGGTGGCAGCTTGTTCGGTGGTGGCGGCTTCGAGCCAGCGCATGGGCCCGCCGTTGGCCTTGGGGGACTCAAGCTGGTCGCCCGAAGCCGGAGGGGGCTTGAAAGCGGCAGAATCCTGTGGCGGCTTAGGGACTACTTCGGAGCGAAACTTGGAGTGGCTTGAGAGGACACCAAAATAGCGCACTAGATGAAAGCGCGGAGGTGGGGTAGCCGCGATGAGGCGGATGATGAGGTCGCGGGGCGGAAGCAGGAGTGCGCGGGTGCCGTCTTTCCACACGCTCTTGAGAGTGAGCTCAAGCTTGCCGTCGGGGCGGAGTTCCAGGCGGTCCTGAGCAAGCGGGGGGCGCGTGATATACCTGCAAAGGCGCTCACTAGCGCCTTCGGCGCTTCGGCTCGCAGGGGCTCGCCGACCGTGGTCCTCCGTTGACTCGTGCAGCGTGCTGCACTCGTCCACTCCGGCTCTAACTGGGGTCTGTCGCGGCCGTCGACGCATTGACGAGCGTGGAGGTTAACGCCGCGGACTTCAGCGAAGGGTTCCTCGCACGCAGGAGCTGCCTTCTGATGAAAAAGCTCTACTCAGCCCCGTTTTCGGGCGCGACTCCGCCACACAGTCACGCGAGAAGGGCACCTGACTGGGGGCGGGCCCGGTCCTCGCCCCGCGCCCGACGGTGGGGCAGGAGGCGCCGTGCGGTAGATGAAGTGGCCTTTTGAGCTCCGCATTGGGTCGGGTTGACCGCCCCAACGGCGCGGCCTTGCTCTCACGGTGCCAACAGCGCCACCACGAGTGAGGACGCCAGCAACAGGAGGATGATCGGCAGCCACAGGCGACGCTCGGCCTTGCTCGGTGTGATCGTGTTGAGGATCGAGCCGAGCACCAGGTACGCGATGGGAAACCAGACGGCGGTGCGCGCGACGTCGTGCAGCTCGTGGAACGCGAGCCGCGCGCGCGCGAGCACGATCAACGCAAAGGCGCCAAGCAACGCCGCCGAGATCGCAGCGACGGGACGCACGCGCGGCGGGAGCGCGCCCGTGTACTTGCCGCCGAGCGTCAGGTGGCCCCATGGCGCTCCGAACAACAGCGCCACCTGAAACGCGATCGCAACGACCGACAATACGACGAAGATCCCAGCAGCGATCGTGGGCGAAAACGACATTCCGCCCAGTTTAGCGGACGCGCGGCACGATCCGCAAATCCCGGATTTGTCGCCCAGGCGCAGATCGCCGAGCAGATCGCGGAACTCGGCGTAACCCTCCTGATGTTCGGCGTCGGTCTACATTTTCACGTCAAGGAATTGCTCGCTGTGCGGCGCGTCGCGCTTCCGTGGCGGCCCTTGGAGACAGTTGGACGTCTTGCCTTTGGAAGCGACGCAGGTCATGGTCGCAGCTTCGCTCATCTCTATCACTCTGCACCCATTGCTCTACAAGCTCACGGAACCCACGGCGCGCTGGCTATCGCGTTACGTCGGCCGGAATAACGTCGACGAAGCACAGCCCGCTTCGGAGGCCGAAGACAGCTCGCATCGCGCGGTCGTGGTCGGCTACGTGCTTGAAGAGCTCGGAGCCACCGCGGACCAGCTGGATCGGGCTCGGGATCGCGTCCGCCAAGAGCTCGTAGAGTCGGGGGCCTCGTGACGATCCTTCCCTGGCTCGTCATCGTTCTGCTGGTCGCCGTCAATGCCTTCTACGTTGCCGCTGAGTTTGCGGCGGTGGCCGTTCAGAGAAGCCAGCTGGCGCCGCTGGCGCGGGCTGGGAATCGTCGCGCCGTCGGACTGCTGACCGTACTTGAGGACGGCGCGCAGCTCGACCGCTACATCGCGGCTTGCCAGATCGGGATCACGCTTTCGAGCTTGGTCGCGGGGGCGTACGGTCAGGCCACCATTGCCCTGGAGCTCGGCCCGTTGCTTGAGCGCGCGTTCGGGCTCGCCGCCCCTGCGGCTGAAACCAGCGCCTTCGTCGTGGTTCTACTGGTCCTGACAGCGCTCCAGGTCGTGTTGGGAGAGCTCGTCCCCAAGTCGCTCGCCCTGCAGTTCCCAGAGCGCACGGCGCTCTTGACCTATCCTCCGACACGTTGGTCCGTGTCCCTCTATCGCGGGTTCATCTGGCTGCTCAACGGCAGCGGGTTCCTGCTGCTAAAACCGTTCGGGATCAGGCCTGGTGGACACCAGCACGTGCACTCGCCCGAGGAGATCGAGTTCCTGCTCGCGGAATCGCATCGCGGAGGCACATTGAGCCCTGACGCACACCGGCGGCTCCGCCGAGGGTTACAGCTGTCCTCGCGCACAGTTTTGCAGATGATGACGCCGCGTCGCGAGATCTGCGCCATCGAGGCGTCGACACCTCCCGCGGAAATTCTTCAACGAATCCTTGTGAGCCCCTTTGGCCGTTTGCCGGTGTATCGAGAATCGCTCGACCACATTCTCGGCGCCGTCAGCACGAAGGACGTCGTAGGGCTGTTCGCATCAGGCGGCGAAGTGCCACCGCTCGCGAAGCTGCTCCGGCCGATCCCGTTCGTCCCCGGGACCCTGCCCGCCCATCGCTTCGTTCGCTTCCTCCAAGAACACCATAGCTCGAAGGCCATCGTGGTGGACGAGTTCGGGGGCGTGCAGGGCATCATCAGCATTGAGGACCTGCTCGGAGATCTCTTTGGAGAGCTAGGGGACGAGCTCAAGCAACCAGAACCCGGTGCCGAACCGCTCCCCGATGGGAGCATACGTCTACCAGGATCCATGGGGCTCCTGGAAGCTGAGCCGTGGCTCTCTAAGCGATGGGAGGGCACGGCTTCCACGGTCGGGGGGCACATCGTTGCCCACCTGCGACGGTTGCCCAAGGAAGGGGAGCGCTTGGAGGTCGACGGCGTTCAGGTGACAGTGGGCGAGATGAGCCCAACGGGCGTGCGCTGGATTGTCGTAGCGCCGAGACCCAGCGACGACGCATCGGTCGGCAACCTGCCGGAAAGCGAGCAGGTGAGCTGACATGCTGGCCGCCTTCGTCATCCTCGCGCTGGTCCTCCTCAATGGCCTCTTCGTTGCCGCAGAGTTCGCGATCATCGGTGTACCTCGCGCGGCTATCGAGCGTCGTGCTTCACGCGGGAGCCGGCTGGCGAAGCTCGTGCTCAAGATGCTGCGGGATCCAAGGAAGCAAGACGGTTATATCGCCACGGCACAGCTCGGAATTACATTCTCCAGCCTAGGCCTCGGCATGTACGGAGAGCATCACCTCGCCGAGGCGCTCGTCGCGCCGCTCGCCCAGCTCGGTATCGAGTCGTTGCTGTCGGCACACTTGGCGGCAAGCATTCTCGCGGTCGCCGCGCTCACCTACCTGCACATCGTGCTTGGGGAAATGGTCCCGAAGACGCTGGCGCTCCAGCATGCCGAGGCCACGGCATTGTGGGTCAGCACCCCGATGCGGTGGGTAAAGATCGCCCTGTGGCCGCTCGTGGTGGGCCTCAACACGCTTGGTGTTGGCGTCTTGCGCCTCGCCGGCATTCGACGGGACTTGGCAGTCAAGCCTCCGAGCGCCGAGACTCTCCGCTTCGTCGTGCACGAGAGCGTCGCCAGCGGGGAGATCGAGGCCGAGGCAGGTCAGGTGCTTGGAGAGCTGTTCGAGTTTGGTGAGCGTACGGCGGGAGAGGTCATGACGCCGAGAGTCCGAGTCGTTGGGATGCGCCGAGGCGCCTCGGTTGATGAGATCCGTGGGGCGGTGCGAAGCGCCCGCCATGCACGCTATCCGGTCTACGAGGGGACGCTCGATCAGATCATTGGCATCGTGCTCATCCGCGATCTGCTGGGGCATTTGACTGAGGGGCACGCGCTCTCGGATGATGTCGTTCGCGCCGTGCCCTACGCACCCGAGACCGCGAAGCTGGACGCGGTGCTCGCTCGGATGCGGCGAGACAAGACACAGCTCTTGGTCGTCATGGACGAGCACGGAGGAACCGCGGGCATCGTGACCGTAGAGGATCTCTTCGAGGAGGTCGTTGGCGAGATCTCCGAGGGGCCTGCTTCACCCCAGCCGGCCTATGAAGCCGAGGGCGAGCTCCGGGCGCTGGGCATGGCTCGACTCGGCCAGGTCGGGGACCAGCTCGGCCTCGAACTCGCGCATCCTGACGTGGATACTGTCAGCGGGCTCGTATTGACGCTGCTTGATCGCCCGCCTGAGGTCGGCGACCTCGTGCACTGGCGGGGCGTCGAGTTTCACGTGCGTGCCGTCCGGGGCCGCGGGGTACAGGAGTGCGCGCTCGTGGTGATGCCCGGTGTTGCCAGAGCGCGAACGAACCCGAGTTCTCCTCCGTCCGGTTAGCAGCATCTCCGCGTTCTCAGTCGGGCTGTTCCTTTCACTCCCGTCTAACGCCGGGTCGCGGTCGAGCTGCGCGCTCCAGAATATGTTCGAGCATCGGTGGACCAACTACGTATCGATGCGGCTGCCACTTTTTGAGAATCGGTTCTTGCTTCAGAACACTCTCTACTATCAGCCGCGCTTCGACGAATTCAGCGACTTCCGGCTGTTTGAAGAACTCGAGGCGCTCGCGAAGGTCACGGAGGTGTTTGCCTTCGGCGCGACGCTAGGCGTCCCGATTCGCGATTCGGGCGTGAGGTGGCCGCATGCCGGCTCGCCGCACCTGTGAGGTCACGACAAACGCGCAGCGCCCACGCTCTGCAAAATATTGCGGAGCTCGTTAAGCGCGACGGGCTTCACGAGGTGATGATCGAAACCTGCCTCTTGCGTCCGCAGGCGGTCCTCTTGTCCGCCCCAGCCGGTCAACGCGACCATCACCGGCTTGAAATCGATCAAAAGCCCCCTGACGCGCCGGCAGACTTCCACGCCATCCATGCCGGGAAGTCCTATGTCGCACAGGACGACGACCGGTCGAGTCTGTTGCACGAGCTCGATACCGTCGGGCCCACTGCGCGCCACGCCGACTTTGTGGCCCTGGGCCTCGAGCCACGAAGCGAGGGTGTCCGCAACGTCCTCGTTGTCCTCGATGACGAGGATGTCGAGGGGCGCCGTCACGTCCGAGCGACGCACGGTACTGTCGGGATCGTGCGAGACCTTCTCTTGCGGTTCATCCGCCCCGGGCAACGACAGCGTGAATGTACTCCCGCGATCCGCGCCGGAGCTCGACGCGGTAAGAGCACCGCCGTGCATCTCCGCGAGCCGTCGCGCGAACGCCAAGCCGATTCCCAAGCCGGTATCCGAGCCAGGTACCGAGCGATCGATTCGGGAGAACATATCGAAGACGTGGACGATCAGGTCGGGAGGGATGCCCACTCCGGAATCAATGATCCGAACGATCGCATTGCCGCTCTCATGCGCCAGCTCCACCCGGATCTGGCCGCCCGCTGGCGTGTACTTCGCCGCATTGTGGAGAAGGTTTCCGAGGATCTGGGAGACGCGCGTCGGGTCCACGAAGCCGAACATGGATCGACCTACGTCGACCGAGACGTGCTGGCGGCGTTGGTCGAAGAAGGGGCGGCAGGTCTCGATCGAGGCATCGATGATCGCTGCGATGTCTGCACGCTCCTTCTTCAGCTCGAGTACACCGCGGCTGATCCTGGACACGTCGAGGAGGTCGTCGATGAGACGGACCATGTGATCGAGCTGCCGGTTCATCGCGCCGAGCGTGCGGTCAATGACGGGCGACGCGAACTCCATGTGGAGAAGGAGGTCGAGCCCCGTACGCAGGGGGACGAGCGGGTTGCGGAGCACGTGCCCCAAGGTGGCGAGAAACTCATCCTTTCGGCGACCGGCGATCTGGAGCGCATGCTCGGATTCTTCGAGCTTCGCCGTTCGCTCCTGCACGCGCTCTTCCAGTTTTTCATTCAGGTCGACGAGCGCCCGTGTCTTTCTGAACAGATCCGCGAAGACCGCGATCTTGTGGCGTAAAATCTGAGGGTTGACCGGCTTGGTCAGGTAGTCGACCGCGCCCGCGCCATAGCCCGCGATCACGTCCTGGTCGTCGAGCATGTGAGCCGTGAGGAACACGATCGGTATCTGCCGAAACTTCTTGCTGCCCTTGATGAGCTGCGCGAGCTCGAAGCCGCTCACGCCGGGCATCTTGATGTCGAGGACAATGGCCGCGACGTCGTGGTGGAGGAGTAGGCGCAACGCCTGGTCCGCGTCCTCGGCGCGAAGAAGCCGGTAGCCTGGTTCAGCCAGGATCGCCTCGAGCGCGTCGAGATTCCGCGCCTCGTCGTCGACCAGCAGAATGTCGATCGGCTCCTGCATTTAGCGATACAACCATATTCGGAGTAGCGAAAGCAGCTCGTCCGTGTTGACAGGCTTGGCGATGTAGTCCGATGCGCCCGCCTCAAGGCACTTCTCACGATCACCCTTCATCGCCTTCGCCGTGAGCGCAACGATGGGCAAGGCGCGAAGCGTTGCATTTTGGCGGATCTCGCGCATCGTGTCGTAGCCGTCCATTTCGGGCATCATGATATCCATCAGGACGACGCTCAGGTCGGGCGTGTTCCGAATCAGGTTGATCGCCTGGCGCCCGTTCGTCGCACTCAAGACCTCCATCTCCTGGTTCTCGAGGACTGTCGTGAGCGCAAAGATGTTTCGAACGTCATCGTCAACGACCAGAACCTTGCGGCCGCGCAAGGCTTCGTTCGAGTCGTGCAAGCGCTCGATCATCCGGCGTTTATCCTCGGGAAGATCGGACATGACCCGATGGAGGAACAGCGAAGTCTCGTCGAGAAGACGTTCGGGTGACTGCACGTCCTTGAGCACGATGCTCTTCGCGACCGTATGCAGGAGCGCTTCCTCGGCGGATGTCAGTTCCTTCCCCGTGAAGACGACGATCGGCAGGTCTTGCAGCGATGGCTGCGCTTGCAGGCGCTCGAGCAGCTCGAACCCGCTCATATCGGGCAACCGTAGATCAACGACGCAACACTCGAACGAATGTTCGCGAAGCGTGTCGAGTGCCGCGGCGCCCGTCCCGACCGCAGTGATCTCGATGTCGTCGTGCCCCAGGAGCTCGACGATACTCGCTCGCTCGATGTCATTATCCTCGACGACCAGGAGCCGCTTGGTGTGGGGCGTGGCGTGGGTCTTGAGCTTGTCGATCGCCCTCTCTAGATCGTCCGTGGTTGCGGGCTTCACGAGGTACGAGAACGCACCGTGAGACAGACCGTGCTGGCGCTCCTCCTCGACGGAAATCATCTGGACCGGAATGTGCCGCGCGAGCGGATCGAGCTTTAGGTTGTTCAGGACCGTCCAGCCGAGCATGTCGGGCAGGAAGACATCGAGCGTGATCGCGGTCGGCCTGTACTCGCGCACCAGCGAAAGGGCTTGTTGGCCGCGATTGGCAACGAGGCCTTTGAACCCCCTGTCACGTGCGATGCTGAGCAGGATCCGCGCGTAGTGCGGATCATCTTCGACGATCAGGAGCACCGAGTCGCCTTCCCTGATGTCGTGACGATCATCGGGGACCGTCTCTTCTGCCTTAGTGACCCCGAATAGCTGGACCGGCGACGATGTGCGCGGCGCAGGGCGGCTCGGCAGCGAGACTTGCGGTGCTGGACTCATGAAGGTGAGTGGCAAGTACAGCGTGAACGTGCTGCCGCTTCCCGGATTACTCACCAGCCGGATCCCACCGCCGAGCAAGTGCGAGAGTTCGCGGCTGATCGCGAGACCGAGCCCCGTGCCGCCGTACTTTCGGCTCGTGCCGGCGTCGGCCTGCTGGAAGGCCTCAAAGATGAGCCTTTGCTTCTCGGGCGCGATACCGATGCCCGTGTCCGTGACGATGAAGGCGATCGCCGAATTCGCGGTCCTGAGCACCGGGTGATCGGGATTCCAGCCCGAGGTCACTTGGCGGATAGTCATCGAGACGTGACCCTGCGGCGTGAACTTGAACGCGTTAGAAAGCAGGTTTTTCAGGATCTGCTGGAGCCGCTTCGGATCGCAGACGAATGCGCCCGGCAAGGCAGAATCGAGATCGACGTTGAAGGCAAGACCCCTGGTCTCCGCGATGTGGCGGAACGTCCGCTGAACCGTGTCGCGAATCGAGACGAACGTGATCTCCTCGGGCTCGACCGTGACCGTGCCTGACTCGATCTTCGAGAGATCGAGGATGTCGTTGATCAGCGTCAACAGATCCGTACCCGCCGAGTGAATGGTCTTGGCGAAGTCGATCTGTTTCGGCAGTAGGTTGCCGCCGACGTTCTCGGCGAGCTGCTGGCCGAGGATCAAGATGGAATTCAGCGGTGTCCGGAGCTCGTGGGACATGTTCGCGAGGAACTCGGACTTGTACTTGTTGGTGAGGGCAAGCTCCGTGGCCTTCTCTTCGAGCGCGTGTCGAGCCTGTTCGACCTCCTTGTTCTTCCGCTCGACCTCGTAGTTTTGGTCGGAGAGCTGCTTCGCTTTCGACGCGAGCTGCTCGTTGGTTTGCTGGAGCTCGCTCTGTCGCGTCTGAAGCTCCGCGGTGAGCTGCTGTGACTGGAGGAGCAGGTTCTCGGTGCGCATCGTCGCTTCAATCGTGTTGAGAACGACGCCGATCGACTGCGTGAGCTGCTCGAGGAACGCGAGGTGAGTGCTGGTGAACGGCCGGAGGGCAGCGAGCTCGATCACCGCCATCGTTTCGCCTTCGAAGAGCACCGGCAAGACGAGGACGCTCTTCGCCGGTGCTCCGCCCAGGCTCGACTGGATCTGCGTGTACTCGGGAGGAACATCGTTGAGAACAATGCGCAATTGCTCCACCGCGGCTTGGCCGACGAGCCCGATACCCAGCTGGATGCGCTCCGGCTGATCCGGCCGCTGCGCGTAGCCCGCGAGGAGCCGAAGGCTCTTCGGTCGTATCGCGCCGACCTCGCTGACCTCGCCGACCTCACCGGGATCGGTCCGTTCCATCTGGTAGATCGTGCCATGCTGCGCGTCCACGAGGGGCGACAGCTCCGAAAGGAGCGTCCTTCCGACGGTGACGAGGTCGCGCTGTCCCTGGAGCATGCCCGTGAACTTCGCGATGTTCGTTTTGAGCCAGTCCTGCTCCTGGTTGCGGTCGGTCGTCGCCCGCAGGTTGTCGATCATGGTGTTGATGTTGTTCTTGAGCTCTGTCACCTCGCCACGAGTCTCGACCTGGATCGAGCGCGTGAGATCGCCTCTCGTCACGGCGATGGCGACGTCGGCGATCGCGCGCACCTGGTTGGTCAGATTGGCCGCGAGCAGGTTGACGTTGCCGGTCAGATCCTTCCACGTCCCTGCCGCACCTGGCACGTTCGCTTGACCTCCGAGCCGACCATCAACCCCGACTTCGCGCGCCACGTTCGTGACTTGCTCGGCGAACGTCGCGAGCGTGTGGGTCATGTTGTTGATCGTGTCGGCAAGTGCGGCAACCTCGCCCTTCGCTTCCACCGTCAACTTCTGGCGGAGGTCACCGTCCGCCACGGCGGTGACAACCCTAACGATACCGCGGACTTGGTTCGTGAGGTTCGCGGCCATCACATTCACCGAGTCGGTGAGATCCTTCCACGTGCCGGCGACGCCGGGTACGTCGGCTTGGCCACCGAGCTTGCCCTCTGTACCGACCTCGCGCGCCACGCGCGTTACCTCGGATGCGAACGACCGAAGCTGATCGACCATCGTATTGATCGTGTTCTTCAGCTCAAGGATCTCACCCTTGACGTCGGCGGTGATCTTGCGCGAGAGGTCGCCGCGCGCGACCGCCGTGGTCACCTCGGCGATGTTGCGGACCTGCGCCGTGAGGTTGGCGCCCATCGCGTTGACCGAGTCAGTAAGGTCCTTCCACGTGCCGGCGACGCCAGGAACAATCGCCTGACCGCCAAGCTTGCCCTCGGTACCGACCTCGCGTGCCACGCGCGTCACTTCGCTGGCGAACGAGCGGAGCTGCTCAACCATCGTGTTGACGGCTTCCTTGAGCTGGAGGATCTCGCCGCGGACGTCGACGGCGATCTTGCGTGAGAGGTCGCCATTCGCGACCGCGATCGTAACCTCGGCGATGTTGCGCACCTGCCCGGTGAGATTCGAGGCCATCGAGTTGACGTTGTCGGTGAGATCCTTCCACGTGCCGGCAACGCCAGGAACGACTGCTTGGCCGCCGAGCTTGCCTTCAGTGCCGACCTCGCGTGCGACGCGACTCACCTCCGAGGCGAAGCCGTTCAGCTGATCCACCATCGTGTTCATGGTGTCCTTGAGCTGCAAGATCTCACCCTTCACATCGACCGTGATCTTTCGGGAGAGGTCGCCACGGGCGACGGCGGTTGCGACCCCGGCAATGTTGCGAACCTGACCCGTGAGGTTCGAGGCCATCGAGTTAACGTTGTCAGTGAGGTCTTTCCACGTGCCGGCAACGCCCGGAACGAGTGCTTGGCCGCCGAGCTTGCCTTCGGTGCCAACTTCGCGCGCGACGCGGCTCACCTCCGAGGCAAAGCCGTTCAGCTGATCGACCATCGTGTTGATCGTGTTCTTCAGCTCAAGGATCTCGCCCTTCACGTCGACGGTGATCTTTCGCGACAGGTCGCCGTTGGCAATCGCGGCCGAGACGTCGGCGATATTACGGACCTGGCCCGTGAGGTTCGAGGCCATCGCGTTCACGTTATCGGTGAGATCTTTCCAGGTCCCTGCCACGCCGGGGACCTGCGCTTGGCCGCCGAGCTTGCCTTCGGTACCGACCTCGCGCGCGACGCGGCTCACCTCCGAGGCAAAGCCGTTCAGCTGATCGACCATCGTGTTGATCGTGTTCTTCAGCTCGAGGATCTCGCCCTTCACGTCGACCGCAATCTTTCGCGACAGGTCGCCCTTGGCGATCGCGGCCGAGATGTCGGCGATATTACGGACCTGGCCCGTGAGGTTCGAGGCCATCGCGTTGACGTTGTCGGTAAGGTCCTTCCACGTGCCGGCGGCACCCGGCACCTCGGCCTGGCCTCCGAGCTTGCCTTCGGTACCGACCTCGCGCGCGACGCGACTCACCTCTGAGGCGAAGCCGTTCAGCTGATGAACGAACCTATTCAGAAGCAGATCTCGGAGATCCTGGCGAGCAGCCGGGTTGTCCTCTTCATGAAGGGCAATCGCCGGATGCCGCAGTGCGGTTTCTCCGCCCAGGTCGTGCAGATCCTTGACACGCTGGTGCCGAGCTACGAAACAGTCGACGTGCTGGCCTCACCCGAGCTCCGGGATGGGATCAAAGAGTTCGCCCAGTGGCCGACGATTCCGCAGCTGTACGTCGGCGGGCAGTTCATCGGTGGCTGCGACATCGTTCGCGAGATGAATGCGTCTGGCGAGCTCCAGAAGCTCATCGACACGGTACAGACATAGAAAGGAAATACCCATGTCATCACATCCGACTAACTTTCAGGGCTCCGTCATTGATGCGCTGCGCGAGGCCATCGAACGGCAACTCCCCAATTCACAGGCCGAAGTGAACGGCGGCGGCGGACACTTCAGCATTGAGGTCACGTCGCCCGCGTTCGCCGGCAAGAGCACGCTAGAGAGCCAACGCTTGGTGTACGGCGCGATCGCCCACCTCATGAAGGGCGACGCGCCCCCGGTACATGCCGTCGACAGCCTGAAGACCCGGACGCCCGCTTCAACCGATTCCTGAGGCTGAAGGTGAAGCCCGACCGGCTCACCCTCAGGCGCACTGGAATGGCGGCGGCATGAGCAACTGACACACGAAGGACACACCCATGTCATCACATCCGACTGACTCTCAGGGCTCCGTCATTGATGGGCTGCGCGAGGCCATCGAACGGCAACTCCCCGTTGGATGGCACCTGGAGCATTCTTATGCTCGGCTTCCCGAGATCTTCCATGAGCGCTGCGCACCGGTGCCGGTGCGTGAGCCGCGCATGGTGGTCTTCAATCGTTCCCTCGCGAAGTCATTGGGGCTCGATGCTGAGGTGTTGGAGAGGGAGGAGAGCACGGGTCTCTTTACGGGCAACCAATTGCCGGACGGTGCTCGGCCGTTGGCGCTGGCTTATGCGGGGCATCAGTTTGGGCATTTCACCAAGCTGGGCGATGGACGAGCCATCCTCTTAGGCGAGCAAATCACACCCAACGGCGAGCGCTTTGACATCCAGCTCAAGGGCTCAGGCGCTACCCCCTTCTCCCGTGGTGGCGACGGGCGCGCAGCCCTCGGGCCAATGCTGCGGGAGTACATCATCAGCGAGGCCATGCACGCGCTCGGCATTCCCACCACGCGCAGCCTCGCGGTGGTGACGACAGGCGAGATGGTATTGCGTCCGTCGAAGCGACTGCCGGGCGCGGTGCTAACCCGCGTCGCCAAAAGTCACATCCGAGTGGGCACCTTTGAATGGGCGGCTGCACGCGGAGACAAAGCTGCGTTGCAGGCGCTCGCCGATCACACGTTCCGACGTCACTACCCGGAGCGCGCCAATGCGGAAACACCCTATCTCGCGTCACTCGAAGCGGTGATTGAGCGGCAGGCTGCGCTGGTGGCGAAGTGGCTCCACGTCGGCTTCATCCACGGCGTCATGAACACCGACAACATGACTCTTTCCGGTGAGACCATCGACTATGGCCCTTGCGCCTTCATGGATGCGTATGATCCAGGCACCGTGTTCAGTTCCATCGACCGCCACGGTCGCTACGCCTATGGCAACCAACCGGACATTGCTGAGTGGAATCTCGCTCGCCTGGCCGAAGCCTTGCTGCCACTTTTGCATCCCGAAAAAAAGCAGGCGTTGGCGTTGGCGAACGGGGCGATTCAGGGCTTTGCGGCCACGTTCAAGCGCCATTGGCTCGCTGGCATGAGGGCCAAGCTGGGGCTGTTCACCGATGAAACCGACGACACTGCCTTGATCGAGAGTTTGCTGGAATGGATGCGGCGAAAGAGCGCCGACTTCACCAACACCTTCCGCGCTCTTTCTGCCGAAAAGCTCACCGATGACGCGCCACTGGCTGATCCTGATTTTCGCGAGTGGCATGCCCGCTGGCAGGCACGCCTCGGCAGACAGCCGCAGTCACTCGGCGCGGCTATGGAGGTCATGCGCGCCCATAATCCCGCCTTCATCCCACGCAATCACAAGGTCGAAGAGGCGCTGGAAGCCGCTACGGATCGCGGCGATTTGCAGGTCATGCAACGACTGCTAACCGTTTTGGCGAAGCCCTACGAGAACGAACACGACCACCCCGAATACAGCGCACCACCGGCCCCCAGCGAACACGTCTATCAGACGTTTTGTGGGACCTAGGTTCCGATTCACGGAGCCGTGTAGCAGGTTAGCGGCGACGCGCGATGGGCAGCAAGCCGAGCAGGTGTTGCTGCC
>JBBSBI010000118.1:0-16950 GCA_038251425.1 Polyangiales bacterium
ATGCGCCTAAGAGGCGCGATGGGGGCAACGCCATCGCGTCGAGGTGTGGGCTTTGCGCTTGAGCGCCGCGGCTTTCTGATCCCTGTGCATCCCAATCGCCATTTGGTTCCCACCGATGTAGCGGAGATCGTGGGCACGGAGCGTCGAAACGAACGTGAAGCGCACCGGCGGGACATTCGAACGTTTGTGCTCGGCGAGGACCACTCGCCGAGACGTGCCCGCTTCGCCGAAGATCCGGCGCCGTTGGCCCTTGCCATGGCACTTGTGGTACGGGATCCCGGGGTGGAAGTGCGCGCGGGAGTCGGTACGCCGCGCTCGTTGATAGCCAAGTTTGCCACGCGTTTTGGTCGTTCTTCGGAAGATGTGGCGATGATTGCGGCACTGAGTCGCGCGATTGGGTTGTGGGATCCTTCGGCGATGGGGGTTGCCTCACCACCCGGCTCGTACGTGGTCGGTGAGCTGCAGCGTCAGCTGTTTCGGGCTTGGGAACTCGGTGGTGCTTGGGATGAAGCCCGTCCGGACGGCGAAGTGGTACGAGCGCAGGGCGAAGCTCGCGAAGCGAGCGCGGTGGGCGTTATTCGTTCCATGGTGCTCGAGGCCTTGCGCGAATTGAGCGATGGGCGCTGGGCACCTTGGGAGGCAATCGCAAGCTATGTTCGTTCCGACAGTCGGACTCCGGGTCTCACGCGCTTGATCGAGCGCTGGGCGCAGCGCGCTTGCGTGGAAGCGTTGAGTCCCGCTGAAATTGCCGCAGCCGTGGCGCTGCAGAGCTTGCACGTGCTTGGCATTGTGGATCTCGGCGATCCAGAGGGTGATTCCGATTTAGAGAACGTGCCACCCACGATTCGCATCACTCCGCGGGGCCGAGAGCTGCTGCGCGGCGAGCCGAGCTCGGAGGTTCCCGAACCTTGCAAGTTCATTGATAACCAGAGCTTGCGCGTAGGGCGTTCAGCGACCGTCGGACAGGTGGTGGGGCTTTCGCCATTCGTCGAGATCGGCCGTGTTACGGGCGCTCTTGATCTCTCCATCAGTCCGCAGACCGTGTCCCAGGCGCTGAGTGCTGGCTTCGAAGGGGACGTGATTCTTGCGCGCCTTGAGGCTGTCGCCGCGCTTCCTGACCCGATTGCACGGCTTTTGGCGCAGGCAACGGCCGTGTTGGGCCGCGCCGAATTGGTGCAAACGGCAGGTTTTATCTGGGTTGAAGATCCGGAGATCCGCGAACTGCTCCGCACCCGCCGCCAGACTGCAGATCTTTTCATTGATCCATCACCACCGTCTGGGCTCTTGCTCGTGCAGGGCGTAGAAATGGATCGTTTGGCGCGTCGTTGTCGTTCGTTGGGTGTGGAGCTCTACGTCGAGGGTGAGGTGCATCGCACCCGTTCGATCGCGCCGCCTGCGCGGGGCAGCGGCGCTCGGCGCTTGGATTCGGGCACGCTCAAGCCCCCGAGTTCGCGCCAGGTTTCTCGAGGTCAGGACCGAGCGAGTGGTCGTTCTTCGCAGAACATCCCTGCGGCCAAGCGCGGCGCCGATTCTGAATAGTCAGGCTTGCGCGCGTCGGCAGACCCAGGCTTCTGGGCTTTCGGCCTGCGACACGGCGATGAGCTGCCCGTCTTTCACAAAGACTTCGGCAGGGAGCGCACGGCCATTGTACTGGCTGGCCATCACAAATCCGTAAGCTCCCGCATCACGCACCACGACGTGGCTCGGAGCGCCCTCGCCAAAAGGGTGCACCCCAAAATCATCCGAACTCTCACAAACTGGGCCAACCACCTTCCATTCGACGAGGCCGGGCAATCCGCTGAGAGGTTCCACGCGGTGCCGTGCACCATACAGCGCTGGGCGAATCAGATCATTCATGCCAGCGTCAATCATCAACCAGCGTCGCCCGCTCGCGTGCTTCTCTGAGAGCACCTGAGCCACTAACACGCCAAAGGATCCAACCAGCGAGCGGCCGGGCTCAGCAATCAGCTGCACATCGAGGCCATACTCCTTCAGCAACGCGCAAGCAGCTCGGATGTAGTCACCGATCGGCGGACAAGCAGCCTCGCCATAGCTGATGCCAAAGCCTCCACCAAAGTCGCAGAAGCTGAGCGGGCCTCGAGCTGCTTGGCGAGCTTTGGCCACCTCGCACACGATGCGCGCAGCCTCCAGGTAGGGTGCTGGCGACGTTAACATGGAACCCACATGCGTCGAAATGCCTACGGCTTGCAGCGTGACGGGATGTTGGTCGATGAGCGCAAACGCCGCGGGAACGTCCGAAAGGGCGATTCCAAATTTCGCGGCGTCGTGACCGGTTGCGATATGGGAGTGAGTTTCAAAGCGAACGTTGGGATTGAGCCGCAATGACACACGGGCCTGCGTGCCGAGTGCTTGGGCGCGAGCGCTCACACGGTTGAGCTCCTCCACGCTTTCGACTTGTAGCGCCAAGATCCCGCTCGAGATGGCGAGCTCAATTTCTCGGTTGCTTTTGGCCACACCGCTCATCACGATTCGTTCTTTTGGCACTTCGCAGGCGAGGGCTAGCGCGAGCTCGCCACCGCTCACCACGTCAGCCCCAGCACCTGCGCCGGTGATCGCCCGGATCACGGTAGCTGCGGAGTTGGCCTTTACGGCATAGGCGATGAAGCCGCGCTGTGTGCCAAACGCTCGAGCCGCTTCCGTCGCGGTCGTTGCCATGGCCCCGACGTCGTAGATGTATGCAGGCGTCGTGACGTTTGCCTGACACAACGCGTCTGCGACGCGCATCTCACCGAGGATTGCCTCTTCTTGCGCGTTGCGTCGAAAGCCCAAAGTCTTCGTTTCCAAGGTGGGCTCTCCTTACCAGCGGGAACCATCGGGTCAACCTTTTGACGACCGCCGGGGCTAGTCATCCGGTTCAGCAAAAGCTAAGTTCCGCGCCTCCCATTCGTTATCCACGCGGAAATCCCAATCATCCCATGACTCGTCGTACAAAAATTGTTTGCACCCTTGGCCCCGCTGTCGACTCGCTCGAACAAATCGAGAAACTGATTCTTGCCGGTATGAACGTGGCGCGTTTGAATTACGCGCAGGGGAGCGCCACAGAACACGCGCGCAGGATCGCGATGGTGCGCGAAGTTTCCAAACGCCTCAATATTCCCGTCGCAATTCTTCAAGATTTGTGCGGCCCCAAGATCCGAAGTCTTCATCGCGATCCGATTGAGCTTGAGGTGGGTAGCACGCACATTTTGCTCGGTGCCCGCGATCCCGTTCGAGAAGCCGAGCTGAAGTCGCAGAATAACGTGATCGGCGTGGATTATGACCGCTTGAGCAAAGATCTGCCCGTGGGCAGCCATATCATGTTTGCGGACGGTCACTTGCAGATGCTGGTCACCAGCATTGAGGGTGAAGAAGTTCACTGTGTCGTCGAACACGGAGGCACCTTGCGGCCGCGCGCTGGAGTGAACTTGCCGGCAGATAAGATCCAACTCCCCGCGCTCACGATTGAGGACCGAGCAGCCCTGAAGGATGGCCTGGCTAATGGCGTCGATTACGTCTCGCTCTCGTTTGTGCGTGACGCCTCCGAGGTGCACGAGCTGCGCGAGCTTTGCATTAGTTTGGGTCGCCCCACGCCGGTGATTTCGAAAATCGAAACGCCGAGCGCGATTCGAAACCTGGAAGCCATCGTGCGTGCCTCGGACGGAATCATGGTGGCGCGTGGAGATCTGGGCGTTGAGTTCCCGCCAGAGGATGTGCCGGTTCTTCAGAGGCAGATTGTCGAAGCCTCCAGGAAATTCAGAAAACCGGTGATTGTGGCCACCGAAATGTTGCAATCGATGGTTCATTCTGCCCGGCCAACGCGAGCCGAGACGAGTGACGTGGCGGCTGCGGTCTATGGTGGCGCGGATGCCGTGATGCTGTCCGCAGAGACTGCGATTGGCGCCTACCCAGATGGTGCCTGTGCGATCATGGCCCGCATCATTGAGGCGAGCGAACAGAGCGCTTACTTTGATCCGCCTGCCGGCGATCTAG
Source organism: Polyangiales bacterium (assembly GCA_038251425.1). GTDB lineage: Bacteria > Myxococcota_A > Polyangia > Polyangiales > Polyangiaceae > JBBRRP01. The sequence continues at coordinate 3,991 of JBBSBI010000118.1, forward strand.
ACGGCCCCACTCCAGTCGCGATTGCGTATGCAGCACGTGAGATATCGCGGAGTGTCGGCGCCCGGTTGATCGTGGCTTTGACGGAATCAGGGGCCACCGCGCAGCTCGTTTCAAAGTCCCGCCCTGTAGTGCCGATCGTAGCCTACTCAGCTAACCCGGTCACGCTGAACCGGCTGGCTCTTTTGTGGGGCGTCGAGCCGGCACAGCTCGGGACCTCCGGTGGCGGACAGCTTCAAGCTACCGTCGATTTCATTACCGCTGATTTGAAAGAGCGGCAGCAGCTGAAGAGCGGCGAGTCGTACGTTCTCACGTATGGCGTCAAAATGGGCATTGAGGGCTCCACTAACGCGCTCCGAGTTGAGACGTTGCCCTAGTGTCCGGGACCCATCAGGGATGAGGGATGAGGGATGAGCCTCGCGCCGCAAAGCCTGCCTCACGTCGACAAGTATGAGCTAGTCGAGGAGTTGGGCCATGGGGGAATGGCGACTGTCTATCGTGCGCGCGATAGACGGCTCGGGCGCGAAGTAGCCCTCAAGATCATTCATCGTCACTTACGCGAGAGCGTCGAGGTTTCCGCTCGGTTTGTGAGTGAGGCACGAGCCGTGGCGATGCTGCGCCACCCGAACATTGTCGAGGTCTACGACGTGTCTGACGAAAGCGAGTCAGAACGTTATCTGGTGGTGGAGCTCGTGGAGGGCACGACTCTCCGTAAACTGCTGCAGGAGCGTGGGTATTTGCCGCCGGAAGTGGCCGCAGCGATTGGGATCCAAATTGCCGGCGCGCTCAGCCACGCCCACGAAAAGGGCGTGATTCACCGCGACGTCAAGCCGGAGAATATCTTGGTGCCTCGCGAATCCGGAGATGCTGGAGTTGGAAAGGGCAATGCTCATGTGGTGGTCAAGATGACGGATTTTGGCATCGCAAAATTGCTCGATGCCCAAGGTGTCACGTCCACGGGTCAGGTCCTCGGCTCTCCGGCACACATGGCGCCCGAGCAAATCGAAGGAGCGGCCGTGGATGAGCGCGCGGACATTTTTGGCTTAGGAGTGATGCTCTACGAGTGCATGACGGGGCGCTTGCCATTCGAGGGTAACAATCCGGCGCAAGTGCTGCGTCGTGTGTTGGATGGGTCGTTTGTTGCGGCAGACCGAGTGCGGGCGGCCGTGGGCGGTCCTTTTGCTCGCATCGTGGGTAAGGCGTTGGCTCATGATCCCAACGATCGATTTCGCCACGCGAGCGAGCTGAAGAGTGCGCTCGCCGATGAGCTCAGCCGCCTTTCTATGGACGGTGAGGGCTTGCTTGCCCAATACGTCGAAAATCCCGAAGGAGTAGCTGGAACCTACGCGGAGGAGGTGGTGCCAAAGTTGGTGGCGGCTGCACGCCAGGCGCGAAAGCTGAGGCGGGTGCGAAACGCCGCCGATGATTTCAACCGAGCTCTGGCTTATCACCCGGACGACAAGGAGCTTTTGGCCGAAGTTGCCCGGCTCGGACGCTACCTGGGGTTGCGGGTGTGGGGCTTGCGCGCAGTATTTTCAATGTTGATCCTTTCGGTGCTCGGAGTGGGAGCCTTTCGTATTTGGCAGCAACGCGAACTCACCGCCAACGAAACGGCTGCCCGTGCCCAGGGGTCGAGCATGAAGAGATCCGACGCTCAGAAGCAGCTACCGATTCTGGCCGTTCCGAGGGTGTCGTCGACCGAGGTGAACCTGGGAACGCGGTTGCCCGCCCCAAAAAGCACCAGAACTGCAAGCCCGCCGGAGCGGCCCCGACTCGGGGCTACGCGCTCGGTTAAGATTGTGGTTTCTGGACCTCAGAATCCGATTGTTAAACTGGATTCCGAGGAGGTGGAGTGGTTTGGGCGGCAGTTCGAGTTAACAGTGGGCCCGCACACGTTTGAATTTCTGCCCCCGAACGAAACCTGTTGTGAAGGTCCAGTGAAGATCATTAGGAATATTGAGGCCTCAGCTGACCCTGAAAGTGAACAGATCGTGGCCGGGCGCATTGAGCTCCGCCCAGCCACACTCGCGCTTCGAGCTCCTCCGGGCGTGCAGGCAAGCTGTGGCCAGCTCGGTGAAATCGCAGCCTCCGAGGAAAGGAAATTGGCCATGGATAAGCCGGTCGTTGAGGGGCATTGCACGGTTTTTCCCGCGCGCGGCAGTACCCTCACACCGAAACGCATTGACGTTACCCTCCGGGCTGGAGAACTCTTCGTCATCCCCTGGCCCTAACCTCCGGCCCGCGTCGGGCGGTTCCGCCGCGCTCAATGTTCCCACATTCCCTCACACTTCTAGCGGTTTTGGGAGTTGTCTCCCTGGGGTTGCCATCGAAGGCCTTTGCCCAAGAGTCGGGGGCCAACGAACGGACTCAGGGTCAACCAGCAAACGCTCCGCTCTCGGATGACGCCCGCGTGGAGAAGGCGATCACGCTCTACCAAAGTGGCGAGTATGGTCAGTGTGCTTCGGAGCTCAACGCTCTGTTGGATGGTGAGCCGACGCTTCGCATCCATGAGGCGACCGCACTCGAAAAGGGCCGGCTTTGGCTGGCGACTTGCCTGATTGGAGATGGGCAGCCCGCCAAAGCGGAAACGGTGTTGGAAGCGGCGCTCCGTGCCCGGCCAGGCATGCGAGCCCCCGACCCTCTGACCTTTCCTCGGGCATTAGTCGATCTTTTCATTCAAGCGCAGGATCGCTTGCGATTCATGCTGCAAGAGGATGAAGAGAAGCGGATTGCTGCAGCGAGGCAGCAGACCGACAAGGCCCAGGTGGATGCTGACCTGGAAAGCAAACGGGTGGAAAGACTCGAGCTTTTTGCGACAACGGAGCATGTTGTTCACGTGAATCACCGCTTGATCGCGGCGCTGCCATTCGGGATTGGGCAATTTCAGAACGGCAAAGATGGCTTGGGTTGGGTGCTGCTGAGCAGCGAAGTCGTGCTGAGCGGGGCCGCGCTCGTCTCGACGGTTGCATTTGTGAACCTCCAAACAAAAGGCGTGAACGCGCTTAATTCACGCTCCAGCGCTACGGAGCAAGCGTTTCTAAGCAGCCAGGTGAATCGCGAATTGCGCGCTTGGTACACGGTAGCGACGGCGAGCAGTTACGGGTTTGCCGCGGTGGCGCTTGGAGGCATTCTAGAGGCCCAACTGAACTTTGTTCCGGAGGTGAGCTTCATCCGTCGTCGTGAGTTACCGAAAAACCTGCGACGAACAAACGGCGAAACTGAACGCCGCGCTCAGGCTACGGTGCTTCAGCTTTCGCCGCGGGTGCTGGCAACCGACACTCAGGTCTACCTGGGAATTTTCGGGAAATTCTAAAGCTTTTTCCAGGCCACGACATAGAACCCTCCGAACTCTTTGAGCGGAGAATCTGCGAGTGCTCTTTCGGCATGCCGCAGAAGCTGGCGTAGGCCGGGGATCCGCATCAGATGTGCGGTGGGCGTCAGAATTCGAACCCCTCGCGCAGCAACGAGCTCAGTGCCATTGGGTAGCAAACGCGCGACGGCTGCTGGCGAATCGAAGCGGGTCAACACATCGCTCTCACGCTTACCTTGCGCAATGCTTCGGGCAGGGAATAGGCGCTTGACCCACCCGCGCAGGCTGTTTGGGTTGTAAAATTCGGCGATCACATGGCCACCAGGGCGAACCACCCGCGTGAGCTCTCGGAGTGCGAGCTCAATCTCGCTGATGTGTGCGAGAACTTTGAAAGAGCACGCCACGTCAAAGCTTTGGTCGGCGAAGGGCAGAGCTGTCGCGCTGCCGAGGATCACGTCGAGCCCGCGTACACGCGCCTTTTCGAGCATGCCCGGAGAGAGGTCCAGGCCCTTCGCACTTTTGGCGAAGCGCCGGATACGCTCCAGAACGAGCCCCGTCCCACAGCCGACTTCAAGCACATCCTTGCCCCTGCCGAAACGTTCGACAAACTCGCTCTCCAATTCGTCTAAAAGCTCGTGGTAACCCCCAGGGTCGTTCGCGCCCCGGACTTGCTCGTAGTTTTTGCTGAATGCGTTGTAATAGGCGCGGTTCTCCGAGTCTTGGCCGGACGAGTCCATGCCCGCGGATGTAGTGCACTCTTGGGGCCAGCGGCAATCGGCGTCCCCGCACCTCCAGTGCTTGCAAGCGGAAAACCCCTCCGCTAGGCTCCGCCCCGGTGTAGCCCCCGGGCCGCTCGTAAGAGGGTCCTTTTTTTTTGCCATGAGTCCCATCGTCCACACAAAAATCAACGGTCTTGATAGCGAACGCCTCGTCGCGGCTATTGAGCCGGTGTTGCTTTCGCACGGTGTTGTTGGCGTTGAATTGCTCTGGAAAACGGATCGAAGCGGTCGTGTGCTCGAGCTCACGATTGAGCGACCCGATTCGAATGAACCCGGAGGCGGCGTGACGCTCGATCTTTGCGGTGAGATTTCGCGAGAGTTGTCGGCCTTGCTCGATCTCAGCGACATGATCCCGTCAAGCTACTCGTTGTTGGTCGGCTCGCCGGGGGTGGAGCGTTCGCTGTACTCGGCCAAGGATTATGAGCGTTTTTGCGGCCGGCGCGCTCGCATCAAGTTGGTGGAGCCATTGGCTGGGCAGATGGTCGTTCATGCCGAGCTTCTGGGCTTGGATGCGCAGGGTGACCCCAAGCTGGGCACAGAGTTCGGCGAGCACACGGTGCCGCTCAAAAATATTGACCAGGCGCGGCTCGTGTTTGAGTGGTCTGGTTCCAAAGTGGCTGGCTCTCCCGGGAGCCGAAGAGCAAACGGAAACGGACAAAAGCAACCGTTTCGGCAAAAGAGGTAGGATAAGAGAATGGCAACGCAAGCAGCGGCCTTTGGCTTTGATTTAGGTTCGGTCGTCGAACAGGTGGCCCAGGAAAAGGGCATTAACAAGCAGGTTCTCATCGAGACGATGGAGGCCGCGATTTTGAAAGCGGCTCAAGCCGCCTTCGGTGCTGAGCGAGAGCTTGAGGCTCGGTTCAACCCGGACACCGGCAACATCGACCTCTTTCAGTACATGACGGTGGTCGAAGAGGTCGATATCGACGATCGCGAAATCGCGATTGATGTCGCTCGGAAGCACGGTCTCGACGCGGAAATTGGCGAAGAGCTGGGCTTTCAGGTGTTTTGGCACCCCCGCGACGCGGAGCGAGCAAAACAGCAGGATCAGGAGTTTGGTGCGGTCCTCGATATGTCGCAGGCCCGCAGCACGTTTGGTCGCATTGCCGCCCAAACGGCTAAGCAGGTGTTGCTGCAGCGCGTTCGGGACGCAGAGCGCGACCTGATTTTTGAGGAGTTCAAAGATCGTCAGGGGCAGCTCATTCGCGGCATTGTTCGGCGCTTCGAACGGGGCCACAACATCGTGGTGGACCTTGGCAAGACCGAGGGCGTTTTGCCGGGCCGCGAACAGACGCCCCGAGAAACGTACCGCCCCGGTGATCGCATTGTCGCCTACGTGAAGAATATCGATCGTGAGTCACGTGGGCCGATGATCATTTTGAGCCGTTCAGCTCCGCAGCTCGTCGAAAAGCTGTTTGAGGCTGAGGTTCCAGAAATCTACGAAGGCATTGTGCGGATCGTGGGTGTGGCTCGCGAGCCCGGTGCGCGCAGCAAGATTGCCGTTGCTAGCCGTGATTCGGACGTGGATCCGGTGGGTGCCTGTGTGGGCATCAAGGGCTCACGGGTCCAGGCTGTTGTGATGGAGCTTCGCGGCGAGAAGATAGACATCGTTCCGTACGATGAAGATCCCGCCCGGTACATCATCAACGCCATTCAACCGGCCGAAGTGAATAAAGTCATCTTGGATGAGAGTGGGCACCGGATGGAGTTGGTGGTGCCCGATGAGAAGCTATCGTTGGCGATTGGTCGCAAGGGCCAAAACGTACGGCTCGCATCGCAGCTCACGCGTTGGAAGCTCGACATCATCAGTGAGAGCAAGTTCAAGCAGATCGAGGACGAGGCCCTGGGCGCGTTCCGTGGCGTGGCTGGTGTCGGTGAAGATTTGGCGCGTGCCATGTATCGGCTTGGGTTCCGTGCGCTCGAAGAGGTTGCAGAAGCAGCCGCAGAAGAGCTGGTGGCCATCCCTGAAGTGGGTGGGCTAGAAAAGGCTCAGGAGCTGCAGAAGAACGCGCTGGGTGAGATGGAGCGTTCACGCATCGAACGTTTGCAGAAGGCCCGGCAACAGAGCGTGGCGCTGAGCGAGCAAGATAAGCTTCGGCTCGTCCGAGGCATAGGCGTGAGAACGCTCCAGCTCCTGGATGATGCCGGCTACAAGACGGTCAGCCATGTCGCGAACGAAGATCCCGACAAGCTGGTACTTCAGTCAGGGATCAGCGCAGCCAAGGCGAAGGAAGTTTCGGAGGCTGCACGCGAGCTCATGAAGTCCGACGGTGCGATCCTCGAACGGCGTTCGCCTCCACCTGCAGAGCTAGGTGCGCGAGCTGAATGAAGGAGCAGGTCTGAAACGGATGTTCGAAAGTACTGAAGGTGAAGTCCCGCTCGAGGACACCCCGCGAGCTCCGCAGAAATCTAGGCCGAACCGAAGCTGCATCGGCTGTGGCGAACCGGTTTCTAGGGATGAGCACGAGGTCGTGCGTCTCGTTCTGGATGATGATGGTGGAACCCATGTGGACCTCCGGGGTCGCGCTTTTGGGCGCGGCGCCTGGGTCCACACCCTGCCGGCATGCCTTGAGCGAGCCGCCAAAGTCGGTCTTTCACGTAGTTTTCGAACAAATGTGACGATGAAGCCCATCGATCTCGTTCAGGCCCTTCAGGCCGCTACCCATCAAAGGGTCGAGGCGTTGCTGAAAACGGGCGCCCGCTCGCGGAAAATGGTGGTGGGGGCTTCTGCGGTAGCTGATGCTTTCGAGCACCAACGTGCGCATGCGGTACTCATCGCGACGGACGCTCGTGCCGCTGCCTCAAGCCGAGAAGTGGCCCTCGCCGTCGTGGAAGGCCGCGCCCTAGTCTGGGGCACAAAAGATCAACTCGGCAAGATTGTCGGTCGAACCGAGGTCGGTGTGATCGCGGTGGTCGACAGGGAGCTAGCTTTGGGACTATTGCGCTGCTCCGCAGTTTTGCAGATGCCGGAACCCAACGTTCAAGAGAAGACGCACAAAAGGATAAAAAAGGTCGATGAGTAAGTTGCGCGTCTACGAAGTCGCCAAAGATTTGGGCCTCGAAAACAAGGCTCTTGTGGCACTGTTCCAGTCTGTGGGAGTCGCGGATGTCCGCAACCACATGAGCGTTGTGGGGCTAGATTCGGTTGAAAGAGTGAAGAGGCTGATAGAGAAGCAGCACAGCTCTGAAAAATCAGTCGAAGAACGGATCCGGCCAACGGTTGTTAAACGCCGCGCCGCTCCGCGTCCCGCCGAAGCTGAAACTCCTGCTCAAGTCAGCCCCGCGGCTCCAGCACCGGAAGTAACTCGGCCGGCCGTTGTCGTGCGGCGCCCCGCGCCTGAAGTTGCCAAGGCTCCTGAGGTGTCACCCGCAGTGGTGCAGCAAGCGCCCGTCGCAGCTGCGCCGGTTGTCGTTGCTCCCACTGTAGCTGCTGTTCCTGCTGAGGCAGTTGTTTCTGCCACAAAAGTTGCGCCTGAACCTCAGGTTGCGGAAGTCGCCGTGGCTCCTGAAGTGAGCAGCGTTGCAGCGCCTGAAAAGAGCCAGGTCGCTGCGGCGCGTGTTCAAGCAGAGTCGGCTCCCGCCGCAGTTGAGCCGCCCGCACCGAAGGTCGAAAGCGCAGCAGAGCCCACGTCTCAGGTTGTTCAGGCCGAAGTAGCTGAAGCGGCCCCCGCTACACCAGAAGCGCTCCAAGTAGCGCCGGCGCCGCTTCCAGCTATTCCGCCGCCCGCATTGACACCCAGTCAACGCCCCGCCGCCCCCAAGACGGGTATCGACGTCTGGGGAGGCCGTCCGGGTGTGCCCATGCCGCAGGTTCATCGCTCGACAGGGCCTGTCGCACGCCGAGTTCAGTACGACGCCAAGGCCGGTAATATCGGTGGTCGACCACGCGGCAACGCCCCGATGATGGGTGGCGGCGGCATGACGGGTGGCGCGCCCAGTGGGTCCGGTGGCGGCTCCAGAGGGCCTGCTCAGCGCGGCGGCGGGATGCGGCAACGCGGCCTAGGGTCGCTCGGGCGCAGCAAAGGAATGGGGCAGGCCGTTACCCAGGAACGCTCTGCGCATAAGAAAGTTGTGCGCGTTGAAGAGTCGGTGTTGCTGCAGACGCTAGCTGGCAAGATGCAGATCAAGGCGACGGAAGTCTTGATGAAGCTCATGCGCCTCGGCATGACAGGCGTCAATATCAACAGCACGCTGGATGCTGAGACCGCGAAAATTGTCGCCAACGAATTTGGTTGGGAAGTAGAGGACGTCACCGTCAGCGAAGAAGATGCGATCGTTGCGGCCCAGGGGATCGAAACGGTGGAAGACGCCGGAGGCGTTCCGAGGCCGCCAGTCGTCACGGTGATGGGTCACGTTGATCACGGTAAAACGAGCCTCTTGGATAAGATTCGGCAGGCGTCTGTCGCATCCGGCGAAGCCGGTGGCATTACGCAACACATCGGTGCCTACACGGTCCAAACCAAGCATGGAACGGTCGCGTTCCTCGATACGCCTGGCCATGAAGCGTTCACCGCGATGCGTGCACGCGGCGCCCAAGCGACCGATATCGTGATTCTTGTGGTGGCGGCCGACGACGGCGTCATGCCGCAAACCCTTGAAGCGATCAGCCATGCTCGCGCGGCCAAGGTTCCGATCCTAGTCGCGGTGAACAAATGCGATAAGCCCGACGCCCAGCCCGAGCGCGTTCGTCGTGAGCTGAGCGATGTGGGTCTGCTACCCGAAGAGTGGGGCGGCGATACGTTGTTCGCTGAGGTTTCCGCGATGACCGGTGCTGGCATCGAAGGTCTGTTAGATCAGGTCACGCTGCTTGCCGAAATGCTGGAGCTCAAGGCAAATCCAGATAAGCCGGCATCTGGCGTGGTGATCGAGGCTCAGCTTGATCGCGGTCGCGGGCCTGTCGCGACAGTTCTGATCACAGACGGAACCTTGCGTCGCGGAGATGTGATCCTGGCCGGTGGAGCCTTCGGGAAGACCCGCGCCATGCTGAATTCTGCTCGCGTCTCGGTGGACGAAGCTGGTCCGTCGACGCCAGTTGAGATTATCGGTTTAAATGATGTGCCGAGCGCCGGGGATCCTGTCTATGTCATTCGCGACATGAAGACGGCGCAGGCTTTGGCTGAGACGCGCAAGGTCAAAGATCGTCGTAGCCTCGGGCCAAGCATGGGAGGCCAGCGGATGTCGCTGGAAGAGCTTGCCAAGGCGATGTCCGAAACCGATCGGCTCGATCTCAAGGTGATCATCAAGGCGGACGTTCAAGGTTCCGTCGAAGCGCTCACCGAAGCCATTCAGAAGTTGGCGACGCCGAAGGTGCGGGTCAGCGTTGTGCACGTTGGTGTGGGCGGAATCACCGAGGGTGATGTCAACCTGGCCATCGCTTCGGGCGCGATCATCATCGGTTTCAACGCGCGTCCGGCTGGCAAAGCGAGTTCACTCGCTCAGCAAGAGAAGATCGAGATCCGGCAGTACAGCATCATCTACAATGTTGTGGACGATATCCGCGCTGCGATGGAAGGGCTGCTCGCCCCCACATTGGTTGAGAAAATCATCGGGCGTGCGGAAGTTCGTCAGACGTTCAGGATCACCAAAGCAGGTACCGTCGCCGGCTGCATGGTCGTCGATGGCATCATCAAACGAAATGCTGGGATGCGGCTCATTCGCGAGAAGGATGTCTTGTTTACTGGCAAAGCTACCACCCTGAAGCGCTTTAAGGACGACGTGCGCGACGTCAAAGAAGGCTTTGAGTGCGGCATCTCGCTGGATGGTTTCAATGACATCAAAGAAGGCGACATCATCGAAGCCTTTGAGATGGAAGAGATCAAACAGACCCTCTAGGCCAAGCGGGCAGTCGTCAGAGCGTTGGGCCACGTATGTTCGTAGGAGTCGCTCGTTACGTGGTCCAGATCCCCGGAGCTCAGTCGCTCAAGGATCGAAGGCAGGTCGTGAAGAGCTTGAAGGAGCGTCTGCGCGCGCGCTTGGGGCTTTCCGTTGCGGAAGTGGGCGATGTGGAGCGCTATCAGGTAGCAACGCTTGGGCTCGCCGTGGTGGGGAGGGACTCAGGGCTTTGCCGTGAAGCGCTCTCGCGTGCCACTGCCCTGGTTGGCAACGCCAAGGACTCCATCTTGGCCGACTGTCGTACCGAGGTTATCTCCTTTGGGGAGGCAGGGAAGGGGCTGAGTGAAGGCCTGGAAACGTTGGATCCGAATGAACTCGGGCTCGGTTCAACCGGCCGCGGGTCGAAAGCGAAGGATTAGTGGCAGCCAGTCGACGACCGTTGCGCGTGGCCGAATTGGTGAGAGGGTATTTAACCCAATGCCTGTTGCGCGATTTTAGCGATCGGCGTCTCTCGACCGTGATCATCACGGACGTAACGCTGACTGACGATCTCGCGTTGGCGACAGTGCGCGTGCGCATGCTGAAAGACACGGGAATCGCCAAGGAACGCGAAAATGTCGTACGGCAATTGAGCACAGCTGCCAATCGACTGAAGCGCGGACTTGGGCCGCACCTCGGATTACGCAAGGTGCCCGATCTTAGATTCTTCTACGATGAAGGCTTCGACAAGGCGCACAGGGTCGAGGAGATCTTGAGCGAGATTGCGAAAGAGCGCCGACCCAGCGAAGAGCCGCCGGAGGAGTGAGCGGCAGCGGTTTCCATGTGGCTCGGGCGAACTAAGCTAACGGAACAAGCTTGGACCGACGGAGGCGTTTGTCTCGTGTGAGGAGTGGCACATTGTGCACGAGGCTCGTAGCTGCGATGAGTTCGTCTGCTGGATCGGAACGGAAATCAAGCTGGGTGCTCCTCGTGGCGATCTCGCGGGTAATGGGCCACACGTGAAGCGCCGAGAGTGCCCGCGCGAGGCAAAAGTTTACGTTCCTTGGGAGTGAGCTGTCCGAGGAGCGCGATACCTTCCTCGCCCCGCAGCTGCTAGCCGACGGACTAGCCGCGGCGTTTGATGATGATCTGGACACGACGGTTCTTCGCCATGTTGGCTTCGGTGGTGTTCGGAACCAAAGGCTTCTCTGGGCCGTAGCCTTTAGGCTCCAACCGATCACGCGTAACGCCGAGCCGGACAATGGCATTCACTACTGATTCAGCGCGTTGTTGGCTGAGCTTGAGGTTGTAGACGGCGGCTCCGGTGTTATCCGTGTGACCTTGCACTTCAATCAATTTGATATCGAGGCGTTCTTTCAGCACCTCCGCGATCTCTTCGATCAGTGCCAAGGAATCAGTCGAGATATCGGCTGAATCAAGCTGAAAGTGTACTTCTTTCGTGAGCTTGATCTCACGAGTGGTCACCAGCACGTTCGGCTTTGCCGGGCGCTTGTTCAATTGGACACGAGCGTCCACGTCGTTCTGTGCGCGTACTTCAAACTCCTGAGCGCCCGTCATGTAGCCGTCCGCTTCAACCGTGACGGAGGAATGGCCAGGAACCACATTTTCAAAGCGAAAGGCGCCGGCGCTGTCGGTAGATAGCTCCAGCTCGCGGCCGAGCTTGTCCTTGATGCGAATTCGGGCATTCGCCACGGGTGCTTGGGACTCTCCGTCCTGAACGGTCCCGATGACATTGCCAACCTTGGGCAGTGATTCGAGTTCGCACTGCACCTCGAATACTACTGGGGCATTCGGATTAACCGGTGGCTGTGCTGCAGCCGCGGGTGCCATGGGCACGCCTGGTTCACCGGGGGCTGCCGGGTACTGTGGGCCGCCTGAGGAACCGGGTGCCGGTTGGCCGCTGGGTGGCTGCACGGGTGCAGGGCCGTAACCCGGCTGCATTTGAGCAAACGGAACTGCGGGCATCCCAAACTCATTGCCGAACCCTTGGCCAGATCTCGACTGCGGGAACATTTGTGGCGAAGGGGCAGGGGCTGCCGGTGCAAAAGGATTGACATCGACCGGCGCGGCACCCGGGGCTCCGACGCCCGGAGCGGCGTGGCCAGGCTGAATCGTGACTGAGCATTTGCCATCCCGATAACCAGTGGCTGCCACATTGAACGAATAGTTACCTGGTTCAAGGTCGACCGTACGGAAGTGCCCGGTGCCATTGCTGATCATGCCAGTGAGATCACGCCCTTCGTAGCGAACCAGAGCATCTACTACGGGATTTTGCGTTCCCTTTTCGACCACCAACCCGTTCACGACATAGCGCGGCGCGGGCGGAGCCACCACGGGGGCATCGCTAGCAACCCGTTCGATGATGGGCTTCGGCTTCACGGTATCGTAGGCGTAGCCGAGGCCAAAATACAGATTCCAGGGAGCTTCGGGCGCCACTTCTTCGATGAATTTCGATGAGCCACCCGTTGCGATCTCAACAGCGCCGGTAAAAGCCAACCCGTGATCTTCCCAAGGGTAAAGGCCCACACCCAGCCCCAGACGAGAAGGGCTCGTGGCAAAACCAGCTTCTTTTCCTAAACAGAGATCACCCACCCGCCCAGCTTGCGTGACATTGCACACGTGGTTCTGTCGATTGGCTGGAAGATCGATGCTCCACTCCAAGAAGGGACGCACGACAGGGTGCACGAATTCCGTGCCTAGCCCGATCTGAATGCTATCCACGCGATTCACATCCAGCCCGTAGCGTTCAATGCGCGTGATGCGTGTGCCGCGCCCCACGGGCGGTTGATCGGTCTCGATCCCTTTGACGAGATTCGCTGAATTGTCGAAGAGGTAACCGAAGTTTGCGTGAAAACGCAGGGGGATCTGGGAATCTACCTTGGTTTGGTTAGAAAAATCGGCGGTTGCGAGTGCTCGCAAACCAAAGCTCGTGCCTCCGCCATCTAGACCCACGCCACCGGTACCATTCAGGAGCAATAGATCCGCTTGGCCGCCGAAGCTGAAGATTTGGTCCGGCTCCCAGGGCATAAAAGCTTTGGCTCC
>JBBSBI010000119.1:0-16640 GCA_038251425.1 Polyangiales bacterium
CGCTCACGCGGCGTCGCTGCGTCAGGCTTTCGCCCATTGCGCAAGATTCCCCACTGCTGCCTCCCGTAGGAGTCTGGACCGTGTCTCAGTTCCAGTGTGGCTGTTCATCCTCTCAGACCAGCTACCCGTCTTAGCCTTGGTGGTCTTTTACACCGCCAACAAGCTGATGGGCCGCAGGCCCATCCCCAAGCGTGAGCGTTCATGAAGAGGCCCACTTTGACCGCAGCTCCGAAGAGCCGTGGCCTTATGCTGTATTAGCCCTCCTTTCGGAGGGTTATCCACCACTCGGGGGTAGGTTACCTACGTGTTACTCACCCGTGCGCCGCTTTACCGGGGCCGAAGCCCTTTCTCGCACGACTTGCATGTGTTAGGCGCGCCGCTAACGTTCGTTCTGAGCCAGGATCAAACTCTCCAGTTTGAATCCGGGCGATCTTGAAACAGGCTAACTGCTTCAGATGCCATTTATTGTTCGCTATATTCGCGTGTGCTGTGATGGCTCACAACACCGCGATAACCTACGCGATTATTGCGTTTTAATAGGACTCAGTTTTCAAGGAACGAGGGGAATGATTCCCGAAGGGGGCCGGAAGCTTAGTTTCAGTGGAGGCTGGAGTCAACTCGGAAGTTCTAATTTCCTTATTGTTTTCCAGCGCCTTGATTCGTTCGCTGCGGCTCCAGTTCAGGGATTCCCTTGCTGCGAGCACCCCGGCACTGCCGAGGGGCGGCGTATATGGCTTGGGTTGCCGAACAAGGCAAGTCCTTTTGATCGAAAAATGTACGGGCCGCTCAAAGCGCTATATTTTGCCTGATTTCAGGACTGGGGGGCTGCGTACGAGCTCCGCGATCCCCTCGACGCCCAAGTGCGGCCTCTCAGAAAGCGAGCCCGCTCCACTGTCTCAGTGCGCGCTTTATAGAGTGCTAAGAGGTAATCCACAGGGTGATGGCCCCCAATCTGTTAGCGGTCGCAATACCAACGCCCCAGCGGTTCGCGGACGAGGGTCAATTCTTCTCCTGAGTCGAGCTGGGCCCGGTACCCAACCTCACCGCGGGCCAAGAACGCAGCTGCGTATCGACCTAGGATGTTAATCGGTTGCCAAGTCCCTTCGTGCCACACGGCGGACGGCCTGCGACTGTCGGTGTTGGCAACCTGAACTTCAACGCGTTTCCAGCGTTCGGGGCCCTGCGGGGGACGGTCGGAATGAGCCCGGTTCGCCCAGCCCGCTTCGGCGACTATCTCTCGAATTGCGGTTGATGTGGCGCGCTGTGAGATTTCGAAGCCATGTCGTCTGAGGAGGCACACCAGGCAGTATCCCTCCTCAATCACGAAGATTGCGAAGCTGCGGCGCTTTGCGCGGACGACAAGCTCCGTTGCGGGGGGCCAGTTCGGTGCACCAAGCGCCCGAACTTGCTTCATCACCAGCTGCCATTCGGCCGCAGCTACCAGGACGTCGAAGGGTTCGCCATCGTGCGACAGATCGACCGTCTCGCCCTCGCGATCGACGAGAACGGCGGCAACGATGCCGCCAGCCGCGCGAAAGGTCGCAAGGATCTCACCAAACGGCGACATCTGGGTGCGAGGAAGTTGGCGGTGACGCGGGCTTCTGTCGCTGACCATCGCTTCCTAGGGCTCCAGCGTTATCTTCCCGAGTAGCTCGCGAGCCGATCGCTCCAACTGGACAGTGCGCTCAGGATTCAGGGGTGCCGTGAGTTTGCTGAGCCGTTCTGCGATCCGCTGGGTAGCGAGAGTTTGACTGAGGATTGCTTGCGCCTCTGCCGGTGGCAGCTGGAACGCAGGGAGTTTTTCGTCGAGTCGAATCACGTGAAAACCGTAGCTTGAACGGATGACATCACTTTGCTGGCCGACGCTGCTCAACGCGCTGGCGGCGCGAGCGAACGCGAGCTCGAAACGCTGACTTGGATCGCCAGGTTGGTTGGAGGCATCCAGATTAACGACACGCCCATCCGCTGTCACCGGAGGCAATGATTCGACCCGAATCGAAAACTTCCCGACCGGAACAGCTTGGGCCTTGGCGATAAAATCCGCGGGGCTGCTCGCTCCGGCCGTAGCCTGGCGAATGGCCTCGGCCACAGCCTTCGCCTCAACTTCGCGCTTGTTCGCAGCATCCACCAGCACAACGGCGTGCGTCGCTCGGACGCTCGGCGGACGATCCACCTGAAGCCACAGCCTCTCCATTAGAAATGCACGGTCAGCTGCCGAAAGTGGGCCTCTCGGTTGTTCTTCCAGCTTCACGCGCTCGAGCAGCGCCCGCGCCAGCCCCGCGCGTTCGATCTGCTGCACCACACCGTTTGGCAGGATGCGCTCTGCTTCCAATCCAAACAGCAAATCGGAAGCCATGCCTTGAAGCGCTTGGTCGAGCGACGTTTGGCCTGCTGCCGCTGCCCGCTTAAGAAGTGAACCAGTAATGGCATCTGACCCCACGCCCGCAATCTGACCTGGAGGGAGCGTCCCCTTCGTCAGGGTCGGGCTCGGCGGCGTCCCGCAGGCTGCCGCCGCCGGGACAAGCAGACCCAATCGACACCACAGGGCCAGGACGCGTTGGTTCAACGCACGCCTCCTGCGGGGCGCAGCAGATCGGTGGCTGAGCGGAGCGCGAGTGCACCGATGATCAGCAGGTAGAGTGCCTGAACGTCCTTCGCTACCCCGAGTGAATAGATCCCGCCGGCGAACGCGAGCAGCGCGAGCAGGAGCAAAACAACGCTGAGGACGTCAATCAGTCGACCCGTCATGCCGCGCACTCCATAGCTTTCGGATGGTAGCTCATCGTAACAGGATCCAAACGGAACCCACCGCAAAGGCCAAGATAAGCCCCGAGAGGGCACGCGCCGCGGCGTTGAAGCGACGCCTCGCTGAGGGCAGTGTTTTCTTTTCGCCTAACGAGGTGCTCACACGAGCCGAGGCGCTCATCAGCCACACCACCGCCGCGGCTGCGACCGCGTGCGCGAGGAGCGCCTGGGCAGGCCGTTCGACGCGCCAGGCCAGAGCCAGAATTCCAAGCGATCCGAGCAAACTCAAGGCAAACACCAGCGACGTGAGCGGGCTGAGCTCGGCGCGGGGAACCAATGGAGGACCTGGGATAGCCCGTGGATCTTGTTCGGGTACGTTCCCACGCTGCCTCAGATAACCCCAACCAAAAGCAAAGAGTAGCCAGCCGAGTGCACCCACGGCAGGCCGCACGGGTGAGGCTCCCAGCAGTTGCAAGCCGCTCCCCACGGAAACCCAGGTCGCAAGCGCGAAACCAATGAAGGCGTAAACACCAAAAGCTCGCCCAACGACAGGCCTGGAACGCAAAAACCAAGCGCCTGCCAACAGCGCACACGCCGAAAGCACCGCAAAAGCACGCGCCAGGCCGGAGCTCGTGGCGAAGGCGGGATACGCGACGGTGCTGAACCAAGCGTAGACGCCAGGCAGCAACATGTTGGCCCGCAGGCTCCGAAGTTCGGTCCTCGGCGCGATCGACATTCAGGACTCTAGGTTCAAGCGAAATTCTCAACGAATTTCAGGAAGGTGAGCACCGGATGTCCGGTGCCACCCTTTGGGTGCAGGCCGCGCGCGCGTTCTGAGTAGGAAGGCCCGGCAATGTCACAGTGGATCCAGGGGACGCCTCCCACAAACTCTCGAAGAAAGAGTGCGGCACTGATGGCGCCGCCGAAGCGGTCTCCGGTGTGCTTGAGATCGGCGACATCGCTCTTCAGCTGCTCACCGAGCTCGTCCAAGAGCGGCATTCTCCACATGCCTTCGCCCGCTGCGCGCGCGGCATCAAGCAGCTTGGTGGCGAGGGCATCTTCTGTTGAGAAGAAGCCGGTGCACGTCTTGCCAAGTGCCACGACCATCGCTCCGGTGAGCGTCGCCGCATCGATCATAGCCGCCGGCTTCAGTTTGGCTGCGTAAGCTAAGACATCGGCCAAGACGAGCCGGCCTTCGGCATCCGTGTTGATAATTTCGACAGTTTTGCCGTTGAGCGAGCCGAAGATATCTCCCGGCCGGTAGGCATTCCCATCCGGCATATTTTCTGCCGATCCGATGATGCCGTGCACTTCTACCTTCGGCTTGAGCTCACCGAGGGCCGCCATCAGGCCCATGACGGCTGCGGCACCTGCCATGTCGCTCTTCATCTCCCCCATTCCGGGCGCTGGCTTGATGCAAAGCCCACCTGAATCAAAGGTGAGCCCCTTGCCCACAAATACAAGCTTCTTCTTCGCTCCCACGGGCTTGTACGTCATGTGGATCAATTGCGGCTCGTGAACGCTACCTTGCCCAACCGCGCTGAACAGCTTCATGCCGAGCGCGTCGATGCCCTTCTTATTGGTGACTTTGACGGGGATTCTGTAAGGCTGGCAGATCTTGCGACACAACTCAGCCAGGCGCTCAGGGTAGAGTTCATTCGGCGGCTCATTCACGGCGTCGCGCGCGTGGCAAACAGCGACGGCAACCCGCCGCCCGAGCTCAAGTTGCTTCTTGTGGTGCTCATTGGGCTTGCCCGCCTGAAATACGAGGGCTTTGTCCAGGCTGGCTTTTGGCTGGTTGGTGCCAGTTAGGTACTTCGTGAACCGGTAAGCACCAAGGCCCAAGCCTTCGCCGAGCGCTCGAAAGTCCGCACCATCCGGGGGAACTAAAGCGAGCGTCTTCGCGTTTTGACCCAGCGCCAGGCGCGCAACGCTGGCGGCCGCCACCCGGCACGTCACCTCATTGATGGAGCCAGGCGCGCCGACGCCGATTAAGACCACACGGCGAGCCTTGATTTGTCCAAGGCTCGCAACCTCCAAAACCTGGCCTGTTTTGCCAGAAAAATCCGCGCTCTTGGCGTAGCCAGCGAGCGACTGACCTAAGCGTTGATTGACACTCGCGATGGCTGGTTGATGCAACCAGTCCTTCTCGTAGGCGGTGAGCGCGAGGAGATCGCAATCGCTTTCGAGAAAGTTAGCAAGGGGCGAAACCTGGATGGATAATGGCATGTCGGCACCTTGTCGCGTGGAGCGACGCAAATGAGAGGACCCTATCGTGCCATCTGGCGGGGCAGCACCACAAGCAACCGCGGGAGCAACCTCTTGGCAGCGAACACGGCCGCGAAGCTCTCGCCTGAAGCGAGCCGGGGCCCTATGCTGTGGTGCATGTCGGCAGGTGGCTTACGGATCGCGAAATGGGTGTGGGTCGTGGGGTTGGGTCTGGGGGCGACTCCAGCCTTTGGGCAAGCCGCTGCACCTGGGACGCCTCCGGCTGCATATCCGCCTCCAGCTGCGTATCCTCCTCCGGAAGCCAGCCGACCGTCGGCACCCGCGGCAGAAAAGTCGGATCGGCCAGAGTTTTCTGTGCGCCTCGATCCATTCAATTGGGTCATCAATGGCAGGCTTGGATTGGAGCTTGAAGTTGAAGCTCTCGACTTCATGACGGTTGAAGCAGTTCCCCAGTTTGTGACGACTGAAGCGCCACCGGCGTTCAATTTTCAGGGGCAACCGGACATTCTGTTTCAAAAATCGAACGGCTGGGGACCGCTCGCGGGGAGTTCCATCGGCGCTGGTTTCTGGTTGGACGGAAAGCCGTTCAAAGGGTCCGTGCTTCGCCTCTACTTGACGAACTACAGCATTAAGTATCTGACCCGCGACAAACAGGGAGAGATTGATAGCGCGGTGCACACCGAGCGCCGATTGATGGGCTTCTTGGGCTCACATCGTCGCTTTGGAGCCTTCACGATCGCGGGCGGCATTGGCTTAGGCGTGGAACTCAATAAGGAGCGCCGCTGTTTCGCGAACGCTTCGGTAGCGTCGGTCACCACCGATTGCCCGAGCTCCGATCAGCTGATCGCACTCGACCGAAACGCGGCGAATGCGAAGCCGGAGCCACTGAACGGACAGTTCGATCCCGCTTATATTGATATTCGTTTTTCGCTCGGTTTCGTCTTCTAGCTGATGAATCCGACACCAAACCGTCCGGCAGACCGAATCGACGGGCCGCAACGGCATCGACCAAGAATGCGGGCTGCCACTTAAATAGCAGCCAAGGCTGCCGATTCCTTTAAGCTAGAGAAGGCTTGGCGATCTGACGCACGCGAGTGCGTTTCGGATCGAGCTGCTTCGAACATGACGTTGGCCATTCACTGCACCGGTTGCAACAAAGCGTTCAATATCCCACCGGATATTTATGAACGTCGTGTGGCTGGCAAAATCGTCACCCTGAAGTGCAAGAGCTGCGGCAATCCGATCCGCATCGACGCGCGCGACGAAGCAACGAAGACGGCAGAGACGAAACTCGACACGCCGCCGCCTAAACTCGACACGCCGCCGCCGCCTAAACTCGACACGCCGCCGCCGCCGCCGCCTAAACTCGACACGCCGCCGCCGCCGCCTAAACTCAACACGCCGGCGGTCAAGAAGGCTGCGTTCACGTCGGGTGCGCTGACGCGCCAGCCGTTCGACGCCAAATCCTCCAAGACCACCAACCCCGCAATTCCAGCCGTATCACTCAAGGCGGCTGAGAAATCCGCCGCGCAGATTCGGCGTGAGCCTGTGGTTAAAGGTCCTGCACCTGCACCTGCACCTGCACCTGCACCTGCGAAAGGTCCGCTGCTTTCAGCAAAAGCACTGCCGACTCAGCTTCCCAAGCCGAAGGCAACGTTTGAACGCCCAACCGCGCCGTTGACTCAAACCAGCTTCCGACGCCCGACCCCTGCGGCGTCGCCGTCGGCCATTCGCGCCAGCAGGCCGCCGCCCGATTCCGATCCCGAGCCGCCCGTCAAGAAACCTGCTTCTCCTCCCCCAGCACCCAAGCGTCCACTCTCCCCGGCCCAACCGGAAGCCAGAGCGCTCGAAGTCCGCTCCTCCGCTCCCCCGAATTCGGGTCCAGCGCTTGAGTCCCTGTGGGCGGTCGACCTGGCAGGTTCGGATGCTGAGCTCACGAACGCGGCTCTTATTCTCGCTATTCAACAGGGCCGAGCAACTGCAGAGACCTTGGTGTGGCGTATTGGCATGCCCGACTGGCAGCCGATCGCAAATATTCCCGAATTGAAGGCGCACATTCCCGCGGCCAAGCCCGTCAAGCCCGCGTTTCCTTGGCTGGAAGAGCCAGCCGCCGTTCCGTTTGAAGACGGTGACGACTTTGACGACGAGCCGACCGTCGCCTTTCGAAATCCACTGATGGAGCTCGAAGTGAAATCGCGCCCCAAGGCGCAGCTGCCTAAGCCTGCTCCCCGCGCAGCGAGTGAAGATTCGATCACACGTACCCAAACAGATATTTTTGGCATCCTCCCCAACGAACCCGTTCCGGGAGCTGAGGATGCGTTGAAGGCACTTGGCGCGCTCCGAACCTTGAATGCCGAATACCGTCCGCGCACGGCGAGCCAACCACCTGCCACTTCGCAAGTTGCGTTCACGACAGCGGACACGCTGGAGACTCCGGATTTCCGAGGATCCAGCAAGAAGGTTTTGTTGCTGGGCGCGCTCGCTGTACTGGTGATCGCGGCAATCATCCTCGGGATTGCGCTCTTTTCCGGAGAGAAAACGGTCGAGATCGGTCCATCCGTTCAGTCGGTGCCCGTCAGCGCCAAGCCCTCCGAACCCAGTGCTCCACCAAGCGTGGAGATCAAACCGGAGCCGAGCAGTACAGCGACCCAGGAGCCGAGCCCGCCGAGCACACCAGACATAGCGTTACCGAAGAGCGCCGAAGATAGCGGCTTCCTGAACATGTTCTCGAAGGCCGCTGCCAAGGCCGATCTTGGAGCCCGCGCCCCAAAACGTTTCGACGCGAACGACGCGCTAAATGCAGCGAAGACCCGCATTCCCTTTGCAAAACACTGCGCTCTAGCCAAGCGCGTCACCGGCCGCGCACTAATCGCGGTGAGTTTCGCACCCTCGGGTCAAGCGACCGATGTCCAAGTTAGCGGTGACGGGCTTACTGAAATCAGCCGCTGCGTGAGGGACGCCATGTTGGCAGCCCGCATGGCCCCCTTCACAGGCACCACTTCAACGGCAAATCTAACTCTTTCTTTCTAGGCGCCAAAGTTCGCAACCGATGGACACTACGAAGTGTGAGCGGCTGTGATCGAAAGTGGTTGCGACGGCTAGCGCACAAGGTGTAGCAATTAGGTTAATATTTCGCGTAATCGCACGTATGTAAACTGCGACGAGCGTGGGCTCGTCAACCCGAGGTAATTCTATGGCTGATGCGACAGACGCCGCGAACATTTCAGATCAAACCCGCTCGACGTTTGAGTCGAAACTCCCGGAGGGGCGCCAGAGGTTTTTGGCACACCTGATTGAGCATGCGCTCCAGATTGGAAGACGCTCAGCCGAAGATTTTGTCCGGCATTTTCCGCCCACCACGATCATGGAGGGGCTCGCGAACCAGCCCGCGTTGCGAGGACAGATCTTGGAGCACACGACTGGCTTGAAGCAGAAGATCGCTCTGAAAAAATCCTGGCAATCGGCGGCAGAAGATCTCTTGATCGCACTCTCCGAAGGCGAAGCGGATGCTTCGGCCGTCATCTCGGTGTTCGCGCCGGACGATCGAGTCCGTTACCTGAATGATAAGAAGCTCTGGGCCTTCCTCACCGAGGGCGATTTTTGGAACGCGACGCTGAGCAAGAAGGAAGAATACGCGATCGCCAAACGCCATCTCGCCTTCATGCTGGA
Source organism: Polyangiales bacterium (assembly GCA_038251425.1). Classification (GTDB taxonomy): domain Bacteria; phylum Myxococcota_A; class Polyangia; order Polyangiales; family Polyangiaceae; genus JBBRRP01. The sequence goes on from JBBSBI010000119.1 coordinate 8,644, forward strand.
ACGAGCACTCACGGACCAGCTGTTGACTCATCGAGACATTGTGGAAGGCGTTACCGTAGCTGAACTCGCCATTCGATTGCCCAAAGCCGAACTCGGAAAGATTATTCAGCAGGCCTTGAGTTCGGGGCATGCAGGTCGGCCGTTTGGCGATAGCGACCTCTTGGTGGCCATGCCGCCCGAGACGTTGGTTGAGTACATCCCGTTGGCGCACCTTTTCGACACGATCGTCACACCCAAAATTGCCGCCAATCACGGCTATTTGGAACCGGCGGCTGTTCCAGCTTCGGAGGTCACGCAGGCAGCGCCGGAGGCAGCTTCGATCGGGACTAATTTGCCCGCCGAGCCAGCGGTTCCTGAAGTGAATAGCCCGGCTCCGATCGCAGCGAGCTCCCAGGCCGATGCCAGCAATCCACAAGAATGGGTCGAGCCGGGCCCCAAGGGCAACGAATGGATGGACCTCGACGAGAATGAGGACGGCGGGGCGATCGTGGACGACGAAATCACCGATGAGGACTTCGCCACGGCGTAAGGATCCCCCCCATGACCACCCCCAAGGTTCTCCGCATTGTCAGGCCGTACCAGACGCAGGTGGAGTTCATTGCGGCGGAGAGCTGGGCGATTCAGAAGGACGGACTCATTGCGCTCGGCGAACCCGAATTGCCCATTGGAACACTCGTGCGCTGCGAAATCGGGCTAGCTTCGGGCCTGCAGTTAATCCGAGTTGAAGGCGAGGTCGAAGGCTACGCTCCTGCCAAAGGCGGCCGCCCCGGAGGGCCGAAGCTTCGGATCCGCCGAGTTACACCGAGCAGCAAGGAATTCATCCTGACGGTTCTCCGCGCGCGGCGCGCTAGCCTACGTCCGATCGCTGGCGGTTCGGAGGGCGAAAGCAGGCCGGTGGAGGTCATTGTGGCAGCAGAAGCTGCCGTTTTAGCGCCCCCTCTACCAACGAGTGAAGCCCGCAAAGCCTTGAGCAATCGCCCTGTGAGCGAGCTTGTCCGCCCGCCCAACAGGGATGAACTGTTAGAGCAATTGCGCGAGCGCTCCCGAAGCCGGCCTACACCGATTAACTCCAGGCCAGATCTCCCCAAGCCCTAAGCGCCAGCGCCTTCCTGCCAGGGCACAGCCTGGTTCTGAGCGCGATACGCGCGGGCTATATCGTCCCAAAAAGTCGGGTACGTTTTTGAAACGCAAGCGGGATCGGCGATGGTGATCCCCGAGCGAACGAGCCCCAAGATGGCAAAGCTCATCGCGATCCGATGATCTTCGTAACAGTGGATGGTCGCGGGGCGAATCGGCTGCGGATCGATGGTCAGCCAATCAGCGCCGTGCTCCACTTTCTGACCAAGCCGTTGAAGCTCCGTCACCGTGGCAAGCAAGCGATCGGTCTCTTTGATTCGGATATTGGCGACGTTGACGATCGTCGTTGGCCCAGAGAGTGTCGGTGCGATGGCGGCTAGGGTCATCACCGTATCGGAGATGTCGTGCATATCCACGTGCAAGCCACGCAGGCTGCCCTTCGAGGTTACTGAGGTCGAGCCAACGCGCCGTTCGACGACGGCACCGGTGGCCTCGAGCACCTTGAGGAACGCGTAATCACCTTGCAGAGCCTCTTCGCCCAAGCCCGGCACAGTGATTTTTCCGCCACTCGCGGCCGCCAGCGCGAATGGATAACTTGCAGATGAGGCATCAGGCTCGATATTGTAGCGTTGACCCCGATAGCTGGCAGGGTGAACCACATAGCCCGTTGCCGTTTCATCAATCCGGCCAGCGAAGGTTTTGACCATCGCACGCGTCACGTCCACGTACGGCCGACTCACCAAACTGCCGAGCACCTCAACTTCCACCGAGTCGGTGCTGGCCGCCAATGCCATCAACAGAGCCGAAAAGTATTGGCTTGAGCGATCCCCGCGCATACCGACGCGCTTCCCCTCGAAGGCTCCGCCACGCACGATGAGCGGTGGGCACCCTGTTGGGCAATCGACCACCACACCCAACTGACGCAAGCCTTCTACCAAATCCAAGATTGGGCGCCGTGCCATATTCTCATCGCCGACAAGCCTCGTTTCGCCCGGAACAAGCGCAGCAAGTGCTGTCAAGAATCGCACCGTGGTGCCGCTGTTCCCCACGAAGAGGTCAGTGGCGGAGGCGCGCAGGCGTTCAAACCCACCGCGGACCGTGAGCCCGGCCGGGCCGGTCGCGATGAATTCAACGCCCAAAGCGGACAGGCAGCGTTGCATGTGCTCCGTGTCATCGCTCGTGAGCACACCTTCGAGTTCAGTCTGACCACTGGCCAGTGCGGCTAAGATCAGCGCCCGGTTCGTGATGCTCTTGGAGCCCGGTACTTGCCACGAAAGCTCAGGCGGGCGGGCGAGGGGTTCGAGTGTGAGTGGACCATTCGGAATCATAGGCGGCCCGAGCTTGGCACAGGTGGGGACCGACTCCCCAGACCACAAACCACGCCGGAGTGGGCAAAAGTTGCCGTTGCGTCACTTTGCCCGTAGAACTCGCGCTCCCGCCACCCGCCCAATCGAGGGATTTGCCCGTGACTAGCCTGCTCGATCACCCGTACGCCAAGTTTCTGCCGAGCGTTCTCAAGCCCAACCGTTACACCGGGCAAGAGCACGGCACCCGACTGAAAGACTGGCACGCTGTACGCTCGCGCATCTGCCTGGCTTTCCCGGATGTCTACGACATCGGCATGAGCCACCTCGGCTACCGCATCCTATATCGGATCCTCAACGATGACCCTCGAACGTTAGCTGAGCGTTGCTACACGCCCTGGCCGGACATGGGAAAGGCGTTGCTGGATCACGGAAAGCTTCTCGTTTCGCTTGAATCGGCGCGCCCGCTTTCTGACTTCGACGTCGTCGGCTTTTCACTTCAATTTGAACTTACATACACCAACATCCTGTACATGCTCGACATCGGTGGCATCCCACTCAGGAGCGTGAACCGCGGCGAGCATGATCCGCTCGTGATCGCTGGCGGCCCAGTGGCAACCCACGCGGACCCGATGGCTCCGTTCTTCGACGCAATTTTAATCGGCGATGGCGAAGAAGCTCTCACAGAGATTGCGATGCTGTGGGCGGATCTCAAAGAGCAAGGCGTGCCACGCGAAGAACGCCTGGAACGCCTGGCGACGATAGCCGGCGTTTACGTTCCGTCGCTCTATGAGACTGTGCTCGACGCGGACACGGGCTTTCAGGTCGTGAAGGGCGTAAAATCTGGAAAAACCGCGCCGTTTCCCGTGGTGCGGCGCTTGCTCGCCGACCTCAATCGGTTCCCCTTCCCGGATGATGGCCCGGTGGGTGGGCCCGAAGCCATTTTTGACCGCATGAGCATTGAGGTGGCACGCGGCTGTACAGAGGGCTGCCGCTTCTGCCAAGCGGGCATGATCTATCGACCGGTGCGCGAGCGCGATCCGCAAACGGTTATAGATACGGTGCTCTCGGCGTTGGAGAAGAGCGGTCAGGATGAAGTGAGCCTCACTTCGCTCTCCACTGCCGACGTGAGTTGTATCTCGCCGTTGATCAAAGCGCTCGTGGAGAAAACGGCGCCCGAACGCGTGAGCCTGAGTGTGGCATCGCTACGCGCCTATGGCTTGAGCGAAGATCTTTTGGATGACATGCGCAAGGTGCGCGCCTCTGGGCTCACGTTTGCTCCCGAAGCTGGCACACAGCGCATGCGCGATGTCATCAACAAGAATGTCACCGAAGAGCAGTTGATGGAAACGGCGCAGCGCATTTTTTCGCGCGGGTTTAGCCGAATGAAGCTCTATTTCATCATCGGCCTGCCTACCGAAACCGACGAAGATGTGCTCGGCATCGTGCAGGTCGGAAGAAATGCACTGCAAGTGGGCAAACGCGTGGGCAAGCGGCCGGAAGTCACGGTCAGCGTTTCAACGCATGTGCCGAAACCCCACACACCCTTCCAGTGGTGTGCTCAAGATCCGCTCGACGAAATCTGGCGTAAGCAAGCGATCTTAAGGAACGAAGTCCAGAAAACACGCGGGCTGAAACTCCGAACGCATGATGCCCGCACGACCGTGCTTGAAGGCATCTTTGCACGGGGCGATCGCGCGCTCGGTGACGTGATTGAAGCGGCTTATCTCGGTGGGGCACGCTTTGATTCGTGGGACGACCATTGCAAGATGGACGTTTGGAAAGCCGCTTTCGAGCGCTTTGATATTGTTGTGGAACGTTACCTTGGGACGATTCCTGTGGATGCGCGCCTGCCCTGGGATCATTTTGACATCGGACTCGAAGATGGATTTTTGGCGCGCGAGTACCGAAAATCTCTGAATAGCAGATTGAGCCCGCCCTGCGGCAAGGTCGCCGGAACCTTCATCCATCACACCAATGTCGCCGAGGCTGCGGCTGATCAGCGAAAGTTGGTCTGCTACGATTGCGGGATTGCCTGCGATATGACGGCCATGCGCACACGCCGCGTGAACTGGCTCGACAAGATGGGCGCCCAAGAGCCCAACCAACGCTTAGCGCTTCCGGTCCTTGAAACCAAAGGCAAAGTTCATCCGGAACACTACCGACCCGAGCGAGCCGGAAGCAGCGAGGTGCAGCGCGTGAGACTGCGTTTTGCAAAGACTGGCGCGATGGCGCTCTTGGGGCATCTGGATCTGATCCGTGAGCTGCCGCGCGTGATCCGCAGGGCTGGCGTGCGCACAGCCTATACCAAGGGCTTCAATCCACGCCCCGACATGTCTTTCGCTCCCGCGCTCGGCCTGGGGATTGTGAGCCTCGACGAATATGTGGATGCCAAGCTTTTGGATCCCCCGCCTCCCGCCGAACTCTTGGCGCGCTTGAATGCTGGTGTGGCAGGTGGCCTTCAGTTTCTCGACGCGCGACCACTCACGCTCACTGAGCGCTCGGTGACGCGAGTGATCGATGAAGCACGCTATGTTTTGGCGTTTGATCCGAAGGATCTCGCGCTGCGCGGGGGCACACCTTGGCTCGTCACGCGCGTGAGCGAGCTTTTGGCTCGAGAGCAGGCAACCGTGGAGCGAACGGTTAAGGGTGGCAAGAAGGTGATCGATGCCAAACAGGGGCTCCTCAGCTTGAAGGTGGGCGGCGCTGACGCCTACGCGCTTCTGGAGCGCGCTAAGGTCGGTGGCAACGCGACAGTGCTCGAGGTTTGCATGCGCGTGGACGCCTCCGGTGCGGTGCGTATGCGTGAGCTCGTGGAAGCATTAACTGGTGAAGCTGATTTTCCGTTCACGGCGCTACGGACGGCACTGCTTTCACACGGCAGCTCTCCGATGCTGGAGCCTGTCGCGCCAGCTTTGCCGATCGTCACGACCACGCCCGAGCTGGCTGAAAGCATGTCGTCTGTTAATAGCGGCTAGTGCGCGTTAGCCCATCAACTGAACGCAACGGTCGATCGCCTCTTTGACACCCAAGGTTGGTGAACACACCATCCACTGGCGCGTGGCCGCGAAAAGCTGGGTGACCTCATTCACCAGGGCAGGAGTCGCGCCCCACAGCACCACTTCGACCTCCGGCGGCAGCTCTTCACTCAATGCCGCCAACGACATGGGCCGCACCGTAGGCCGTCGACAATCAACAAACACCACGACACGGTGTTCGAGACTGCCATCCAGGAGCCTTAATAGACCCTTGAGATTCTGGCACACGAGCAGCTTCGCCCGCCCGCTCACCCACTCTACGATTCCGTTCTCCAAGCCAGCATCGCTTGAGCACAGAACGATCACACGGGGCGCAGCTTTCGGCAGCGCATTCGGAGCTGTGCTCGTCATTCCCATCGCTTGCGCCATGCCTCGCGGCAAATCAGAGGAATCGGGCGGCGAGCGCGGAGTGTGCTCAAAGGCTGGGCCGAAATCGGGAACCAAGGCGCGCGGGATAGCCTGGATCTTTTGCGGTGTTAACCTAAATTTATGAGCGTTCGGGGCATCTGACTCGCGAGCCCGTCGATAGCCTGCGGGTGCCTGCGACGAAGGCCTCGTGCCTGGGCTACTGATCCTGCCGCGTGAACGGGGCGGGGCTGAGGCCTGACGTGGGGGTAAGCGGCTGGTGATAGCGCGCTCTGCCAACCGCTCGAGCTCCTCGAAAAGTGTTGAAGTGGCTTCGTCCCCCAAGGAACCAACCGCTAGCGCGCGAAATGGTCCGAGAAAGGCTTTGAATTGATCCGGATCCTCAGGAACTTCGGAAAGGGAACTCTGACTCAATGCGGCGCCGAGCACGCGCTCTCCAACATCGGGAGACACAACAGCATCAAGCGCTTCCCGTACGGTCCTGGCAATCAGCCCCCTTGAGTGTGTGCGATCCGGCATTCAATTCACTATTCCAGCAGGACAGTACCCGCAAAGTTAGCACGCAATGGCGCATAGCGTGCAGGATTCTTCGCGCTGATTCCTTTCTTTGAACCTGGAACATACCTGTTCGCCGGCACCGGTACCTGTGTGTGCCCATGAAATAGAACGGAGTTTTTGTGCTACCCAGCCTGTACCAACCTTCAATTTCCGTAAGGGCTGAGGTAAAGGCAACAACCAAACGTGAAAGGATAACGGCGGATTTTGTTATTTTACGCACTCCTCATCCCGTTCACGGTCTGGCTCCTGTTCGACGCCCTGCGTCGCCGTGCGCCTCTACACTGGTTCCTGATCGTGCTGCTTCTGGCGCCACTCGGGGGTGGTCTTGTCTATTTCGTGTTCGTCAAGCTTCAGGATTACAACTTTTCGTGGCTGCCAAGATTGGACAAAGCTTCGCAAACACAGGGTCTAGAGAAGCTGCAGAGAGTTGCACACGAGGCGCCCAGTTTCGAGAACCGGCTCAGGCTGGCTCTCGCTCTTGAGAACGGAGCGGAGCATGCGCAAGCTCTGCTACTGTTTCGAGACTTAGTACGCGAAGAGCCAAAAGTTCTAGAAGTGAACCTGGGCTTGGCACGGGCTCTGGTAGGCCACGGCGATTCACGTGCGGCGTTCCCCTATTTTGAGAAGGTGCTCGAATCGGATCGGGGGTTTGCCAATTTTTCCGCTGCCCTCGAATACGCCGACGCGCTGTTCTGCGCCGACGAGCGCCAGGATGCAGTCGACCTAGTACGCGCTCTCTCTGAACATACTCGTCGCCCGAACCATCGCCTCGCGCATGCACACTATCTGATTCAATCGGGCGAGCCTGAGCGGGCACGCTCAGAACTCGAACGTTTGTTGTCTGATTTCGAAGCGTTGCCCAAGGCCAAACGTTCACGGTTGGAGCGCTGGGAAATACGGGCCCGAGAGCTGCTCGCTGAACTCGACCCCCCGGCAGAAGCTACACCGAAAATTTGCGATAGCTGATCCGACGCGGACGCGCCGCCACTTCACCCAGCCTACGCTTCCGATCGTCCTCGTAGGCGGCATAGTTGCCTTCAAACCATTCAACGTGGCTTTCACCTTCGAACGCCAGAATATGCGTCGCGATGCGATCCAGAAACCAGCGATCATGGCTAATCACCACCGCGCAGCCGGGGAAGCCCAAGAGCGCCGTTTCCAGGGCTTGCAGCGTATCCACATCCAGATCATTGGTGGGCTCATCTAGCAATAACAGATTACCACCGCTTTTCAAAACCTTGGCCAGGTGCACGCGATTTCTTTCGCCACCCGAGAGGCTCCCGACCTTCTTCTGTTGATCGCTGCCGCGAAAACCGAACCAACCGCAGTACGCACGAGCGACCACTTCACGCTTGCCGAGCAAAATCTTTTCGTTGCCATCTGAGATCTCGTCGTAGACGCTGCGCTCCACTCCCAGGGCCTCTCGGCTTTGATCCACGTAAGAAGCCTGGACCGTGGGGCCCACCAAGAGCTCTCCAGCATCGGGCTGCTCTTGCTTGAGAATCATGCGAAATAGAGTCGTTTTCCCGGCGCCGTTGGGTCCAATCACGCCCACGATACCGCTCCTTGGTAAGCGAAAATTCAGACCATCGAACAGAAGCTTTTCGCCAAACGCCTTCTTCAGATTTACAGCATCCAGCACCTGATCGCCGAG
>JBBSBI010000120.1:0-16625 GCA_038251425.1 Polyangiales bacterium
AACATGGGCTCTTGGGCCGTTCACCGCTCCTTGAGCCTCGGTGACGTGATGAGCTGGGTTCCGAGAGTCGTCGGCTCGATGGCCTGCTCTTGCTTCTGCTCTTCACTTCCGACTGATTGTCAGTTCGAATGGCTTATGCTCCTCGCCCCCAAGCCGACGCCAATGTTTTCGCGGCTCAAGCCCAGGCCTTGCCCCGGCGCGTTCATCGCCAAGGCGGATCCGTGCGTTTCAACTTGACGTTCCCACGCGCTCGCTAGTCCCCAACGGTGCCCATTTTGCTGAAACGACGCCCCTGCGACTGCAGACCACCTTTTTTTTCGTGATCCCTCACAAAAGCGGGCAGCTGGCAGCAATGATAGGTTGTTGGAGATGCTGGGCTTCCCGCCCCCCAAAATTCAAGCTCGCGCGGCAGAACCGCTGTCTTCGGCAGACTTCCGCCAGCTGTTCGAGGAGCACGTGGACTACGTGCATCGATCTCTGCGCAGGCTCGGCATCCGCAGCGGCGACCTCGACGACCTCGCCCAGGAAGTCTTTTTGGTGGTCCTTCGTCGATGGGTTGACTTTGACCAAACTCGTCCGGTCCGACCCTGGCTCTTTGGCATTGCATACCGCATCGCCATCGCCCACGTTCGGAAACGTCACCGAGAAGCACCGTCCGATGCGCTCGACGAGCATTTGCACCCGCAACCCGATGGCGCGGAGCAGCATGAATCGCGGGCTTTGGTGTTGGCGGCGCTCGAGCGCATCCCCTTGCCGCGTCGCGCCGTCTTCACCCTTCACTCCATTGATGGCGTCGATATGAAATAGGTAGCAAAGCAGCTCGGCGTCCCGCTCTTTACGGCGTACGCCCGACTCAGGAAGGCGCGACAGGAGTTCGAAGCTGCCGTCCTCGTGCTGCTCGGTGGACGTCAATTCAGCGAGCGCTTGTCGCGGAAGGCACGGTAATATGATCCGTAAAGGCCTATCCCCTGGCTCGCGCGACGAGCTATCGAAGCTGCTGGCGAGCGAGCGAGAGCCGCCCCGGCTGTCTGAGCCTCAACGCGCACAGCTAATCGCGCGTGTGCTGGCGAGAGCCGCCCCGCACGCCCGGCGCCCTCCATGGTGGCAACGGCGCCAGGTAAGGAGTTGGGGCTTAGGGCTTTCGTTCGTCGCTTTTGGGGGCGTCGTTTGGGCCGCCGGACAGGCAGCCTTCAGCCGGGCGCCGGAGCCGGCGCGCCTGGCCTCGGGCGCCCCGATGTCCTCGGGGGTCGCTCCGGTTCACGCCCCCTTGAATGCCGCTGAACCTACTGACGAGGCGCCAATGCTGATCCCTGAGCCTGCGGCTGTGCCCCCAGCCGATGCAGTGCCGCGGACTGCCCACGCGCCCACGCCCGACCCCAAGCGAGGCGCGACGGTTCGCGAGGACGAGCTTGCAGCACTGAATGAGGCAAGAGCCGCCCAGCAGCGCGGCGACGCGGCTGGTGCCCTGCGCGCGATCGTGGCGCACGAAAAGCGCTTTCCTCGCAGCATTTTTGCGGAGGACCGCGAGGCCTTGCGCGTGGTCGCGCTTGGCAAGCTGGGCAGAACGTCGGAAGCTGAGGCTCGTGCGCGCGCCTTTGCCAAACGCTATCCGCGCAGCGTTTTCATTTCGAAGCTGTCAGCGTGGTTGGCGGATTGATGCCCGCGGCCCCATCGGTCGACACCTCGCTACCGTGCTCCGTGCTCAGCGGCGTCTTTGCGTTGGCCGTTGCAAGCACTGCCACGGCCCAAGAGCCAGGCGTGGTGCAGCAGTCGCAGGAGTCGCCGCATGAGCCGATTCAGCTTCGGTTGACCGGAGCCGAATCGGCCAGCTGCATCAAGGGCAAGAGGGTGGCGACACAGGTGAACCAGCTGCTCGGCTGGCCGGGTTTGCGTCTCGACGCAAGTGCTGGAGCCGTCGACGTCACGCTAAAGCGCTCGACAAAGCAGCTCGCCGCCACTGCCACTTGGCTCGGTCCGCGCTCGGAATTGCTCGGTCAGCGGGCGCTGGTGGTTGGCGACAACGAGTGCGAGCGGCTGATGCAAGCACTGGTATTCGCGCTCGCGGTCGAGCGTGGTTTCGATCCCAATAGCGTGGGGCAAGGCGCAGCGACGAAGCCCGAGCCCGCCGCACCTCCCGCCCCGTCAGCCCGCAAACCCCGGCGAACGGTTACGGGGCCGCCGCGTTCTCTGCCCCAGCACGAGGAGCGGCGTTGGAGCGTTGCTGCGGGCTTCACCACCCGCGTCGGCGTCGTACCTGAGCTCGTCGGCGGATCGCTCGTCGGCGTAGGGGTCGAAGGCGGTTGGTATGCGCTCCAGCTACGGTCGCTCGTCGTGTTGCCACAGGCTCATGCGGTTGGAGCTCGCTCCGGCTTTCGCTATTGGGAAGCCGCCACCTCACTGCGCGCCTGCGGCGGCGTACCCATGCTGCGGCTCTGCCCCGCCATCGAGGCGTTTTACGCGCGAATATCGGGGTTCGGCTCAGCGGTGATCCCTAGTTCGGATGCCGGCATCGGGTGGCGCGTCGGCGCGGTCGCAGTTTTCAGCCTACCAGTTGGCAACCGATGGCGGGCGGGACTGGAGCCCGCGCTGTGGCTCCCGACCGAGCGTCAGGAAGTGACGTTGGGCAACGCAATCGTGTGGTCCGCGCGGGTCGGCTATGCTCTCAGCTTGGAGATACGTCATGAGCTTTTTTAAGCTGTTTCCGGCGCTCGCTTTCGTCGTTGCTGGCTGCAGTTTGAAGCTGGACGCCGGTAAGCTGCGTCTCGACCCGATGGGCGGTGTTGGCGCTTCGGGGACCGCGGCGACTGCTGGAGCGGGCGACGCGGAAAGTGGCACAGGCGGGAATCAATTGGCCACGCCAGCCTGGTCTGCGACAGAGCTTGCACGCCTGGGTTTCGAGTTGCTCGGCACGGCGGAGCTTCAACAAGGCGGCGTCATGCTGACTCACGACGTTGCGGCTAGCGAGGCTGGGGGCCTCGTGTACAGCCAGCCGCTAGGTCTCGCGGGCGCCCCGCTGCACATTGCCCTTGGCTTCCGCATCCAGGCGAGCGCACAACCGGGCGACGGAATGGCCTTGGCGCTGCACGCAAGCCCCGAGGGTTACAGGGCGCTCGGGAGAGGTGGCGGCGGCATGGGTTACAGCGGGCTCACACCCTGCCTGTCCGTCGAGATTGATCTGGAACAGCAAACACCCATCGACAAGCCGGTTCCGCACATCGGCTTCATGCCCGGCTGCGATAACGACGTGCACGGCGCGTTCGAACCAGTGCGCGGCAATCCCAGTGACGGCGCTGACTGGCTCTTGACCATCGACTGGGATCCGAAGACGACCTTGCTCACTGCGAGCTTGAACGAGCGCGATACGCCGAGCAACGCCACGACCCTGAGTCGACCGACGGATCTCGCAGCTCTGCTCGGGCCGACCGCGTTCGTCGCGATCACCGCGGGCACGGGCGAGCTCCGTGCCGCGCAGTCCGTTCGCAGCCTGCAGCTGAGCGGCGCAGGCGTTGCTACGTTGAGTCTTCCCTAGCTCACGCTCGACGGTCAGCTCGCCGATCTTCTCGCCCGGCCACGACGCACAAGGAAGGCGCCGAGGGCCATCAGAATCGTGCAAGCCGCGTTTGGCCCAACCCGACCCGCGGCTGAGGTTGGAACGAGCGAGCAAGAGCACGAGGCACGGTCCCCTTGCACGTGCTTGTCAGTGTTCGTATCCGCGTTCAATCCAGCGGCACCGCTCACCGACCCGGCAGCGCCACCCACTCCGGCACTCACTTGATCTCCAGCGCCACCCGCCATTGCGCCACCCGCCATTGCGCCACCCGCGGGACTACTCGCATCCGGGCCGGCACCGCCAGCGCCCCCCGTTCCTCTGCCACCGTTCCCGGTCGGCGGACAAACGGACGATTTGGACAATGTCCATTGCAAGATCGTCCATTCTTGTTGCGCACCCAAACAAAAGCTCAAGGGTTCGAGCGGCCCCTTGGGCTTGCCGGTGTCTACGTTGGGGTAGGAGGCAACATCCGTCACGCCGGCGAGCGTGTTGTTCTCGATCTTCGCGGCGGCACTCGCGGTGTTTCGCAACAGCGGGCGGGCGGTGCCTTTGAGTTCAAAGACGTTGTCGCGAATTTCGATTGTGGCCCAATCTTTATCAGCCCCGTTGGCAGCCGGCTGGAAGTCGAACAAGCCTTCTGTTCTTGGCGTGACGGTGGTTTCCGCGATGATGTGATTGTTGTAAAACTTGAAATTATTGTAGACTCCCTCGTTCCAATAAAGTCCGCGCCCGGGATTGCGAATCAGGTTGTCGTGCATGCTCGTGCCACCGGGAGCCGCCACAGAGTCGAAGCTGCTGATCAGATTTCCGTAATCCTTCTTGAGGTCGAAATCGAACAAGTTATGGTCGATCTCAATACCGTTGCGTTGGTACTCAAAGGAATAGGATGACTTGAAATAGTTGTGGTGAACGTGGAACGAGTAGCCCCCTTCGGGGAAGGTGCCACCCGCGTACTTAGGGATCGAAATAGTGCCGCCTAAGTAGTTGTGATCGATCTCGACGAAGTGATCGTTCTCGAACGGAAGCTCAATCGCAAAGTCCGTGTCGATTGAGTTGTTGTAGATGTGCATGCTGCGCGCCTCGCGCCCCTTGATACCGTAATAATCATTACCGGCGCTGCGCTTGAAGCGGTTGTCGTGGATCTGGGCGCCCTGGGTGTAGGTGAGGAACAAACCTCCGCCAGACGACCCGGAGGTAACCATACTCTTATTCCCAGCATCTAAAAAACTGTTGTTGTAGATATGCGCGTCGTCCATCGCGAACGCGCGCAAACCGCTCCACAGAAAATTCCTAATTTCAACGCCCACTACTTCCAGGCGATGCGCCCCCACGCCACAGATCGCCCCGTGCAGCTCGGGCCCCGTGAGCGTCATCTCGGACAGACTGACATCTGTCGTGTTCTCAGCGAGGTTGATCAAGTACTTGTCGCATTGAATCCCGCTGAGCGTGGCGCCTTCATCATCGCTGAGGCCACTGCCCCCGGGCGCCCACGTCGAGGCATTCCTAATTGTTGTGAGGCCCGGACCGGCGCCTTTGATTTTCATCCCCACTTTTGGACGGAGCGGGGCAGTCAACTCGAACGTGCCGGCGGCCAGCACGACGACGGCGGACGGGGCACCGTTATTCACAGCCATGACCAATTCTGCAGCGGTCTTCACCTGCGCAGAGGCGGCACGGCCCGTCACCATGACGAACAAAACGGACAACGAAACGAGCAGGCGGTGCTGGATAGTAAGCATTAAACGTTCCTAGCGGCGCGGGGCTTGTTTCATCAGCGCTAGTACATCGGCGATTAACGCGCCCGTTGAGTCCCCGTAAAGCTTCAGATCGAAGTTCGCGGCCGCATATGCCGCCGTGGCGCTCGGCTTGGTGGATTGCATTTTCAGGTCGTTCACATAGCCATTGGTTGCCGAAATCTGGCACAGCACTGAAAGGCAGTGGTCCTCGTCCTGATCCTGCTGCAACGCCATTCCCGATTCGAGAAGGTCCCGGCTTATAAGCAACATCATACGCAGCAGGTTTCCTTTGAACCGATTGACCTCGACACCAAGCCCACCGAACCCTTCAGCATCCACGGCGTTATCTAACCCCGCACTGTTCTGGTTGTCTGTAGCCAAGAAGGGGTGAACCGCTTGGCTGCGCGCCATATCGAACGGCCCTGACACTTTCGGAAACGCTTTGAGATCGGGCAAGTTCTCCCAATACCGGGCCTGCGTAGCCATGCGGTGCAGGTACATGAAGGGCAGATGCACGTTCTTTTGCTTGAAGTTGCGAAATGCCCAATAGTGCAGCTTGTTGTTCTGCATTTGGTCAGTCGCAATCAATGACGGATCCAGCACTTGACCGAGCGTCATCCACTCATGCGTCACGCGGTCGGTGGAATTTTCGATGACTGAGTTTTGGAGGTCCGACTCGGGCATCTCGTCGTGGAAGCTCGCGGGAAACGACTTGATCCAGTAGGGATAATTGTTGGCGTCGTAGCAGGGTGGTTCCACAGCGAAGCCGCCTAGGAAGAACGCGGGATTAGTGGCGGCGGGCGCATCGGGAAACGGTGAAGGCGGGCGGTGATAAAATGATCCTGGGTTCTTGATTTCTTCACGCAGCAAGTGAGCTGCAACCAACACGCTCAAACGTTTAGGCGTGTTGATTCGTTCGATGAGCCACGCGGTACTATTAGGAAAAGAACAGTTCCCTGGAAGGCTGGGTAGCGAATTTTTCTTCGCATACCCAAGGTCGTTCATGTTCTGACGATTCTCGTCCAACAAACGATACAAGCCCGCGTCCGTCGGGTTCTGGAGGTACTCGTCTTCCTGCGCAAAATACTCGGCGGGATTATTTGGCGCTGTGGGAACTGGGGCCATGTAATCGTTGATGTCACGGTGTTCGGGACCGTTGAACTTGTCTTCGCTCCACCGCGGCAAGGGGATGCCGATGGGCAGTTGGCGAAGATCGACATTCTGGAGTTCAGTCAACGCCGCTCTCGCGTCCTTCAGCGTCTCGATTCTGCCGGTCGCGAGCTTCAGGCTGCGCTTCTGCAGCTCTTTCAGGAAAGCGACGTCTTGGTCTTCGGGGGTCGCGCCCGGGAGCACCTGGCCGCCTGGCTGGAAGGGGCGCCAGTCGGTTGAACAGACTTCGGCTATGCCAAAGCGACGTCGCTGCGCATGAACGAAATCTCTGACCACCAAGGCGTCGTCGGGAGACAAATGCTGTTGGGCACGGCGTAAGATGGAATCATCTTTGAATCCAATGATCGCTAACTCAACGCCGTCAGCACTGTGGCAGTTCGTGCACGCCTGACCATCGATGCCGCCCGGCTTTCGCCACATCTGCAGCCCTTTCGAATAGGCCGCTTGGACTTCGGCTTCTGACCAATTCTGTTCGGCTGCGCCCGCGCCGGCCACGCCCCCGGGATTTTTCTTCAGCAGAACCAACGCATCGAAGTCGGCACCGAGGTCGGCGTCTGTGATGAACGACGCGGCAAAGGCGGGCATTTCCAGATAGCCCGTGCGAACTTTACCGATGTACTGCTCGCGCGTCAGGGCTCCGGGAATCGTAGGATACTTGGCGCTGCCTTGGCCAGAGCCACCGTGGCAGGTCGCACAGCTGCTGCGAAACGCGTTCGATAGCGTAGGCGCCGCCGCCGTGTCTGCGCCGTAGGGGGGAAGCGGTTCCGTGGGGCAGCCAAGTACGCCGCGCACGTTCCCATGTAGGGCGTGAGGAGACGCTGGCTGCGAGGCGGGCAGGAGCCCATTGTCTGGCGCCCCCGAGGGGCCGCCTTGGCCAGGTATCATCCCTGGTACTTTGTCGGCGCCCGACGAACCTTGGTCTTTGATGGTTCCCGTGCAACCCGAAACAAGAAGGACTAGGCAAATTGCGCGGGACACGGGGCTGGAACTTCGAATCATGGCTATCCTCCAACGGTCAACGGTGGGACAAGCGGCTAAGTAGAACCGTTGACACTTGTCATTGCGGAGGTAGGGCCCGAGTTGTCATTCTTTTCTCAGACCTCCCCACTCTGGGCTCGAGGGCTGGAAAGTTCGCTCTTCGCCGGAACCAAAGGCCTTTCTCTACAGCCGTAGGCTCGGCTCGTTCGGCCCTTT
Organism: Polyangiales bacterium; assembly: GCA_038251425.1. Taxonomy (GTDB): domain Bacteria; phylum Myxococcota_A; class Polyangia; order Polyangiales; family Polyangiaceae; genus JBBRRP01. The sequence continues at coordinate 7,651 of JBBSBI010000120.1, forward strand.
GCGAATGCGGCTCCGAGCTCATCGGCGGGCTCATCGGCGGGTTGTCGCTGTCGCCCTTGGTCGAAGCTGTTGAAACGGACCTTTGGGCTCGACGTGGAGAAGGTGGCCGAGCTGCGGCGGACGGATGCGTTTGGTCGCGCCGATCAGCGAGCCCTCGAGCGTGGCGCGCTTCTATTTTGGCGTCCTCTCAAGCCACTCCAAATTTCGCTCAGAATAATTCCTAAGCCGCCACAGGATTCTGCCGCTTTCAAGCCGCCTCCGGCTTCCGGCGACCAGCTTGAGTTCCCCAAGGCCAACCCCCAAACTGACGACGCTTGCCCTTCCCGTAAGCGTTGGGCCCGGCTGCTCCACAGCCTCCTCCGACGCGCGAAGTGGGCTTCTCAGCTCCGCAGGTGCTCCGCAGGGGGTCGCCGTGATTTGTTGCGTATTTTTCGTGTAAGTAAGGTTATTTTTCAACGGGCGACAGCCGGTAGAGTTCTTTTAGGGTCGTCCATTTCACTTCGTCGGATGAGCCTTTTGCTGCGTGATTGGAAAAAACACGCAGTCCGATCGTGGCGTTGCGCTTGTTGGGGTATTTGGGCACCTTTGCCTTTAGCTCTTGTTCCACCGACTTTGCTGATCGGATGGGGCCCCATTTGCATTCCATCAGGTCGACCCAATTGTCATCGCGCAGAGCGACCCCATCAATTTGAACCGATTTGTCCCAATATTCGCCCACGGCAAACGTCGCTGACAGGCCCTCGCTCTTGTAAAGCAAGGGAATCGCTTCCCGACAGAGTCGCTCAAAGCAACTGCCAAAGTAAGACGGAAGCTCAGGCCTGATCCGTTCGCGGAAGGTTTTGCTGGGACCCATTTGCTGCAAGTAGCTGAGGTTCGGGAAAACAAATCGAAACCAAAAGCGCAGCAAAGGATCCTCCACAACGAAACGAACTTGCCTCGCGTGAGGCTTTCCTTCGGTCAAAGGGTAACGCCGACCCAAGTAGCCTAGGTCGATCAATTGCTGCAGGTAATACGGTAGGCTGCGCGTGGGCAGCGCGCTGCGGTCGCCGATGGACGCGATGTCGGAATGACCTTCCGCCACAGCCATGAGCACGGCGTAGTAACCGTCGATCTCGCGCAACTCTTCGCGCAGCAAAAACTCTGGCTCGCGAAACAAAGGCGCGAACTCATCAAGAATCGCCGTTTCGATATTGGCCTCAAGCGAACGCTGCGGATCGAAGGCTTTCAGGTATTGCGGCACCCCACCCAGAAGGAAGTAAGCCCTGGCCTGGTCGATGACCGACCAGCGCGCATGAAAGGCGCGGGCCTCCCAATAGGGGAACGGCGCCAAACGGATCTGCGCGGTTCTCCGACCGAACAATGGGCTCTTTTTGCCCAAAACCTCCCGCTCCATAAAGCCCACGTAGGATCCACACAGAATCAGCATCACCGAATTCGATTTTGACCAACGCGTGTCCCAGAACTCTTGCAGTATTGAAGGCAAGTGAGGGGTGGCGTGCGCCAACCATTGAAACTCGTCGAGCGCCAAGACGAGCTTCTTGCCGACCGCACGCCGGGTGATTTGATCGAGGGCTCCCCGCCAGTCATCGGCCGGCAGGTTGCGCAGCAGCGGCTCATCCAAAACAACCGCGGCTTGTTCGAGCAGCTCACGGAGTTGCAGTTGTGCAGGGGCGGTCTTCCCCACGTGATAGATCGCGGGCTTGCCAACAAGGAATTTTACGATGAGTTCGCTCTTTCCAATGCGGCGCCGGCCATAGATCGGCACGAACGCCGATCGGGTGCGTGCATATTGGTCCTCCAGAAGTTCCAACTCGGCGGCTCGTCCTACGAACATGGCCCAAGGTAATACAACAAGGTGAGACTTGTCAAGTTACGACTTGTCAAGTTACGACTTGCTGTTCAACAGCGAAATGTGATGGGTCGAGGGTTATTCGCATTCTGGTGAGCTGATGCCGCCGCGCCTGGAGCGCGTTTCGGACCAGAGTTTGATAGCGACGGCTGAACGGATGGGGGCCGCCTCGGGGCTCTGGCGGCTAAAGCCGACGGCAGAGCTAGCTCCGAATACAGAGTATCGAATCATGAGAACTGCCGGTGCCATGTCGCAATTCACCAGCGGCACTTCGCGGGACGAGTCGGCGCCCACGTTCGAAGGCGTTAGCACTTCGCCCGGTGGGAACGGCGCACTCTGTTCGCCTTCGGGCTGGGCTCACTCTGCTTGGCGTTGCCGCCGCCGGCGACAACCCAATTTGGGTGGAGTTCGAAGTGCAGTTGCCGCAAGGCGCAAACAACATTTTCTCGCGCTACTTCGATGGGGACGCCTTGCGACTCGGTCAAACAACGATGGGTTGCTTTGGCAGCAATGAGCTCGCAGGAATTACGGCCGGACAATCCTATTCGACCCGTGTTCGGGTGCACGATATTGCCGGTCACGCGAGCGACTGGCGGAGCGGCACCTGGCGGCGCGGCGAATCGATTGCCAGCAGCAGCTGCTCCCGGCGCTTCTACGGTGTTACCTGCCGACGGCGCCTCACCTGCGGGGGCAAGCGAGGCGTCTTGTTCGATGAAGTTGGCGGAACGTGGCAACGGTGGGTTTGGCTCCCGCGCCTCGTGTTCGCCCCCCAACGCTGCCGCTGCAATGGCAACCGAACGCCGCCGAATTTTATCGGCACTTGGGGTGTGATTGGCGAAGTGTGCTAAACACAGGAAGATGGATGCGATCGAAGAAGCGGCACTAGGGGACGACCTAAGTACCCCGGCTCAGGTCAAGCTTCTGCAAACCATAGAGCTCATGGCTACAGGCTTTCGTCTCAAGAGGGCCGTTTTAAGGCACCGTTTCCCCGACGCCACCGAAGGAGAGATTGAGAAGGCCTTCATCGACTGGCTTGGGGGCGAAGATGACGACTGATGATGTGTTCCGGGCGCTGCGCCAGATCGTTACTCACTTGCGAGCGGCGGGCGGAGAGTTTGCGTTGGTCGGTGGGATTGCCGTCTCTGTGCGCGGGGAAGTTCGCTTCACACGTGACGTTGATGTGGCCGTTGCGGTGGAGGATGATCACGCAGCGGAGCGCTTGGTGCGCTTTCTGAGTAGCGTTGGGTATGTGCCGCTGGCGACGGTCGAACAAGATGCGGTTGGCCGTCTCTCGACGGTGCGTTTGCGTTCATCCAGTGGAGTTACGGTGGACTTGCTGTTTGCGTCGTGCGGTATCGAGCAAGAGGTCGTAGCCCGAGCAACCGGCGTGGAGTTACCGGATGTTGGATTGGTGCCGGTTGCGGAGCCCGAGGAGCTTCTCGCGATGAAGATCCTTTCCATGACTGACCGGCGGCTTCAGGATCGCATTGACGCGGATCGTCTCATCAGCCGCAACCCCAACCTTGACCTGATTCGGGTTCGTGCGAATTTGTCACTCATTGAATCGCGTGGCTTTCACCGAGAGCAAGATCTGCAAAGTAAGCTCGACCAAGTCTTGGCAAAGTGAGGCAGGGCGCTAAAAAAGACCTACTAGAACGTCGAATGAGAAGTAAGCATGCTTACTATTCTGAATAGTCAGCGCGAGGGTGCTTGCGCCAGAGATCGGTGTTTTCCGTCCGTTTTAGCTTTGCGAAACTCGGCTGGCGTTCCGCCGGTCGCCTTCTTGAACGCTGCGCTCTAGCTTGCGTGCGTCGAGGCCAATTTTCGCCTCCCTCAACGAGTTCGTTCCAGATCAGGGCACCGCGCTGCCATCGAAATACGTTTTCGCCTTCGCGATGCTCGAAACCCCGATGACTGAGCCAATGCGGCGACCGTCGAAATCGTCGACTGCGACATGGATGCCGCCCCAGATGCGAGATTGACCCGCTTGATCAGCGGCGTCGAAATAGGTGGCCCATTCTAGCGTGACAGGTGCTGACGGGCCCTGTTCAAAGTAGAGGTAACCGGGAGTGCTCGCGAAGGTGCCCAAACCGCCCGGGAAATACGGGGAACCCGTGAGCTCGGCGAGCACTGTGGCTGCCGCGCGGCTGAAGGTGCTGTGCCCTGAAACGTAGCCAGGAAAGGCGGGCGTGACGAACGTGCGGCGTTGATAGGGAAGCCACTCGCTGGCGCGGAACCAGCCCACACCGCCGACTTCAGTTTTTCTGTCGCCGGGCTCGCCACGCCAGGAACGCACGGCGATTTCGCCGACGTAACGTTGAAGCCCAGCGTGACGTTGGCCAGGCGCCGAGCTTTCAGCGCTGATCACCTCGATCAGATTGTCGATGAGCGGCAGACCTTGTGAGGAATAGGTTGGTGCGTTGGGATCCGTGCTTTGACCCTTTTGGCCCATGTAGCGGATGAGGGTGATGGGGCGGGAGCAGAGGTATTTGCGTTTTAGCTCCCAGGCGGCAATCGCGGCGTCGTGCACCGCTCCGTTCATGGCCAAATAGATGTGGACATCCCAGGCGAGCGGATCCAGCGGAGCTCCGCTGCCGAAGAGTTGACGCTTCAACTCTGGACTATCGGCAACGCTGTTCGCGATCGTATTCCAGTGCCCAGGCGGCGTTTCTGAGGTCGGCCCATCTGCCCAAAATTCGGCCAGAACACGCCCAAAATCACTCCTTCGTACCTTGTTCGGCGCGTACGCGGCGCGGGTGACGGCGTTTTCCGTGTAGCCGTGGCCGTCGTTCGTGCCGAGCGGATTGTTGCCAAAGGCTGCCGGGGAGATATCGATGAGCGTGGGATCGTCGACGTCGAGTTCTGACGAACGTCGAATCACATCGACCACTTGAGCGGTGAGCTCCGAATCGAGCGCTGTTGGCGGCTTGCCGATATCCAGGTACGCCGCGTCGGGCGTTGCACGCACCAGCGAAAAAGGTGAAACCTTGCCCCATTGCCCACCGATGTAGCCTTGCGCGCCGGCATCCGAAGGGATCCCATTCTGGGTTTCAGATTTGGCGAGAACTAACCGTTGCCAGAGCAGCGGATTCTCGGCTTTGGTGCCGGGCTGATCCAGCACGAGATTCCGAGAATCAGGCACAAAAGCCTCCGGATCAACGTAATTGGCGGCTTCATTGGCGCCATCTGCAGCGTAAGCCTCGATGATGGCTTTGCCAATTCGATTCCCGAGTGCACGTGGCGTGGCCCCTTCCGTCACCGTATCTGCCGCGTCGAACCCAAGCTTGCCCATGAAGGCATCGAAGCACGCTTGGGAAGCTCCACCGCCAGCAGCCTTGGCATAGCGTTGACTGAGCACCCGATAGGCCGCATAGGAAATCGCTTCGGTGCGCGCCCGATCCACATCGGTCGCCGTCTGCCGCTCATGGCTGAGATAACCCTTGGCCTGGGAATCGTAGGCGCTCCAGGCGTCCCAAAACGCGATCGAGGTATGGAAAAGATTGCGGGAGTGCACACCGGGGCGTGGCACATCGCGCCGAATCGCATTCAGCAGCTGCTCGTCCCAACGGCGAGCGATCGAGCCTTGAGGATGCGGATCGATAGCCGTGTCCGGGCAGCTTGGCAGCAGAGCCGGAGGCTTCGGGAGCACGAATTCAGCCACACCGGGGGACGTGGAGAGCGCCAGCCCCTGATCCAGCTCTGGGGTCAGCACATCGCCACCCACCGCCCAGACACCGCCGCTCGGATCCACCCACACGGCGTGGAGCGATTCAGCGGCTTTAAAATCCAAACCAGGGTTAACTGCTGTATACGCCCCTTGCACCCCACGAAAAATGCTCCCAGCAGCACCCACGGCCCAGGTGACGCCGCCAGGAGTCACGTGAACACCCTGTAAGAGCGGTGCGGAAGTGGGTGTGTGATCTTCCAGCGTTGCGCCAGCGCTTTCCAAGATCTTGCCAGCTCCGGTGCCTCCCACGATCGCTACATGTTCTCCGCTGCCGTGCACCGTGAACAAGATCTCTTGTCCACCGGATTGCACGAGTGTGAAACCGTCGCTGGCGTTGCCTCGCAGTACGACTCCGTGAGCACCCACGATCCAAACGTCGTTGGGCGACGCCACCCAAACTTTGAAAAGCCCTGGGGTGTCGTGATGTTCGTCGGCGGGCAGATCCGACGGGATGGCGACATCGCTGACCGTCGTGCCGTCGTAGTGCCAAATGAAGCCGTTTTTGCCCGCGATCGCACCGACGGCGTACACATCGTTCGGGGTTTGGGCCGAGATGCCGAACAGGGTGTGCTTGCCGAGGCCAGGCGTGCGGAGGCGTGTGAAATTCCCGTCTTCGTAACGCAGGAACAGCGACTCGGAACCACCCAGGAACACGGGCCCTGCTTGGGTGGCATGCACCCACCACAGATCTCCGCTCACACCGGTGGCGCGTCGCTCCCACGCGCTGCCATCCCAATGCAGGACTAAGGGGCCTTTCCCATCGTCCGCTCCGGCCATCCAAACATCGCGCGCGCTCGTGCCGTGCACGCTGAGCAACGCCGCAGCTTCGCTGTGAGCCACCCATGCCCATGTGGTGGATTCGGCGGCGGGCTTCGATTCGTTCTTGCAGCCGAAGATCAGAAGCACGGCTAGCGTTAGTGAAAGGGTGAAGGGATGACAGCGGTTTCGCATGGGTTGCCTATTTTCGTGGCCGATTCGTGACTGGGGGCAGGGCTCCCGTTGCAGGCTGCGGGTTACAGAGCTGCCGTGCTCAGCACGACTTCCCGAGCATTCTCCGCACTCTGCCCCGCCTCATTTCTGGCCCTGACACGTAACAGCACGTGCAGGCCGTTTCTTTCTTCGCTGGGTAGGGTGATGCCGCTGGCATGCACCAGATAGGGGACAAGATCGCAAACGCCGGTATCGGTGCAAAAGAGCAGCTGAGGCCGTGCGGGCGCTGGCTCTTCCACCACGACGCCCGTTGTTAGGTTGGTGAGCGAAGCGGAGACAAAGGCGCGGCTGCCAAAGCCGCTGCAGCGCGCCGCAATCAGCAGATGCGTGCCGCCCTGGCCGAATGTCTGCAAGCCGAGCTCAGCACCCTCGCTGAGCGGTGCGAAATCAAGCCCATCTGAGCCTGCCGGGGTCCCGATTTGCACCTCGACGCTACTGGGCGTGACGGGCGAGGGTTCTATGGCGGGCGCCGGAGCTTCCGAACAACCGAGCGCACACATCGCGCTCGTGAGAATGAGGTTGGCTCGCATTCGTGGACTTCTGAGCAGGTTTCGTGCCGCCATGATCTCACGACGCTTGAATGCGGCAAATCACCAAAAGGTACCTGCAGCGGAGCCTGTTTTGATGCTGGCATTGGCCTTGCACAGCTCTTTGGCAAATGGTTCCCAACGCTCCAATCTGTGCCAATCTGTGCCAATTCCGGCCGGATCACGCAGGGCATGTCGCGGTGCTGGTGGGGGAGCCTGGTTTGAAAGGGTAGCGGTTATGAAGCACACATTTTTTCGATGGTTGATTTCAGGCGTCCTCGCCTCGGGAGCGCTGAGTGGGGTGAGGCCCGCGGCAGCCTGCGGCGGATTCTTTTGTTCGCAGTCGCAGCCGGTGAATCAGGCAGCTGAGCGCATCATTTTCGCGAAGAACAACGATGGCACCGTCACGGCGGTGATCGAGATCCAATATCAAGGGCCTTCGAAGAATTTTTCTTGGCTTTTGCCCATTTCCTCGGTGCCTAAGGACAATCAGATAGCCGTTGCTTCCAACGTTGCCTTCCAACGGTTGCAGGCGGCGACCAACCCTCAGTACAACTTAACGACGCGCGTTGAAGGGCAGTGCGATGAGGACCGTTCCTTCAGTCCCAATTCTGGTGTGCTTTCTGGTTCAGCCGGAACCGGCGGTGCTTCCGCGGGACCCCAGCCTTCGGCCACGGGCGTTACCGTTGAGGCTGCGGGAATTGTTGGCGCCTTCCAGTGGACGGTGATCTCGCTCGACGCCAGCCTCCCCAATCCGGGGGATTCAGCGGTAAAATGGCTGCGGGAACAGGGGTACGATGTGCCTCCCGGCGCCCCGGGCTTGCTCGGGCCGTACCTCGCCGATGGCATGTATCTGCTCGCGCTGCGGCTAGTGAAGGGGGCGGACGCCGGTTCGATTCGGCCACTGGTGCTCACGTATCAAGCGACCAAGCCGATGATCCCCATCAAACTCACGGCCGTAGCAGCCAACGAGAACATGGGCGTGCTCACCTGGGTACTGGGCGAATCGCAAGCGATCCCCCAGAATTATTACGGCCTTGAGCTGAACGAGGCACGCATCAATTGGTTCAACGCAGCGAGCAACTACAATGATGTCGTCACGGCGGCCGCCAACGATGCGGGCGGGCAGGGATTTGTCACCGAGTACGCGCAGCCTTCTGCGAACTTGAAGGACGTAGTTTGGTCGGCTGGTGAGGAGAGCAGTTGGCAGGATTTCAAAAAGCAGCCGTTCATTGCGCCCAATGATCTGTTCTTGGCAGCCCGTGACCGCTTCGGCTTTATGGATGGATTCTGGGATGTGGTGGCTAAATACGCCACGTCTCCGTCAGGTGCCCCAACGGACTGGCTTCGCACTTGTTATCCCTGCCAAGCTTCGCTCGATCCCGCGCAATTTTTAGCGGGAATTGACGCTGATGTGATTCAGCCCGTCCGTTTGGTTCAACAGCTCATCGACGCACATCCGCAAACAACACGCCTCTACACGACCCTCTCAGCGGCGGAGATGACGGTCGATCCGCTGTTCGCCTTCAATGCGGGTCTGGCTCCCGTGAACAATATCCACACCGCCGAGCGCATTATCGAGTGTGCTCCCGGGTTCTATCAAAACGAGGCCCCTTGGCGCATCGAACTTCCCAAAGGCGGGGTCGTGCGCGGTGGGCCAGCGCAGATCGGCACTTGGCCCGATTCCATCAGCACGGGGCCTGCGAACCAACGGATTTTGCGCCAAGCAGAATCGGGTTCGGGAAAGATGCTGGAGGACAATACGAGTCAGATCGTGGCGGCCGTTGCGAGCTACAGCGCTGCTCTTCCGAAACCTGAGCCACGTGCGCCCGTTTCTGGCGGAACCGGTGGAACTGGTGGAACGAGTAGCATGACTGGTGGA
>JBBSBI010000121.1:0-16414 GCA_038251425.1 Polyangiales bacterium
ATGAGCCAAGGACTCGCCATCCAGATCGCGGCTATCGTGCCCATCGATGAACACACTGCCCGAACCTGGTAAGTAGAGCCGCCCGAGCAGCTTGATCATGCTGCTCTTTCCGCTCCCCGTCGGACCGACCAGCGCCACCGTGTGGCCTGCCTTCACCTCGAACGATACGTGGCGCAGCACGGGCCGCCCGGGGACATATTCGAAGCCCACATCGCGAAATTCAACCCGACCCTCGAGCGAAGAGAGCACCGTAGCACCCGGCTTGTCCGTCCAATCTGCTTTGGCATCCAACAAGTCAAACACACGCTCAGCTCCCGCCATGGCCGTCAGTGCGTTGTTGTATTGGCCACCAATCACTGGCACCGCTGCAAAGAATAGGTTCGACAAGAACAGAAACTGAATGATCGTAGCCAAGCTCACGTCGCCCCCAAGAACTTGGGCACCGCCCAACACCATGAGGACCGCCAAGAACAGCTGACCGTTAAATTCAAGGAGCGGCAGAAACGCCGCGGACTGTTTGGCAACTCGCATGTTGTACAGGGAATGATCAGCAACCAACTCCTCAAACAACTGGCCGTTGAACTCCTCGCGAACAAAACCCTGAATCACCCGAATGCCGGTCACACTTTCTACCAGCGTGGCTGTCACCCGGCTGAAGCTTTCCTGCACTTGGCGATAGGCATGGATCAGGCGACTGCGAAAATAGCGGGTGATCACCCAAAGAATGGGCACCATCCCCAACATCACCAGAAACAGCTTCCAGTCGTAGTAGGCCATCAGGACCGCGGCCGTTAATGCCTGCCCCGACTGAACAAAGCTGACAAACACCACATCCTGCACGCCCGTCCGAACCGCGTCGACATCGGACGTCATGCGACTGATGAAACGCCCGATTTTTCTGCGCTGAAAGAACGAGAGCGGCATGCTCATGATGTGGCGATGCAAGTCATTCCGAAGGTCGTGAACGATGGCTTCTCCGAACGTCAGCGCCCAGCGTGAACGATAGACGCAGACGATCTCGGTAAAGAGCTCAAAGGCCACGAACCCCGCCACGCCCCAAAGCACGCCGTCAAAGTTACCCCGCGCAATCGGCCCGCCCACGATCTGAGCAATGATCCAGGTAACAAGCGGGACCTGGATGGCGCGAAGGCTCACCATCACAAACAGAGAGTTTCGAAGGCGCAGGTGAGCTTTGCTATAGTTAAACAGTCGCTTCACCATCGCGAAACTGATGGGCCGCTGAGCAGGTTCATCAGCCCCCTCGCGCACAAACCGCTGGGCATGGCTTTTCTTCACGCGACACCTCCCGCGGCAATCAACGCCAATTCTTCCGAGTCCCCAGTCTGCAGCCGCGCAGTGCGACTGTAGAGGCCACTTTGGTCCATCAATTCAGCGTGAGTGCCCCGCTGCACAATGCGACCCTCTTTGAGCACCAGAATGATATCAGCTCGCCTCAAGGTGCTGAGCCGATGGGCAACAATGAAGGTCGTGCGGTTTTTGGTGGCGCTATCGACCGCTTCCAGCACCTCGTGTTCCGTGTCCGGATCCACGGACGCTGTTGGATCATCCAGCAGCAAAATAGCTGGCTCTAAAAGGATGGCGCGGGCGATGGCAATGCGCTGTTTTTGGCCGCCCGACAGATTCGTGGCCGCCTCCTCGAGAACGCTGTCGTAACCCTCTGGCAGCGCCATGATGAAATCGTGAGCTCGTGCCACCTTTGCTGCGCGCTCGATATCAGCCTGGCTTGCTTCCGGTTTTCCAAAAGCAATATTTTCCGCGATGGTGGTGCTAAAGAGCAGGCTCTCCTGAAAGACGATGCCCACGTTCCGTCGCAGCACATCAAGATCCAACGCTCGCAGGTCGACGCCATCGAGGAGGATTCGACCTCTGGTGGGATCGTAAAATCGAGGCAACAGACTCAGCAGCGTGCTCTTTCCAGAGCCTGTTCCGCCGAGGATGGCCACGCATTGGCCAGGCTTCACCTCGAGATCGAGATCCGTGAGGGCAGCTTGTGCCGAACCAAACCCAAACGATACATGTTCGAACTTGAGCCCGCCCTGAATCTGTACCGGCCGCACTGGATCGACGGGGCACTGCACTTCAACGTCCGCGTCCAGCACTTCGAAGACACGGCGAGCGCCACTCAGGCTCTGCTGGAGCGTATCGACGACCGTTGCCATGCTCCGAACTTGCTCCCCAAATTTCTGGAGCAGGCTGGCAAAAACTATCAAGCTGCCGAGGCTTAGCTCGCCCGCACAAACGAGCCAACCTCCATAGCCAAGCAGCACGGCAACATTCATCTGACTCAGAAACTGAACGGAAGGGCCGTACACGCTCACGGCTTTAAAAATTGCGGTTTGCTGCTCTTTGACTGCGCGATTGGCCGCCACGAAGCGCGCGTGTTCTTCCTTTTCCTGACCAAACACCTTGATAACCTGGATGCCCTTGGTGCCCTCGGCAATTCGCAGCACCATATTATCAACTAGCTTGCGATTCTTTGCGTACTCCGGCTGTGCCCATTTGGAAAAGCCATGCGTGACCACCCACAGGATCGGTGACAACACCAGGCTCGCAGCCGTCAGCCAGGCGTGGGTTGAAATCATGTACACGGCGTACAGTGTTAAAGACAGGCACATGATGATGCCCTGAATCATCACGCCATCGATGAAGGAGCGCAGAAGCTGCACGTCACGCGTGACTCGATTGATGATGGAACCGCTCGCATGAGCATCAAAAAACCGAAAGCTCAGCCGCTGCAGCTTGGCATACACGTCGGCGCGAACCGCCGGCACAATCTCTACGTGAACCAGCTTCCCAGCTTGCAACGAGTACGCAAAATTTAGAACACCACGAAGGAGCCCCATTCCGAGAATCAGGCCGCCGAGCGTGAGCAACGTTTGCCAAGTGCTCAACCCAGCAGGCGGCGTTAGCCCGAGCGGCCAGTGGGGCTGTGGCGCCATGGGTTCTAAATGGTGGCGAAGCACATCCACGCCCAGGCCACCGAAACTCAGCCCCCAAACGCCAAGGATTAGCAGCACCACCTGCAGACCCAGAACGGCAAGGCAGCGTGCGCGATGCCGCCAGGCGAGCTTCAGCAGCCGCAGCAGTACTTGAGAATCTGTGGTGCCCTTGACGGCAAGGCCGTCGGTCAAAGTTTGTGGAGCGGACATGGTATTAAGAAAGCGCAACGCCAGTAGTGATCGTCTTTGCAGGACGGCACACCAAGCAAGATAATAAAGCTCAAGAGGTCGAGTCGCAGCGGAAACGGCGTTTTCTGCGCCGTGTTTCGGGGGATGCTACTTCTGGAGTACCGAACTGCAATGGCATTTGTTGCTTGATTATTGAGGGGCGCGGGTTTCCAGCTAAGACGCAACCCTGGAGCTGCGAGCGTCAAGCTCAAGCAAATGAGACGAATGTGCTAGCCATGACCGTTCGTAGTCAGTGCCGGCACGGGCGTTTTATGGGCTGGATCGGAGTGGCGGCCGTCTCAAAGGTGCGGAGTATGGCTAGTGCGAAACTGGAGCGCCGCCGATTTCGATTTCGCCTTCTTGGATATTGAGTTCATCACGGAGCTTGATGCTCTCAACTTTTCCGTCACGAATATTGATCACTCGATCTGAATTCTTCAGCATCTTGTGATCGTGTGTGGCGGTAATGATGGTCACACCGTGATCCACGCTCAGGCTCTTCAAGATATCGATGATCTCTGCTCCGGTGGTGAGATCGAGGTTGGCCGTGGGCTCATCTGCCAAAATAATCGTGGGATCATTCACCAGAGCTCGCGCAATCGCCACCCGCTGCTGCTGGCCCCCTGAAAGCTCTCCCGGGCGATGCTCAAGACGATGGCCCAAGCCCACTTGCTCAAGCTTCTTGGCGGCTAGCGCGTCGGCGTCCGCTTGGCTTGCGCCCATGAACAAGCGCGGGAGTGCAACATTCTTCAGGGCACTGAGCGACGGGATCAGATTGTACGCCTGAAAGACGTAACCGATGTAGTTGCAGCGCACATAGGCGAGCTCGCGGCTGCCGAGAGTGGTGAGATCGAGTGGGCCAATCTGAACCGACCCTTCGCTCGGGCGATCGAGCGCACCCACAATGTTGAACAGCGTGCTCTTTCCCGAACCCGAAGGGCCCATGATCGAGAGATATTCGCCGCGAAAAATGTCCAAATTGATCTGACTGAGTGCGTAAACGACCTCACGCTTCAGCTGATAGATCTTGGAAACCCCCCGCACGCGGATCAGGAGCGCTCCACGCTCCTGGGTCTCAGCCTCTGCACTTTTCTCGGCTACCATCGTCATAATGCGCTCCTCACCGGGCCTGGCCTAGAACGGCAACGTAAAGACGCTCTTCGAGACGAAGGTCGCGCCGATGCCAAGAGTCCCTATCAAGCCCATGCCGCAAGCGAATCCGGCGAACACCACTGGTACATACTGGCGCCAGACGAGCCCGAACTGCCTCCGAAAATAAAAGCGACCGATCAACGCGCCCACGAACTGCGGGATCACGACGAACGGCAGAGTTTGGTTGAGGCCTCGCACGACGCCATAGATGAAGAACGTCGGCGCACCGAGCCACGCAAACGTACCAAAGAGCATGCCGCCGGCGGCCACCCCCGCCCAAACGTAATTCCCGTTGAACGCCGCTTCAAACTCGGTGAAGCCCCCGAGTGTAGACGAAAAGATGATGGCCTGTTGCGCTGCGGTGACCTCCCACCATTGTTGCGCGAACAGATACTGGGGGCTGGGGATCGGGCCCAGGCCCCAAATGAAATGCGCGAACAAGAGCGAACCGCCAACGATGATCGGAGTGAGGAGGATCTCGCTCTTCCAGATCGACCAGAACCGCGTACCGGTGAGCTCACACTGGCGGTAGAAGACCGTCATGGCCCCGTAATTGTGGAGCGGGATCGGGAGAAACCAGATCGCGACGCCGTGATAGCCCGAGAAAATGAAGCTGGCTTCCCTCACGAAAGGAATGTTCAGAACTTCGCCGGCGATGCCCTCCAGGCGGGCTGTGACGTAGCTGATGATCGGCGTGTAGATGATGGCGTAAAACAGCATCACCCCGACGACAGGCCAGTACACCGCGCCATCAGCCAAGTACAAAAGCCAGGTGGAAACGACAATGTAGAGTGTCATCACGCCGAGGTACGTCGCGATAATGAACACGGTGCGAATATCCCCGCGCCCGGCCGGGATATCGAAAGCGGCCATGCGGCTGCGAGGCCCCGCGAGCTTGGCTCGTTTGCGCTCGGTTGCCCAGGCTTTGCCCACTGAAATAAAACCGGCGATGGCGATCGCCATGCCCACACCGATGGCAAAGCTAAAGTAGAAGTCCATCTGGTTCTTGTAAAAGGTGGTTTGCATGTTATCCCCAGGATTCCAAGATTTTAGGATCCCGATCTGGGGTAGATGCAAAATTGGATTCATGATCATCGTGATCACGAGCCCTGCGAACGTGCCGATGGCGGCCCAATACGGCAACACCATGCCGAGCAGCACCATGCCTAAATCGAAGGAGATGGCGATCGCCGCGGCCGGCAAAAATTGCCCTGTTTGGGAAGTGAAATCCTTGAACGGCAACGGCAGAATCGTGATCGGCTTGTCGAGCAGCGCACCTGTCACCGTCGGAATGCCAATGTAAATCGCTCCGAACACGATCCCGAGAACGGAGCCAATCGAGAACACTCGCCAACGCCAGGAAGCCTGCTGTTGCATCGCGCGCTCGCCGGGTTCGGCCCCAGAACGCGCACTCCCTTCACTATCCTGCTCTTCAGAGAGCGCCATGATGCCCTGAGCACCCACAGGTGCCATCGGGAATGGAAGCTTCTCAATGTCACTCGTCAACCGAAACAGGCCGTAACCGAGAATCATGTTGTCGATGCGGCCAACCACCATGGTGAAGACAACAAGACCGATCACCGGCAGCCATTCCGGCAGAAACAAAGAACGCTTGTCCAGAACGGAAGGGTCACTTGGAACAATCCACGTTGGCAGCCTCTCAGCGATGCCGGCAGCACGCGCGGCATCAGATTGCGCAAAGAACTGCGCCCAGATCGCGCCTAGGCCCCCTTGAAATTGCCCTTGCGCCATGGACGCCGTCACGATGATGGCTCCCGCTAAGTAGAACAGCGTAAAAATTTCGGCACGCCTGAGATTCTTGTTGGCACGACGCGCCACCTCAATAAAGAGGATCACCGTCACCCACTGAGCAG
Source organism: Polyangiales bacterium (assembly GCA_038251425.1). Taxonomy (GTDB): domain Bacteria; phylum Myxococcota_A; class Polyangia; order Polyangiales; family Polyangiaceae; genus JBBRRP01. Next base: position 6,215 of record JBBSBI010000121.1, read on the forward strand.
CAGGCCCGATCGAAAGGCCAGCGATCAGCGTCATGTAAATGGAGCCCGGCACCATCAGCAGCGCGACAAACAACGCGCCTGCAAAAGCTGTCCAGCTGAAGCCGTCTTCGAAGGTTCCCGGCACCTTCATCAGCGAGCGAAACTCTTCGAGCTCGGTATCTGGGCCGCGTTTTCGGGAGAAAAATCCAGGTTTTGAGGGTCGCGCTTCCGCCATCGTGTGTCCTAGCTCAGGCCTCCGTTGGGCCCAAAGTCTCGAGCGTCTCCATGCGGTAGTGCTCGATCATGTCGTTTGAAAGCGTCCGCCAAAGCAGGAACTGTTGGCGCAATTCGCGCATGAAAACCCCGTTGGCCCGGAACCAATCGCCGGCCGCTCCACTCTCACGTGTGACGTGAATCGCCACCTCATCGACACCCTCAATTTCTGAAGGCGCCGCCGTGAGTGTCATGTGTTGGGTGACGCCGAGGTCGAACGGCGCCAGCGCAAAACGCCCGGTGAGCTCAAGATTGCCCTGAGCTCCGCGGCGGATAGCCACCTCGGAAGCCGCAAAGCTTCCAAGCCCGGCATCATCGTGAGCACGAAAGTGCTCAGCGAGAAAGCTCACAACGCCAGTGATGTCATAAGCCGAAACAGTGAACGGGAACTTGAGCTTCAGATCATCTTGCTCGGGCGGAGGCAGGCGCCACGAGCGGGCGAGCCCCGGATTAGCGCTGCGCGAGGCTCGCACGGCCGGATAAATGGCTGACACCAGCACGGTGAGCATCACGACACCGATTGCGAACAGTGAATTGGTGGACGAGAAATTGATAGCGGCCGGCTTGATGTACCCGGCCTTGGCCAGGGCCGAGGCTCCCAAAGCCACGAACTGCGCCAAGATCTGCCCACCCATGCCGCCCACCACAGCGTACACAGCTGCTTCTGCAAAGAACAAAACACCGACATGCCCAGGCGAAAGCCCTAACGCGGAGAATGTGTAGATCTCCTTTTCACGATCGCTGATCGAGCCAAGCAGCGTCCCAAAAATGATCAGGCCACCGAGGAGCAGCGGCACAAACAGTGCAAAACCTCCAGAAATCTCGGTGAGCTCCGTCAGCAGCATTCGCTCCACGCCTGAAGATCCAGCCGCCCACACGGGCATCACTAGCGTTTCGGCAAGCTCCTTGCCACGCGCTTGAGCATCGACGCCCTCCCCAGGATAGATCGAGAGGGCAAATAACTTTCCGCCGAGGCGCTGCACAAAATCCGCCGAAGCGACCACGACCTGATCAGCGCTCAGATGCACAAAATCGCGGGCCACGTCCTGAGCGAAAGCTAGCTCCGTCTCGCTTTTATCAGCCTGGATCTGTTCCTGGCCGCTCTCGAGAGCTTGGAAATTGACTGGCAGCACACTCTGGCCGTCCACGTGCTTCAGGCTCTGAAGCTCCGAAGTATTCAGCGTCCCGCCGAACGTGGCGCGCAAGCCGTTGACCATAATGGCTTGCCCGACTTTCAACTCCAACACATCCCGGACGATGGGGGGCAAGAACACGGCTCCCGCGCGGAGCGCCTGGCGCTTCTCATCCGGTGTTCCCTTGCCTAAAGTTGCCAGGAATTCAGGCCAAACGGCCATTTCTGCGTCTGTGATGCCGACGGCAGCATCGATCGCAATCGAGCGCCCATCGTCCGCACGGGCCACGGAGAAGCGAACATCAACGACCTTGTTTTTCGTGTCTTTCGTCAGCCAGTAATAAGGAGCCAATAGGCCGCCCTTACCCTGCTGCCCAAACATGAGATCTTTCACGCCATCGGGCAGAGGCGTGTAATCCAGCTGGTGCACAAGAATGGAAGCACGCGTATGGGGACTCTTCGGTCCCTCATAAGTGGTTCGAATTCCAATCTTCTGGCTAAAAGACGCGAAAACCAGCGTTGTAAAGGTCAGAATCACGACCGTAACGGCAGTGAGCGTCGTGCGTGTGGGTCGGCGGCGCATCGTGGACATGCCCATGCCCACCGCAGCCAACATGGTTCCCATGCGCGAAACCTCGAGCCCGTGCACCCCGAGTGCCTGACCCTGCATGGCCTTGAGCTCTGTCTTGAACTTGCGAACGACGATGTAGATGACCATGCTCGACAGGAGCAGAATCGCGAATGCCAAGAAAATGATGACCGGTGTCGCTGCGATCGCGAAACCAGGGTGCATCAGATAAAGCAGACCAAACGTGCCCAGGAACATCCCCGTGAAGCCTGCAAGCCGTCCGTAAATGGTGGTGGCGCAGATCACGAGCCGTTCGAGTGCAAAGGCGAATGGAATGGCCAACAAGAGCAGCATCACGATGGCATGCACCAGATCATCCATCGTGTTTCTGAGGGGCAGATACACGCGCTGCGAGAGCGCCGCGCTGCGCCCAAGATCGGCCATTTTCCCCGCCAAATTGGACTCTGTTTTGGCCTGCTCTTTGATGCGCAGTGCTCGGCCGTGCAGCACCTCGATATCCGGGCTGGTGACGCCGCGCAGCCGAAGCTGGCTTAGGCGCGTCTCATTCAGCTGCCAAAGATCGTTCGCGGTGTGGTTGGCGATCGAGAAACTTCCCGACACATCTTTGGGATCCAGTCCGTTGCCGTACGGCGCCTTGTCGCTGAATACGCCGAGCGCGGCCGGGCCCATCACCTGGAAAATCTTGAGTCGACGATCGACTATCTGATCGGACACGTACCCAAAGTACTGATCACCCAACTGACCCCAGAGCGAGCGGTTGTCTCTGAAGGGTGCATCCGAATTGGCCTTCAGCAGCTTGAAGCGCTTGGGATCGCTCTCGAAGCCGCGGCGCGCCATCCAGCGGTATTGATCGCCGAAGAAAAGATTCACGCGGATGAGCTCAGTATTCAGCTTCACCTGGCCTTCTTGGGTCGTGACCGCCTGAATCCGACCCTCACCGTCAAACTGGCTACCGAAGACCATGATCTCAGAGTGGATATCCGTACGCAGGCCGAGCAGCCGAAAGCGCCCGTTTTGGTCGACGGCCTCCAACGCCAGGGGCTCAAAATCTGCGATCCCCTGAGCATCCTTGAGGCTCGACCACGCCTCACCTGCAGTCGCAAACCCGGAGCTTCCAGGCCAGAGCGCAATCATGGCACCCCCCGCAGGACGATCCTCGGCCATGCTGCCGCTCACCTGAAGGCCGGCGTAATCTCCCGCCTGGGCACCCGCATCCCACGTCGGATACCGGCTCAGGTTCACTGCCGTCAGCACGCGCGGTAGCGAGATCTCGGGAGAACTCGCTGCTCGCTGCATGAGCAGAGTGGCTTCGACAGCTTGATGCTCAAGCCTGAGCCAAGCCAGCTCTTCGAGCGTATCGGAAGGCTGCCCGTCGCGGGGGCGACGATCCGCACCGCTCATCAACGAAAAGTTATAGATGCCGTAGCTTCCAGCAACCGAACTGGATGTCGCGAATGGCCCAGGCGCGAAACTAAGGCCAAACAACGGATCGGTGAGTGTGCGCGCGTCGAGATGGGACAGCTCCGCGGGTTGCTGACTCGCGACCTCTCTCAATGCTCCAAGCAGCCTCCCGTAGTAGCCCGGAGCATCCGCGCCGGCCGTGGGCAGCCGCCACGGGGTGAGCGCGTTGGTCCAATCACCAACGACCGGGCCAAAGCTCGGGCCAGTATCTGACAAGTTATACTGCGCGTGAAAAACGACGAATAATGGTTTCCCATCGGGAGAAAGCGCTTTACGGAGCGCCGTGCGCTGTTCATCCATTTCGACGAGCGCTGTCAGCTCATTCAGCCGCTTTTGAAAGCGCAGCGAGGTGGCCTCCTTCAACTGATCGAACAGCTTGAGGAAAAGCCTCGCAACACCCGAACCGGGGCTCTTCTCTTTCGACAGAAGCGCTCGCTCCGTTGCGAACTGCTCAAGCTGACCCTGATGTAGTGCACGCCGGATTTCATCCCAACGCAAAGCTTCCGCTTCCAGTTCGTGCACCTGCGACCGAATAGCCTTGGCGCCGGAGCGGCCCGCTTTCAGGCGCAACACCTCCATCACCTTGCGAACGTCGTCACGTTTGAAATTCGCGACTTCCACCAAGGCACGCTTGAGCCACACTTTGGGCATGATTCCGCCCGGCGGATCGAGCGCGCGGTCGAACACCAGACCGTTCTTGCTCAGCAAGAGATCCATCGCGCGAACGTGGAGCAACTCCTTTCGGTGCTGCTCACTGCGACGAGCATGCTCGTCCGCATCCATCATCCACGTTTCGTAAACCTCGCGGGCTCCCTGGTGGTAGCGTGCTTGATTATCAAGAAAGAGCAGCACCACGTCGCGCTTGGCTGGGTGTTGCTTGAGGGTTGCCGCGGCTTGAAGCAGAGCGGCAACGTTGGCGGCTCCACGCGCCCCCGGCGACAGCTCCGGCACGATTCCGAAGGTGTCGTAGTTCGCAGAAAGCACGACGGCTTCGGCCTGACCTCCGGCACCCGCGAAACCGGGCGCTGTACCTGGGATCCGAGCGACGATGTTGCGCCCCTCTGTCCGCCGCCAGCGCGATTCAATGAACAGCTGGGCGTTCGGGTGATCGATTCGGAGATCCACTCCTGTCTGGCTTGCCGGGATGTAGGCGCGCACCCAATTAGCAGGAACACCGGAATGCCTCGGCTCCGTCGCGACGTTCTTGCCGTTCTCCAAGAAAAGCACGGCCTTTGCGCCATACGCGAAGGCCCGCTGCCAGGCGCCCACACTATCGTAATCCAGCACGACGAGCGCGCCCTCAAGCTTGCGCTCTCCGTAGTCCGCAAGCTCACCGCGACCTAAGTACAGCAAGGGCCCCGTGAGCCCTTCGGGGCCAGTGACGGAAAGCGCTGAAATATTCGGACGCAGCGGATGCACCTCGATGCGCTGGCCATCGACGAGAAGCTCCGCGCGCTCAGTCTCCATTTGCCACACCGGCATGTCGATGAAGAGCGTTTGAACCCCAAGGCGAGTGAGCTGCCCGGTAATGTATTCGGCAGCGTCGTACCCGTTGCGCGTGCCAGACAGTCGATTCGGATGGGATGTCAGCTGACGCAAATCAAAAAAGAACGCGTTCTCTTCGCGAGTCAGTGGGTCTGGAACAGAGCCGACACCCGCCGCACCCGCTGCACCTGCCGCACCCGCTGCACCATTCAGTCCTGCAGCCACGTCCGGTGCAACACCTGGATCTGGTGCAACACCCGTGTCCTGAGCGGCAGCGGCAACCGGTGCAGTACTCGCGGCCACGCCCAACGCTGCGGCTTTAACCGCTGGCGATGCGGTCGGTGAGCGCCGCGGAACTTGGACGCGGTGGGCTTTCGGTGCCGAAGCGGAGGCTGGCTTACGGGCGGCATTGGCAGCTCCAGCGCTGACCAACACCCAAAGACTCAGCCCGAGCACCACGACGAGGAGGCTGGCACGCCAAAGCGATCGGTATTTCACGCCTCGCCTCCAATATTGCCGAGCTTAATCCGGATATTTTCGCGACTTTCGACGCGTTCCACGAGGCCATCCCGAATCCACATGATGCGATCACACACATTGAGCAAACGATGATCATGAGTGGAGCAAACGATCGTAACGCCCCGTTCGCGGTTGATGCGCTGCAAGATTTCCAAGATATCCTGACCTGTCTTGAAGTCGAGATTGGCGGTGGGTTCGTCTGCCAAAAGGATTTTGGGGTTATTGCTCATGGACCGAGCAATCGCCACACGCTGCTGCTGTCCACCGCTCATCTCGATCGGGCGATGCCCCCAGCGATCCTTTAGGCCCACCAGGTCGAGAAGCTCAAGCCCACGGCGGCGGGCTTCTTCAGGTACGACGCCCGCGAATGTCATGGGAACCGTGACGTTCTCAAGCGCCGTCATGTAACGAATCAAATTGTAGCTCTGAAAAATGTAGCCAATTTTTTGGCAGCGCAAGAATGCCAGCTCCACTGCCGAAAGCTGCGCAACATCGACCTCATCGATCAGGATGCGCCCGCGTGTGGGAGCATCCAGTGCGCCGATCATGTTAAAGAAAGTGCTCTTGCCGGAGCCCGAAGGGCCCATCACCGCGATGAATTCGGACCGAAAGATGGTCGTCGCGACACCGCGCAGCGCGTACGTCGTGGCGTCACCCATGCCGTAGCTTTTTTCGAGCCCAAGGGTTCGGATGATAACCGCTTTCTTGGGGGCTTCTCTGGTTTGCGTTTCTGGCATCATCACTCGACTCGCATGGCTTCCATCGGTGAAAGTCGGGCAGCAACCCACGATGGCCCCACCGCCGCCAAAGCAGCCAAGAGAACGCCGACGACGAATGAGAACAACATTCCGAGCAGGAGCTCTCCGCCGATTCCACCAATTGAAAAGAACAGACCGCCGTACTCCGCTGCACCGCGCAAGGCTGCCAACACGAGCCCCAAAACTAGCCCGACAACTCCGCCGATCACGCCCTGTATCGCAGCCTCAAAGACGAACAGCATCATCACGAAGCCATCCATGGCCCCGAGGCACTTGATGGTTGCTATTTCAGTGAAGCGCTCCGTGACGCTCATCAGCATCGCGTTCGCGACGCCTACCACACACACCAAAAACGACAGCAGCACAAGCCAACGAAGGCGTTCGGGCAAGCCCAGAAATCCGCCCTCCGCACTTGGCACACGATCCCCAAGGATTTCTTCCAACCGTGCGCGATGCTTGAACACCTCAGCTATCGCTTGGATCCGGGGACCGTTGAGGTGCTTGGGAGCATTCACCTGCGCCAAAACTCCTGAGAGCCAAACGGCATGCTCTGCATCCTGCGAGTAGGCGAGCGTGGTTGGCAGGTCCACGTCTTTGGGCAACAGATTGAGTTCGCGGGCTACACTGCTTCGCACATCCGCTTCGAGCAAAAGCTCCGAAATCTTGCGCTCATCCCGGGCGTTTCTCGCAAACTCAGAAAGCTCGGCGAGGTTGCCGTTCTGTGAATATCCAAGCGAGCTCAAGGTGTTTCCAAAATCCGCTGGAGGCTCGGCCGCGACCACCTCAGCCGTGCGGTTAGGGAAGTGCTGTGAGAACCCTCGGACCGCTTCTTCGTGGCCTGTCGCGATCGCCGTGGTCAGCTGCTGAAGCTTCTCCATCTCTGAGGTCACGAGCTGAACGAGCTCGGGCTGATTGATCGCCGCGCTGCCCAGTTGGAGCTCGGCGAGCTTCTTGTTGAATCGAGCAAGCGCCGCAGGTTCCCGAAGGCTTTCAAGCAGCTCATCCGGTGTTAGATCTCCAATCAAGACCGCTTGTGCCGTGGGCGGCAGCTCCGTCAAGGATTCGCGAACCCTGGCAAGCCGCTCGGCTACCGCTTTGCCCCGTGCAAATTCACCGACATCACGCTTGGCCCAGCGCTGATACTCCGCGAGACGCGCGGGTTGACCCAAAGCCAGTGTTGAGACGATCTTCGCCGGGGAATCAGCGCGCGCCAGACGAGTGATCTGTTCACCAAAACCGCGGAGACGCGAAAGCTCGGTGTACGCGTTGCGTTCGGTTTGGCCCGCCAACAGCCCGTAAACCAGCATATGCACCAGAAAGGCCGTGGCGAGCGCCAAGATAGCGATCGTTACAGCCGAACGGAACATACGATACGACATCCCAGAAAGCGCCAACTGAATGCCGCGCGCGGGACCTAGAGCGACTTGGCGCTGGGCAATAATGGCTTTCACGAAGCCTCCTCGGGCTGGTTGAGCACTAGCACCACGACCTGCCGCTCCACCAATGAGCGGAGAAAGGTGACCACACTGAGCTTGGCTTCGTGAAACCTCACGCGATGCCGTTGAGCGAAACCTTCCGTGATCTGCTCAATCGTGCGCTGACCATCACAGGCTTCCCAAACTTCGCGGCCGAGGGAGTCGAGCGCGAGGCCCTTCTCCTGTCGAAATGGCAGAAGCCATCCGAAGGGTCCCCTCATCCACCACCGTTTACGGATTGGAACGTAGAGGATCAGAGTCTGTCCACGATGCTCCGCACGAACCGCACGATTGGCAGCTGGAACCAGATCGAGCATCTGGGAGGGGTCAAGCTTCTCCGGGGCCCGGGTCATGGTCGTGGGGGCGGCAGTGTACCTTCAAATCGGTGGGCCAAATGGGCGGTCTCCGATAGCCTGAGGACGAGACCTCGTACAAGGCGTTTTCCGCAGCACAAGCCCAGAGGCGGATCAGCGTCCGCACCTGTCGGCCCCGAAGCCGAGTGAACACTGGGGCCGGGTAGACGCCTGAGGCTTCTGTTGCCGGGTGGGCGCCATAGATCAGCTCCGAAAAGGCGCCAAATTTTAGCTTGGGCGCGTGGGTGCGGATCAGCCCCTGGCAGTCGCCTGTGAACCAAGAATCAACAAGGCCCAAGCGGCGAACCCGAACCCTTTGGGCCAAGACGGGCTCCCCCTCTGCATCTACTTCCTCAAATTCGAGCGCGGCATCGCACGGCTTGATGTCTGCCACGCACAACCGGTAACCCGAAGGAATGCTGACATCGATGTCAAAAGCTGCCCAGCGCAGCGCTTGACTGCCTTTGGCTTCCACCTCGAAGTGACGACAATACCATTGAAAGAACTCGCCAACCTCCTCCGCCTCCGACGAGCTGATCACGACCTCAACCAAGCGCTTCGTCTTGGTGTCGTAGCGCACCGCCCGGCTCACGACGGAACCCCGCGAAATAATGCGAAGCGCACGCCAGGCCCCAAGGCCCCTCAATTGCTCGACCCGCGCCTCGGGATCTTCCTTCTGGGCTAGCGAGCGCTGGTTATCGACCATACGTTCAACATCGGGCTCGTTCTGACAATCCAGCCAATGCACTTCAAGCCGCTCACGGCGACGATCAACAAAGACGAGGCTACCCTTTTCTGAGTTCTTGCTGTGGCGAACCATCTCCCAATCCAGCGGCACGCGGAAGCGAAGCCCCATCCAACGTACGATCTCATCGGGACTTGTGATGAAGCTTGACATGAGCGTGGACGCACCCGTTCGGTACCCACGTGCGTGTAGTCGAAGAGTGCGGGATAATCCAGCCGTGCCCAAGTGTCTGCCTTACCTCTTCTTGACACTCGCCTTCGCCTGTCAGGCTGGCGTGCCTTCCACAGTGCCCGAAGAGAATAGACCACCGTCGTGGCCGCCCGGGCAAAGCATCGGAGGAAGCAAGCTCTGCACCTGTAGCGTGTGTGAGCTGGCTAGCTGTTGCGCCGACACGCCTGATCCGGGCGAGGCAAGCGATGAAAGCGAACCCAAGCCCCCAGAGCCTGTCTTTGGCCTCTCGATTTCAAGCTGTGCTTCGCGTTGCACACGCGCAACGTGGCGGGTGCAGCTTTCACGCGACTGCGGGGATGCGCCACCCGTGGACTGTTGCCGAAGTCAGAGAATGTAAGCATCGGCCGCCGCCATGTCGAACGCCCTCCCACGCAAACTTTATCCTTGAAAATCCACTGATAGGGGTGGTAATTTCAAGCACGTGGCCGTCGTTCGCTCGCGCCTTTTGGCGCAGGTTCAGCTCTCTTTGCGCCGCTTTCCGGTCACTTTGCTGGGCCCGCGCGCACACGCTCAGCGCGTCGCGCAATCTCCGCCTCCCATTCGTCCGCCAAGGCAACCGATTCCTTGTGAGCGATGGCGTCGACGACGACGCGTCGTTCGTCTTCGGAAAGCTCGGCGGCGAGGGCTATCAGCTCGCGGACGGTTGCATTGGCCATGCAGAGATCTTGGTCCGGTCCGGCGCGGCTGTCGAGCGAGGGCGCTCCCGTGGACCCTGACGAAGGGAACCAGACACTGAAGGCAAGGGCGACGACCCTGGGTTGGCAGCTTGGGCTTCCGATGCCCGCTGATGCCGCCGAAACCCTCGCGAGGGACGCTGCGCGTCAGCCGTAGTCGACGCAAGGCGCCGCCGAAGTTCGTGTCCTTCTCCACGAGGTTGGCTTTCATGCGAGCACGGGCCTTGGCATTGAGCTCGTACAAGATTGCGTCTGCGGCGTGGCGTTGCCGGGCGCGGAGCGAAACCAGGCCAACGGAACACCAGTGGCTTGAGCGAGCCGCGGTACGAGCTCGCCGGGGATTGCGGTGCATCAGCGCTTGCCAATTGGCGAAGTGCTCAACGACCTAGGTCTCGTGGCTACCTGTAGTGTTCCCAGCGATTGGGTCGATCGCGTCCACTTCCTGCCCCTTCGTTAGCCAACAGCCCGATGTTGTTGTTGCGATGGTCGGGCGTGTTGTTGTTGCGGTTCGAATGTCTCATGCGCC
>JBBSBI010000122.1:0-16407 GCA_038251425.1 Polyangiales bacterium
GATTTTCAGAAACCTGTGTTTCATGGCCCGCGCGACGAACAGATCCGGCAACTCGTGGTCAAACGGCAGCAGGCCTTCCACGGTTTCCTATGGCCACATTCTCCGTTGGATGTGGTGGGCTACGATGGCGCGGTCTATCCGTTGGTCTTTCCGATCTCAAAGTTTGCGCCGCGCGTGGGTCAAGTGCATTTGCCGCCTACCTATCACGGCACGTTCTCGGCCCGCGGTGCCTTGATCTGCAGCTTTGTGCCCCGGCCGTTGGACTTTCATCCCGATGCAGTGCCCTGCCCCTACCCCCATTCCTCCGTCGATGTGGACGAAGTCCTCTTTTACGCGCGCGGAAATTTCACTTCGCGACGCGGTATCGAGAGCGGCAGCTTATCGCTTCATCCGGCAGGCTTGCCCCATGGCCCGCATCCCGGCGCCTATGAAGCCAGCCCGGGCGCCGCCTCCACTGACGAGCTTGCCGTGATGCTCGATTGCTACCAACCACTCTCGCTCACGCCCTTCGCCGCTGGCATCGACGACACGGACTACGAAGCGTCTTTTCGCTAAACGTTTGCCGGCACGCGCCTAAAGCGCCGCGAGCTCGTCCGCTGTCCACCAACGCACTGGCTGTTCTCGCAACCAAGTGCGCTGTCTCCGGGCAAAAATGCGTGTGGCGCGGGCGATTTCGGTCGCTAGCCAGTCGGTGTCACTGACCTTTCCTGAGAGCAGCGCATCCTTGATTTGCCGGTAACCCACGGCATTCATGGCGCGACACTCTGCGTAACCAGAATCCAACAACCCGCGTACTTCTTCGACCCAACCGCGCTCTAACATCTGCGTTGTGCGCGTCTGGATCCGGGCATCCGCTTGATCGCGCGTGCGGGCAACCCCGATCAGCTCGGCATTGTAACGCTTGGTTTTGAATTGGTGTTGCTCTTGCCACATGCTCAGCGGCATCCCCGTGAGCTCGTGGACCTCCAGGGCGCGACTCACTCGAACAACGTCGTTGGCATTCAGGCGAGCGGCCGCCACCGGATCGACCTCCAGGAGCGCGTTGTGAAGAGCCGCGTTACCACTCTTAGCCACCACTTCGCGGTGACGTTCGCGCACCGTGGCATCCCCGGCAGGCATTGGCGAAAGCCCAAAAATGAGCGATTTTACCCAAAGAAACGTACCGCCGCACACGATGGGCACGCGCCCTCGCGCCCGGATTTCTGCGATCTTTTCGTCCGCTAAGCTGGCCCAACGAGCCGCATCCATCGCCTCATTCGGATCGACAATATCGATCAGGTGATGCGGGACACGAGTCTGCTCTTCTGCCGTTGGTTTGGCGGCTCCAATATCAAAGTGACGATAGACCTGGACGCTATCTGCGCTGACAATTTCACCGCCCCGTCGTTCCGCCAACCTGAGCGCGAGCTCGCTCTTACCCGAGGCCGTGGGCCCCACGACAACTAGCAGCTCTCCGCCCTCGAACACTCAGCGCCGCCCCACCTTGCGCTCAAGCTCTGCCCAGCTGAGCTCCGTCAATACGGGCCGCCCGTGCGGGCAGTGCCCTGCAAAATCAGCACTATCGAGGGCCACGAGCAGTGCCTTCGCCTCTTCTTCGCTCACCAAATCTCCGGCACGCAAGCAGCCGTGGCAGGCCATCGTGGCCAGCGCCAGATCCACTGCATTCGAAAAACCGCGCCCCGAAGTACGCGCCAATTCAGCCAACAGATCGCGCAGCAAGCGCTCCGGGCTCGCTCGCTCTAACAATCTCGGAATGGCGTGCACACCGACCACACGCTCTCCCATCACTTTCACCTCAAACCCCACCTCGGCAATCTGAGCCTCAAATCCCTCCACGAGGCCCACTTCCTCGGAACTCAACTCCACAGAAATCGGAAACAGCAAGGCCTGCGAAGCCACTGCGCGCGATTGAAAGCTGTGACGCAAGCGAGTGAAGGTCACACGCTCTGCCGCTGCATGCTGGTCCAAAACGTAAAGGGCCGCGGGCCCCTCACACAAGAGGTACGTCTTCTTCAGTTGCGCAATGAAGCGCAAGCTCGACCATTTGAGCTCTTCCGAAGGCGCTATCCCACGTGGTGAAGAATCACGCACCGCCAACAGCACGGCGGCTTCAGCTTGGCTCGTATCCGGCTCACGGCGGGGCAGATGGGCGCGTTCGACGCTCCCGATATTGGGCAAACTCCGCGCAGGCTGATAAGCATTGGGGCTCTTCAGCGGAAGCTTGGGTGCAGCGATATCTGCCGCTCGCTTGTTCGACACCCAACCGCGGCTTTGAGTCACGATCCCAAAAGCGGTGCCTAACGTGCTGGCCAGAATCTGGTACAGAGCGTCAGTTAACGCCCGAGGATCTGCAAAGCGGACTTCTGATTTTTGGGGGTGCACATTCACGTCGACGAGGCGAGGATGCAAATCCAGATACACAACTCCACGTGGGTAGCGTCCGCGCTCCAACACGCTCCCATAAGCCTGCGCTACCGTTACCGACAACGCGCGGTCTCGAATCAAGCGCCCGTTGAGAATTAACCTCAGGCCTCCTGCGCCCGCTCTGGCCTCTTCCGGGGGCCCTAGGAATGCCTCTATTTTCAGCGGCCCCCGCTCCCCCTCACATGTAGCCAGGCGCTTAATGTCTAGTATCTGCTCGGCGCGCTGGCGGCGTGTTGGCACCCGCAGCCACTCGCGCACTTTGCGTTCATCGCGGTACAAAACGAACGTGATGCCTGGATGTGCGAGCGCCAGACCCTCCAACACTTCGCTCACATGTCCGGCCTCGGTTCCCGATGCGCGCAGAAATTTACGCCGGGCGGGCACATTGAAGAAGAGGTCGTTCACTTCAATGGTCGTGCCCACAGGGCAACCGATAGTGTTCACTTCCGGAGCTTGCCCACCTGAGATCCTGATCTCAGTACCAACATCCGAATCTCGACTGCGCGTCACCAAGCGAAACCGACTCACCGAAGCAATACTTGGCAGGGCCTCGCCCCGAAATCCGAAGCTCGCCAACTCGTTCAAATCTTCAATGCTGCGCAACTTGCTGGTCGCATGGCGCGCCGTACACAGGCGCGCATCGGCTTCGTCCATCCCTGCGCCATCATCTTGCACTCGCAAGAGCGTAACGCCTCCCGCAACGATGCTCACTTCTATGCGCGTCGCTCCTGCATCTACGGAGTTTTCAACCAACTCCTTGATGGCGCTGGCCGGTCGCTCCACGACTTCGCCGGCAGCAATCTGCGTCGCCAAAGCTGTCGGCAATACCTGGATTTTAGCCACAGCCAGAGCCTAGCTGCCGACCGGAGCCGCGTAAAACGCCAGGCCTGCGCTCGAGGAACGCAGGGCTTCTTGAGGCGGCTTAAGCGAGCGAAACTGCAGAACCGCCCACGTCGTCCCCCACCTTGGCTTGATCGATCCCAAACACGTTGAGCACACCGCGCAGCAATTGATTGTGAGGAGTGCCGTCGTAGGCCACCGTACGCCCCCCCGTCCGGACTTTGCCGCCACCGCCACCGAATAGGAAGAATGGCAACTCGTCGTGCGAATGCGCACCGGCGTTCGAGAAGTCCGTGAAGAACATCACGAGCGTATTGTCGAGCATGCTGCCGCTGCCCTCAGGCGTCGTCTTCAGCAGGTTCAAGAATTTGGCGACTTCGCCGGCAAAAAAGTTCTGAACTTTGTCCAAGTTGGCACCTGTTGCAGCCTCACTCTGGTTGTGTTCGAGCGCATGATGGTCGTCGGTCACACCCAACCAACCATAGCCCACCTCCGTGTGAGCTGTTCCGAGGAGCTGCATGGATGCCACACGCGTGAGATCGCAGGTGAGAGATTGATACAAGAGCTCAAACTGCTGAGAAGTAACGGTGGCAATATCGGGGTCCGGGCCTGAACCGGGCGGATAGGATTGTTGGTACGCGACAGGCGTTATCATGGGCGCCGCGCAACCCATTCCAGGTGTAAAACCCGTACCGCCGCCGCCAGCACCGCCGGTTCCGGTACTGGGCACACCGACCAACTGCTTCTCTAGCTCACGCAAGGAGGTGAGATGTTGCTCCAGCTTCGCCTGCTCCCCAACGCCCGCCACGGCCTTCAGTGCAGTGACTTCTGCTTTCAAGCGATCCAGCATGCTCTTGCCGTCCGCACTGGGATCGCCCGTGGGCGCAGGCGTCGGTGTTGAGCCTGTCGTCGTGGGCGCCGGAACGGGCGCACCATTCCCGAACAGGCGCATGAACATCTCCGTAGGATTCTCGATCGGTGGCTGCGGAGTGCCCGCCTTGATAATCATTCGCCGCTGATCCAAAGGATTGGAGATGGTCTCCGTCACTACGCCGAACTGCAAGGTGGTGAATCTGAGCTGCGAGCTAATTTTTGCAGCAATCGTTTGATCGATACTGTCAGAATTCGCCCAAACGGAGGCGTTTTCCTGCGGCTTCAGGCTACTGTCGCCAGTGAGCAAGGTTCGGAGTTCCGCGCCATGTGGCTCGCCCGTGGTGCCCCAGATGTTCGCGGCGGCAAAATTATCAAACGAGAGCGACACTGAATCCGCCTGGAAAGCAGCTAACGGTGACAGCACACCTGAGAAATTGAACTTTCCGTCCGTTGCGCTCCCCGGCAAGAAGATCGGCACGAACCGCACTGGGAATGTCCCGGCCTGGGCTACCGCCAAACTATCGCGAAACACCGGGACAGCAAGAAAGCTTGCCCCACCGAGACCCATGAGGAGTTCACGTCGTTTCAGAATGCTTCGTGTCAACATATTAAATCCTCTCGTAGGGTAAGGTTACTGGTCGGAGCGAAACGCAAATTCATCTCGCTGCACGAGCGCAAGGAACAACTCGCGGATGTCCGAATTGGTTGTCGCAAGGCGCGCTGAAAGCGCCCCAATGATCGCCTGATCCCGCAACACTTTAGGATCCGTTGCCGGCTCGGCCATTGTTTCTCGACCAATTGCCCAGCGCATCGATTCACGAGCCACGCAATCCTTCAGAACCTTGCTGGGAGCGATGCGCCGTGAAAGCTCGAGAGCATTGGCGAAAGGGCCATCGATTTCGGGGGAGATGGCATTGATCGCACCGCTCGCGTCCACCGGCTTCTTGTTCTCGATGGTGCGATACGCGCCGGTGGCGTCGTAATTCTCGAAAGCAAAGCCAAGCGGATCCATCAGGCTGTGGCATGCTGCACACACACTCCCGCTTTTCTCATGAGCCTGGAAACGCTCACGCGTGGTGAGAGTGGGATCTAACTCAACGGGCACCACCTTGAGATCGGCCGGAGGGGGCGGCACGTCTCCGCAGAGAATTCGGGTGCGGATGGTCTTCCCGCGGCGGATCGGGAAGGAATCGGCGGCTTTAGAATTCGCCACTAAAAAGGCTGATTGCGTGAGAATTCCGAGTCGCTGCTCTGCTGGCAACGTGACCTGTTGCCAATCAGCCGGCGCCTGCTGAACAGCATAGTGGGCTCCAAGCTCGCCATTCGAAATCGTCCAATTGGCCGTGAATAATGCCTCCAACGAAGCATTCGACTGGGTGAGAATGCTTTCCACAAAGCGCTGAGATTCTTCAGCAACGGCGACCGAAAGCGTAGGCGTGTAGCTTGGGAAGACCACCCTATCCTTCGCAAAGTAACCGGCATCCGCAATCCCGAGCCACTGCGTTACGAAGCTAGTCAGCCAGGACTTGCTACGATCACTGCCCAGCAGTCGCCGAAGTTGTGCTTCACGCTCCGTCGTACTGCCGAGCTTGCCCCCGTCTGCGGCGGTCGCCAACTCAGCGTCGGGCGGCGCACCGGTGGCAAGATAAGAGATCTGACTCGCCAGCTCATACTGCGTCAGCGCTCGATCCACTCCGGTGCCATCGCCGATCTCAGTCTTGTACAGAAAATGCGGCGATTGCAGCATGGTCTCCGCGACCAACCGCACACCGCCCGCATAATCCGAACGAGTGCGCTTATCTGCAAAGATAGCACTGTAGCCAGTGATCTCTTCGGTCGTCACCGGACGCCGAAAGACGCCGCGACCAAACGTGCTAATAAAGGCTTCGGCGCAGGCTGCCTCTGCCGCAGCATTGGCGCAGGGCGCAAACTGGTTCAAGTCGAGTGCCGTTGCCAGCTTCTTGGCGGTCGCCGCGTACTTCTCCGCCAGAAGAGGAGTCACCGTGAGTGCCACCGCCATGTTCTTGTAACCGAGCCCCGGATCGTCCTCACGAAAGGTGCTCGTGGTGCCGGCGGCAACCTTCAGCACGTCTTGCACCGTGTTCTCGTATTCGACCGTGTTCAGTCGGCGCAGCGCCAGTGGCCCAAGTGCACCGGCGGCTGGCAACGTCACTGTGCCCATGGTCGTCGGAACGGGGGTGGTTCCAACCAGCGTGGGGGAAGGCGGGGGGGCTTTTCCCGGAGTATGCGAACCAGTTACCTGGGAAGAACAGGCGACACCGAAAATCGCTGCGCTAAGGTACGGAATTGCCCGATAAGAACGCGTCATGACCACAGAGTGCTAGTTACGGCCGTTCTGGACCTTTCCTTGATGGCCAAAGACTCACGTATCTCCGTGAGCCAGCGGTAGGCGAGGCCACGCTGCAGGAGCGCCAGGCGAGGCCGCGCTGCAGGAGCGCCACGTGAGCTGCGCTTTTCGTTCCTTGGTAGATAGTAAGCATGCTTACTATCTTGTGTTCGACTTAGAGATAGAGGTCACGGACAAGTTTGGGATCACTACGGCTTGAGCCGGCTTGAGCCGGCTTGAGGGGCATCTCGTGGATACTGCGTCGCACTAGGTCTGTCTTGATACATTCGCGACAAACACCTTAGCCGTGAACTTGATGTCTACAACCCTGCGCTCAATGCCTCTGCGCCGATGGCCACATAGTCCGCAAGATTGGACTGAGTTTGGCCAGAATCTGCGCGCACCGCATGTTATCTTAATTGTGCCTTGGGAGCATTCGACTCCTGATCTCGGTGTCCATCATCGCGAGCAGCGTAGCCCAGCGACACGTGCGAGCTGTGCTCTGATTTCGGAAAGACCCACATGAAACAACTCGTTTCCAAACAATCTGCCCGACGCTGGTGCCAACTTGGTGGCATCCTGCTCTTGTGCGCTGGGTGCACCGGAGCCGCGCCTGGGAATGGGGCGAACTCGAGCGGCAACGGCAATACTCCACCATCAATGACGATGGCTCCCGGTCCGGGCATGAGCACCGCACCCGGGTCGACAACAAGCCCAGATGGCACCACAGTTGTCCCACCCACGCCTACAGCGGCAGACGCGCTCGGACCCGTTGCGCTGCGGCGACTCACTGCCGCTGAATATCGGAACAGTGTGCAAGCCGTGCTCGGACTCGCCCAGCCTCCCTCAGGAACGCTTGCCGCCGAAGCTATCGGCAAGAACGGCTTCGATAACTTTGGTTCGGCGCTCAACGTCGACGGCACGCTCGCTGGGCAATATGCCGCGATTGCTGCAGATGCTGCCAAGGTCTTCACGGTATCGACGTGCGACGCACCGAAAGCTGCTGCCGATTGCGCCGCAAGTTTCCTGCAAGATTTCGGCAAACGCGCCTTTCGTCGGCCGCTCACAACTGAGGAGATTCAGCAGTATCAGAAGCTGTTCTCGGATGCGTTGGCCGCTACGAACTACGAACGCGCCACTCGGCAGCTTGTGGAAACGCTGTTGCAGTCTCCCAAGTTCTTGTATCGCTTCGAGCTTGGACAGTCCGTAAATGGCGCCACGCGCACGTTAACTTCTTACGAAGTCGCCAGCGAGCTATCCTATCTCTTCACATCTTCTCCCCCCGATCCGATGCTCATGGCCGCTGCGGATGCGAATGGTCTGCAATCAGCCACGCAGATCGAAACTGAAGCGCGACGCTTGCTCAAGCGTCCGACAGCGAAGGACAGCTTTCGGCACTTGCTGCGGATTTATGGCGGCCTCTTGAGGTTCGACGGTCTCGCCAAGGACACCACTGTTTATCCCGAATATACGCCCGAGCTCCGCGCGGCGATGTCCGATTCGACGGATCAATTCATTGACTCGGTGCTGTGGGAAGGTCCGGGAGATTTTAACACGCTCTTTACGGCGCCTTACGCCTACGTGAACACCGCGCTGGCGGGGCTATACGGCGTACCCGATCCTGGACAATCAACGCTCGCAAAACAAATGCTCAATCCGCTTGAGCGCTCGGGGCTGCTCACCGAACCTTCGGTATTGGCTTCTCACTCCAAGCCATTCGAGTCGTTCCCGATCGCGCGCGGCAAGTTTGTTCGCGTCGGACTATTGTGTGAAAATCTGCCTGCACCGCCGGCCGTTGTTCCAGAAACGCCCGCGCCAGACCCCACGCTCACCACGCGAGAACGCTTCGCCCGGCATTCTTCTGATCCCGCATGCGCAGGATGCCACCAACTTATCGATCCGATTGGCTTTGGTCTCGAGAACTACGACGGCATCGGGAAATACCGCACCACCGAAAATAACAAGCCCGTGGATTCAAGCGGGAACATCACCGGCACGCTCGATATCAATGGTCCGTACAGCGGCGGAGTGGAACTTTCCGCAAAACTCGCGGGCAGCGCCGAAGCCAAAGAATGCCTCACAACTAAGGCTTTTCAATGGGCTTTCGGCCGAGATGCGGGCACCGGAGAGCAGGCCGCTGTTACCGGCATTTCAACCAAGTTGGCCCCGGCCGGGCTCGATATCCGCGAGGTCGTCGTGGCGCTGACGCAGACCGACGCGTTCCTGTTCCGAACCTTTGAATAGAACCGAGCGATCCCTCTGCACTCGGATCTCAAGAGAACGAAAGGACTTCCCAAGATGTCTCAAGCACTCATCAAGCGCCGTAGCCTCCTCCAGCAACTGGGCGCCGCAGCCTTCCTCGCGACACCAGTCTTCCGGTCAGCTCTCGCAGAGGCCCAGACACAGTTTCCCCTGAGGCTCATTCTCTTAAATCTGCCCGGGGGCATTTCTCAGAAGTCAGAAGGTGTGCCCAATTTCTACTTTGATACACTCGCCAAGCCGTTTGCCAGTCTCGAATCCGACATGATCATCGTCGACAATGCCGGTGCACCAGCGGCCGCTGAGATCAGCACCTGGTATGAGCTGGAAGGTCATGGTGGCGGCGGGCGCACCATGTTTGGCGGCAAGATAGAGGGCCAAGGCTGCGGTGGGCCCGCAGATTGCGGCGGCGAAGAAAAGGCGTATCTGTACGGGACGGCCACGACAATTGACCAGTTGGTCGCGATGCAGTTTGGTGCCAAAACGCGCTTTGATTCGCTTTATTTCGGGAGCCTGTGGGGCGGTGGTCAGGGCGACACGATCTTCCGAAATGGTCAACGCATCAAGCCCGAGGGCGACCCAGCTGCAACATTTTCAAAACTCTTTGGCAACGGTGCACCGCCGCCAGCTACCAGCACGCCAGCACCTATGGCCTCGGCTCTGCCTCCGGACCCTGAGACCGCCGTCCTCTACGCGCTCGGGAAGAGCCGATTGGACCAGCTCTCCGCTGAGATCGTGGAAATCAAAGGCATCGCGGGCAAGTACGAACAAACCAAGCTGGACCTTCATTTGACGTCCTTGCGTGAGCTAGAGAAATCGCTTGCGGTACCTGGCTCTGCGGGTGGCGGTGGTCCCGGCGCAACGCCCGGCGGCTCTTGCACCGCACCAGTAATTCCCTCGGGCGCTAACATGGCTGGCTTGGACCCTGCCACACAGGGCGATCTACCGGCGGTGAGCGCGGCATTCAACGCACTAGGCTACCAAGCTCTCAACTGTGACTTAACGCGTGTGCTTTGCTTGCAGTGGCTTGCGTCCGGAGATGGCTTGGTGCCGCGCTTCGGATTCATGGGCTTGAAAGATGTACACCACGGCTGGGAGCACTCAGACCAAGTGAGCAATCCGAACAGCCAGGGCAGCCGTGAGTACGATGCCGCACAAATGTGGCTCTTCGGGCAGATGGCGAATTTCATCACTCTACTGAAAACGACACCTGAGGGCAGTGGAACGATGCTCGACAACTCGATCATCTACATGAGTTCCGAGATGACGAACGGCAATCACATCCACAGCCCAGTGCTGCAATTTGTGGCTGGCAAGGGCGGCGGCGCGTTCAAGACGGGTCGAAGGATTGATGCTACGGGCAAAAACAATAACGACGTGTTGCTGACGCTGGCGAACACGATGGGCTTGAATCTGCCGTTCATGGGTGATCAGAAATACAATACAGGCGCGTTGAGTCTTGGATAGTTAGTGCTCGCGACATGAAGCTCCGGGTTTTGACGGCGTTTCTTGGCAGCGCCGCGTGCCTCACGGCCTGTAGCTCACCTGACACCGCGAACGACGCTCCCATTCTCGAACCAGTGACCAACACGACGTCAGCTCAGGCACCACCCAGCTGCGAAGGTCTCTTAGTGAATTGTGGCGCAGCTGGAGACGACAACTGTTGCGCGAGTCCTACGGTGGACGGCGGCACGTTTAGGCGGGGCGATCACATACAGAGTACTGCGACGGTC
Organism: Polyangiales bacterium; assembly: GCA_038251425.1. GTDB lineage: Bacteria > Myxococcota_A > Polyangia > Polyangiales > Polyangiaceae > JBBRRP01. The sequence goes on from JBBSBI010000122.1 coordinate 10,477, forward strand.
GCAAGTTTTACTCTCGACAAGTACGAAGTCACTGTCGGTCGCTTTCGCAGATTCGTGAACGCCTATCTTGGCTCCCCTGCGAACGGTGCCGGGGAGCATCCACAGATCCCAAACAGCGGTTGGCAAACAGGCAGCTGGGATAGCTCGCTCGCGGCTGATTCGGCCACACTCGCGCTCGATGTCGCGTGCAGCGCCGGCTTTCAGACCTGGAACACCTCAGGCATGAACGACACCCTGCCGATGAACTGTGTCACTTGGTACGAAGCCTTTGCCTTCTGCGCCTGGGATGGCGCACGTCTGCCCACTGAAGCAGAATGGGAATACGCGGCTACAGGCGGCGCCGAGCAGAGAAAATACCCATGGGGCGACACACGCCCGAACAATACCGACGCCGCTTACGATTGCCTCGGGAACGGAACCGCTGGTTGCGTCTTCTCCGACATTCTGGCGGTGGGTTCCGATCCGGCAGGGGCCGGCAAATATGGACAAATGGATCTGGCAGGATCGATGTGGGAGTGGGCGCTCGATCTTTACGCTCCCTATCCGGTGGATTGCGACAATTGCGCCAACCTGAACTCGGGCTCACTTCACGTCATGCGCAGCGGCAATTGGCGCTACAGCGCGATGTACCTACCGGTCGCGAGCCGCGCACCAGGCCCCACCTTCCACGGGGACGGTTACGGGTTTCGCTGTGCGCGGGCGCTTTGAATTGCGCGGGGCAGATCTGAAGAGGAGCCAATTCTTCCAACAAGCGCGAGGGCTCTTCTTCAGGCGAGCGATTGGCTTCTGGACGATCCCGTCTAAACGAGGGTCAAACTACACGTAATTGACCCACGACCAAGACGCGACCTACGAAAACTTCAGCTTTTAGCTGGCCAATCTCGCGTCGGCCGCCGACCTGAGCAGAGAGCCAATCCGCGAGTACATGTTTTGGCTGCTAACATGCAGTGATTCGGGTCGTTACTCGACTCATGCAACAGACTTGCAGGTGGTACCTTTATGTTCAGCGGTGAACAAACCCAAGCCTCACACCCAGTGCACCCAGCGGTCACGCAAACCTTACCCTGGCGGGCGCACCAACCAACAACCCGGAATTCAGGTTCCAGGGAGTCCCTCGTCGTCGACGATTCCAGGCGGTTCCGCTACGGATCTCACGCGCGTCGCTACCTTTCAGTTTTATGAGGAAGGGAACAATTTCGGGCATCCTTGGCTCGGCGTCACGGAGGGCCACCACAACGACCTCGGCTACGGTGACCCGCTTGACCTCAACCTGCAGCGCAAGATCAAAGCGATCGAAGTCTGGCAGTCGGAGCAAGTTGCGTACCTTCTAGATCGCCTTTCCCAACGCGGTTTACCGGCGGATTGCCCGAAATCAAGGTGTAGGGCTCCGCTGATTTTCCGGCACTTGCAGCCTTTTTAGGTCAAAATGGGGTTGGAAAGGCAAAGCGATTCACAGTCCGCATAGCCGTGAAGAACGTCAACGGCAACTACGAACACGTCGCCAGACTCTATGCTGAAGGTCTCGTTTTCTAGGAGGTGACTTCCCTTTCCGGAAGTTGCTATCACCAGCTCCCAACAGGCGCCGTGGCGATGCAGCGGCATCGGGACGTGATCCTGCACCGGCCCATAGACGATGGGGAACTCACTGAGTCGGTCGGACAACCACATCGGCGGAGAAGCTTACCACGCCTGCGCGGGCCGAGCAGCAACGCCCCCCATACCTTTCGCTTATGGCCAAGCGCTCACTCAAACTCATCCAAACGCCAGGAATCCCGCCAGTGGATCCTAACGGTGTCACCCTCCAGCGTGAGCGGCAGCCAAACATAGCGAGAGTCCGACAAATCCTGCTTATTCCAGCGATCCGCAATCGCGATGTACAGGTTTTTTTTGTGGGGATGACGAAAAACTGACGTCACCTGGGAATCGAAAGTTGTTCGCTTCGTGTCGTTCACACAAGGGTCCCCCATCGATGTCCAAGGCCCGTGCAAGAGCGGCGCCAGCGCGTAATCGCACGGATTCGGGTCGTAACCTGTGGTGCCAGAAGAAATGAGAAAGTAGCGGTGCCCAACCTTGAAAAAGGCGGGAGCCTCTCGCGTGTGCGGTGGACCTGGGAACGGCAGGTGGCTCGTGTAGTAACCGCTGACATCCAGGTAATCATCGCTGAGATCGGCCACAATCAGCTCCGTGTGCACGCGCTCGAAGATGATGTACGCCTTGCCATCGCGCTCGTCCTTGTAGAGGTCAAAATCGCCTGAGTTCATGCCCATCGGATGCAACGTCTTAACCAGCGTGAACGGCCCCGTGATGGCGTCGGCCGTGGCAATCCCCATGTACTGAATTTGCCAGGCCCGCGAGTCTTCAACCGTTCCAGCAAATTTCACCCACATCACGAACTTCTTGGTTCGTTCGTTGTAGAGAACATGCGGCCGATCCATGATCCGTGTTGGGTGGAGCGGATGATTTGAATCGTTCTCCACGGGCGCAAGGATCACGCCTTCGTCCTGCCACGCGTAGAGATCCTTCGACGAGTAACAACGCACGCCGCCGTGCCAGATGTTCGTTCCCGGCTTATGGTGCTCTTTGTTCTCCCCGATAAAATAGAAGGTGTCGTTCACATGATACACCGAGCCGCCATGCGCTTGGATGGGCTTGCCCGCTGTATCTAGCCAAACTTCACCGGAACGAATGGAGGAAACTTGTGACGACATCTTCGACTCCTTGGGTTGAGAGGGGCTTTAGAACGCCACGTCACGCGACCACAAGAGAAAAAGCCGTCAAACTCGCGATTGCCTGGCGACTGCCAGGCGACTGCCGAGGTTTATAGCAGCCGAGTGTTGGTTTCTCGGCTCAGCTTTCACCGCTGCCCACGCGCGTATTTCCGGATGGCTTGATCCATTCCCTGGAGCGACACGACCTTCTTCACAGGGGGTCGGTTTACCAAGAGCTCCTCTGGCTCGTGTGGGGCCCCCGCAGACATCTTGGTCTGCTGGCTTTCTTGAGCAAGCGTCAGTTGCCGCCTGGTGCGCGTCGTGAGCTTGGCCATGCGCGAATTGTAGAGTGGCGATTCATCCGTGGCAAGCCGAAGGAGGCCTTCTTGCGGAGGGGGGTGATTCACGCTTGGTAGGACACGGGCGCTCTGGAATTACTCGTGCGTCCAGAGGTTCGACTCCATTGATCAGAGGCCACCACAAGTTTTCTGGATCGAATCGGGAGCTTCACCGCGAGAGCAGCAAAGAAAAAGTCGTCCATTTCCGTCGCTTCGTTTGCCGCGGCATACCGATACCCAGATCCCGCCCCTTCTCACTTCCGTCATATGCCTGAGACCGGGGCTTGCGGCAAGCCCTGGGTCGCACCGCACAATTTCGCCATGACTAACCATGCAGTGGTGATCACAGGTGCTGGTCCGACGGGATTGATGTTAGCTGGCGAGCTGGCGCTCGCGCGAGTGGACGTCGCCATCGTTGAGCGACGCGCAAACCAGGAGCTCGCCGGCTCGCGCGCGGGCGGTTTGCATGCACGCACGATCGAGGTGCTCGATCAGCGTGGCATCGCCGAGCGCTTCCTATCGCAAGGCAAGGTCATGCAAGTTGCGGGTTTCGCGATGATCCCCCTCGACATCAGCGACTTTCCGACTCGCCACAACTATGGGCTCGCGTTGACGCAGAACCACATCGAGCGCGTGTTGGCCGCGTGGGTCGATGAGCTTTCAATACCCGTTTACCGCAACTGCGAGGTAACGGGCTTTGCTCAGGACGACACTGGCGTCGACGTCGCGCTGTCCGGCGGCGGTTCTGTGCGTGCGCAGTACCTCGTCGGATGCGACGGCGGGCGCAGCCTGATCCGCAGGCTGGCTGGTATTGATTTCCCGGGGTGGGCCCCGTCGGTCAGCTACTTGATCGCCGAGGTTGATATGGCCGATGAGCCTGCGTGGGGCGTCCGGTACGGAGAAAAGGGCATCAATGCCTTGGGCAGACTTGATGACGGCAAACGCGTGCGCGTCGTGTTGATAGAACCGCAGGTTGCGCAAGAAGACGAACCAACCCTCGACGATCTTCGCCAGGCTCTGATCTCCGTCTACGGCACCGACTTCGGTGTTCACAACGTCACGTGGCTTTCGAGATTCACGGATGTGGCCCGGCAGGCGGCTTCTTACCGAGACGGACGGGTGCTGTTGGCCGGCGACGCGGCGCACGTGCATGCACCAACGGGCGGACAAGGCCTCAATATCGGTGTCCAGGACGCCGTCAACTTGGGATGGAAACTGGCGCAAGTGGTCAGTGGCACAACGCCTTCGAGCCTGCTCGATACCTACCAGAGCGAACGGCACCCGATCGGTGCGCGTGTGATCAAGAACTCCCTGGCACAAACGGCGCTCATGCGCGGTGATGCACGGACCCAGGCGGCGCACGAGACCGTGTCCGAACTTCTGAAAATGAACGAACCTCGCAAGCACTACGCCGGCATCATGTCTGGTCTCGACATTCACTACGCGCTCGGCACCGGCCACCCGCTACTCGGACGCCGCATGCCCGATCTCGACTTGGTCACCGAAAGCGGTCTACGGCGAGCGTTCACGCTGCTGCAGGCTGCCCAGCCTGTACTGCTCAATCTCGATCAACCCGAATCCCTCGACATCACACCCTGGGTGGATCGGGTTCGATGCGTGAACGCCCGCTACATCGGTGCGTGGGAGCTCCCAGTGCTCGGCGCTGTTTCGGCTCCCGCTGCGCTGTTGATTCGACCGGATGGATACGTCGCGTGGGTCGGAGAGGGCACGGACCAGGGCCTTCGCGAAGCCCTCACGACCTGGTTCGGAGCGCCTACTGCGTTGTAGCCCAGGGGTGGTAGAGACTCGACGTCTGGCGGCGTGCGTATTGGGAGGGATTTCAGATCCAGATTGCGCAGCGGAAAAATAGGGCTGGCCCGGCTGGCCCCCTGGGGCTCATGGCTCACCCTTCTTTTGCTTAGAAAACAACGGCCCAATCACAGTCCGATAGGTCAGCGCAGGATGACTAGGATCCGTATGCGATCGTTCCAAGCGCCCCTCACGAACCATCGGGCTGAGATGATCCTCAACAAGCGATCCGACGTCCCGATTCAGAACGGCCGCGAGTTCACGCGATGCCCACCACCTTTCGCTAAGCAGGGACTCGATCACGGGGCGGAGTTTTTCAGCGCGCGGTTTCTTGCCCAGCCCGTCCACCAGACCGCGCTGCTCGGGCGACACCCCCCCCATTTGCTCCCGCCCCCCCCCCCCATTCAGCCCCGAGCCCCCACCCATTTGGCACAGGACCTCCAGAACCTCGTAAACCTTCGGAGAGCTCGTAATAGGTACTTGAACCGGCTGCCTGAAGAACAAGCAGCTTCCTGTCTCTTAGACCTCGGAGCAGCTTGCTCGCGCCGAGAGTGTCGAGGCCGGCGATCTCTCGCATGCGGGCGTTGTCCACCCGACTGTGACGCGAGGCTTCGAGCAGCGCGCGGAATTCGAGATCGGTAAGCTCCTCCGACCCGAGTGCTCCAATGAACTCACCATCCGCAGTTGTGAGCGTTGGCGTATTGAGGAGTGTCACTCGGAACAAGCTTTGAGCTGATTCGAGGTCAGGGGCGGGCAGAAACAAACCTTCCATCTCAGCAAAAAGTCGAGGGATCCCTTCGCCCTGATCGCGCATGAACCCAAGATCTACGAGAGCACGCACAAGGCGCGGATTGCGGCTTTGGTGGACACGCTGACGCGCTCGCAAGGTGTCCATGTGAATCTCAGGCAAGAGTGCTCCAGGGCTCGAGACCTCCAAATGATCATCAAACAGCGACACTTCGATGCTGCGGCCTTGATTGCCGTAGTCACGGTGAGCAACAGCATTGAGAATCGCCTCTCGCCAAGCAAACTCGGGATATTCCGGCGTTTCCTTGAAACGCGTTCCACGCAACCGC
>JBBSBI010000123.1:0-16397 GCA_038251425.1 Polyangiales bacterium
CGACAACGCGGTTATCATCGACGATCCTGATCATTCCGAGGACGAGGCGCGATTCTTGTTACTTGGCTTCAGCTTGAGGCTTCACGTTCTCGTCGTCTGCCACTGTTGCCGCAGCGATGGCGAGGTCATACGCATCATTTCCGCCCGCAAGGCAGATCGCTCCGAACGAGCAACCTACACGCGAAGGAGTCGAACATGAGAAAGCAATACGATTTTTCGAAAGGTCGCCGAAATCCCTATGCAAAGCGACTGAAGAGGTCGATCACAATCCGGCTCGATGAAACGACGCTCGCCTACTTCAAGGACATGGGCGAGCGCGTCGGAATGCCCTATCAAACGCTGGTTAACATGTACCTCCGTGATTGTGCGGAGAATCGGAAGGAACTCCGACTTCAGTGGCGCAAGTCTGACGCTGCAGCGTAGCCTATCGAGCCAGTCAGTGAGGGTGAGCGCAGGAAAGTGAAGAGATTCGCTCTCTTCCGAACCGGCAACCTACACGCTAAGCCATCAAGCCGCCTCCAACACCTCCGCCTCCGCAAGCTTACCCGCCAAGAGCTTGCGACCGCGGTGCAGCCGGCTCATCACCGTACCCACTGGGATCTCCAGCACCTCGGCTGCTTCTTGATATGAATACTCATCGAGATCCACGAGCCGTACGACATGTTGGAACGATGAAGGGAGCTCGCTCATCGCGCCCTCGACGCTTGGCGGGAGGTGCTGAAGCTTGGGTGCAGCGTCCGACTTGGGCGAAAGATTGGGATCGCCGGCGAGCAAGAAGAGAGCTTTCCTTTCGCGCGTGCGGCGGCGCACTTGGCTGATAAAAACGGAGAACAGGATCTGGCAAAGCCAGGCACGCAGATTGGTGCCCGCGGTGAATGAACTTTGGAAACGAAGCGCGCGCACTATCGTGTCTTGCACTAGATCATCCGCTTCATGCGGGCGGCGGGTGAGATGCAGCGCTCGCCTCCTCAACACTAAAAGATGCAGCTCAATTTCTTTGCCAAACAAGTGAGTGGTCAATGCTTTCATGCGAACCTCGCAGGCTGCTTCGCAAGCTGCGTGCCAAACGGGTCACGCGCTGCATTGCCCGGAAAACTGGCGATATTCGAGCGTTCGACGGTGGCCCTTCAGACACGGGCGCCGTGTCAAACTGTCAGGCGGAGAAACTTTAAGCTGACAGCGAGGCAAGCGCCTTGGGGATGCCATCGGCGATTTCACGCGCCAACATGCCGCGATCCGCACCTGTGGCTTCGCTCCAAAGCTGCCCGCTCTGACCATGTAGAAATGCCGCGCAGGCGGCGGCCTCGAACGGCGGCAGGCTCAACAGCAAGCCGCCGAGCACACCTGAGAGCACATCGCCCGAGCCGCCGGTCGCGAGCACGGGTGAGCCCGAGCTGTTGACATACGGAACTTGCCCAGGCGCTCCGATGATCGTGCGAGGCCCTTTCAGTAGCACCACTTGCCCGGTGAGTTCCACGGCGCGCGCCACCGCCAAGAATCTGTCGCTCTCGATCGTTGCCGCGTCGGCTCCGAGCAATCGCGCCATTTCTCCTGGGTGCGGCGTGAGCACGAGCTTGCCTTTGGTCGCTTTGAGCTCGTCTGCGCGACCGGAAAAGTGCGTGAGAGCGTCTGCATCCATCACGATATTTCCCGGAAATTCTGCCAAGATCGTCCGCACGAGCGCTTGCTCGGTGGTGCCGAGACCCAAGCCGGGGCCGACGACCACGACGTCCATCCCCGTGAGCGCTGCGCGCAAGCTGCCCTCAGGATCCCGTGGATTGAGCGTCGCCGTCATCTCTTCGGTCACACGCTGGGCAAAGATTTGGGTGGTTTCGGGTAAGCCCATGAGCGTCACCAAAGCGGCACCGGCACGGAGCGCGCCGCGGGCGCTCAGGAACGCGGCCCCAATTTTTCCAGGCGAGCCAGCGACGATCGCCACACGCCCCACACTTCCTTTGTGGGCAGCGATCGAACGCCGAATCAGCCAACGCGAGATATCTGAACACTCGAGCCAACGCGCCTGCACATTGCCGCTCTCAAGCAATGGCCCAGGCACGCCGATCGAGACAACGTGGATTTGACCTGCATGCAATGCACCTGTGGTTGTCAGCAGGCCGAGCTTCGGTGCACCAAAGGTGAGCGTGTGGTTTGCCATGAAAGCGCCCCCGAGCACTCGACCCGTGTCGGCGTCGAGACCGGAAGGAATATCGAGCGCGATTCGCAACGCTGAAGCCTGATTGAGCAGTGTCAAAATCGCCACAAATTCCGAAGAAAGATGGCGATCCAGCCCAATCCCGAACAGCGCATCCACCACCACTTCGGCTGACGCCAACGCAGCCCCGAGCAGTGCGCAGGCCGATTCAGGCGCACACAGTGAGACCTCGACACCACTCGCGCGCAACGCCTCGAATTGTATCCGTGCCGGTGCCGTGAACTTCTGTTCATCGCCCACCACCCATACTTTCACGCTTCGGCCGAGAATCAGCGCGTGGCGCGCCAACACTAAGCCATCGCCGCCGTTGTTTCCCCTGCCACAAATAACGAGTGTTAAGGGCGATCTAACGAGCGTCGACGGCGATCCAGCCGAATGGCTTCGCCTTCCGGCTTCCCCACACAGGTGTTCTAAAAGCTCGGCGGCGCCTCGGCCGGCATTCTCCATGAGAACCAGCGACGGCACCTGTCCGCGCCCACTCGCGTCGGCATCAAACGCCCGCATCTGCTCACGGCTGAGAACGGGAATCATAGTGGCGCTTCCCTGCTAGACGCGGCGCGAGAGGCCGCGATCGATCGCGGCGCGGAAGGCTTTCACGGCGGCATCAATCCCCATGAACAGCGCATCGGCAATCACCGCATGCCCGATATTGAGTTCAACAATCTCCGGAATTTCGGCGATCGCCAGTAGATTATGGCGTGTGAGCCCGTGGCCTGCCGCGACTTCTAGCCCCTGTTCGCGAGCCAAGCGCGCGCCTGTTTTCAGGTGCTCCAGAAGCTCTGTCTGACGCCGTTCTTTGGCCAGGCAGTAATCCCCCGTGTGAAACTCCACCTGATGGGCTCCGAGCTCTCGACTCAGCCGGATCTGTTCCGGGGTGGCCTCAATGAAGAGGCTCAGCTTGATCTCGCTCCTTTGGCAAACGCGCGCAGCTTTCTCAATTCGTGTGCGCGCCAGAGCGACGTCCAATCCGCCTTCGGTGGTGCGCTCCTCACGCTTCTCGGGCACCAGCGTGACCACATCCGGTCGCAGCCTTTCTGCGATGCCGAGCATTTCATCGGTGGGTGCACATTCCATGTTCAGCACGGTGCTGAGCTGAGCACGCAGCCGCTCCAGATCGCGATCCTGAATGTGCCGGCGATCTTCGCGCAGATGAACGGTGATGCCGTCAGCGCCAGCGTGTTCGCAGAGTTGTGCGAGCAGCAGCGGATCCGGGTACAGAGATCCGCGAGCATTCCGAAGCGTGGCGGCGTGATCGACGTTGATGTGCAGACGAATCGGCATGAGAGGCTCCGTTCTAAAACTTGCGGCTACTCGCCGCCGAACTGCCAATCAGCTCCGAATAGCTCATTTTTTGGCGTTGGCAGCGCTTCGCCTTTGGGGCCATCCCGGCGCACCACCATCGTGTAGCGCGTCGAGGTGTCCTCGCTCTCGCGAGCAATCACGTTGATCACGTTCGTCCCTGGATCGAGAGCCGCGTTGATAGCGAAGCTCATGCTGGTGCGATCTTTGGCACGGCGATTGGAGGCATAGAAAACTTTATTGCCCCCGACGAAGATGTAAGCGTCGAGCACGCCATCGCCATCCATCGCGCGGGCTTCGATTCTCACCGTGCCATCTCGCGAGGCCAACTCGGCGCTCTTCACCTCAAGCAGCGGCGGGGAGCGGGTGAGCTGAGCCTCGAACAGCAGGCGCTCCGGCCCCGCACCGTCAACGAGCTTCTCTGTTTCGACGAAGCCAAAGCGTGTGCCACCGAGCTTCACCTTCGTGAAAGCCCCGAGTGCTCCCAAGCGTGTGGCGACGGAACCCGCCTTCAGCACGCCGACGCTGCGTTCGCCCGGCACTGGCACTCCGCGCACTGCCGCTTCAGCACGAACTTTTACGAAGCCGGGCTTAGCCGAGACAGGCATCGGACTCCCGACCACTGGAATGGTGATCTTTTCATTGGAGAAAACGCGCAAATCACGATCTTCGATGATCAACTCCACCTTGGCTTCGTCCACTTCCAAGTTACTCAATACATCGAACGTGAACGCCACCTCACGCGCCTCGCCGGGCTTCATCTGGGACACATCGAAGCGCCCAGCCTTGAGCAGCAGACCATCCCCCGTGAGATTTCGGATCGCCGCCTTAGTCTCCAAAGACGGGCCCTTGCCCACATTCTTAACCGTGACGTAGAGCGTAGCGCCCTCACCCCGGCTCAGCTGGCCGTCACCATTGCCGGGGCGATTGTCGACAACCTGATAAGCGTAGGCAAAAATCGGCCGAGGCAGGCTCTCAACGGTGGGGCGAAATTCAACATCCGTGGGTGGCTCACCGCCCTCAGCGGCAAAGCGAACTTTGACCACATCTTGACGCGTGACCGCATCCTTCGGAAGGCGACAGATTCTCTGCGCATCCACCGGCACGGGCTCTGAAGAGCCAATCTTACGCCCCTCGATATCGCAGAAGCCGAGCGGAGCCTCCGCAAGCCGCGTCTCCCCGGGCAGAATTTTGCCGAAAATAAGCTCTTTTTCGTCGTAAAAGAAGCCGTCACTCTTGGTGATGGCTCGCAACTGGAAGATGGGCTTGTCGCTCCTGTTCTTGACGCTCACCTTCAGCGTCAGCGGCTCGCCCGCGCGCACATCAGCGTTCTTCGGATTGGTTTCAACTTTGACCTCGTAGTCCGTGGCACGTGGACCATCCGTGACGGTCTTGCCTGGCGCCTGCCAATCGATCCCAAGCTTCTTTAAATCCTGGGCGATCGACGCCATTTCGCCCTTTTCGAATTGTGCGAGGAGTGGCTTAGCCTGCTCCAGCTGCTCGAGGCGTTTCCCGGGTGTCAAGTGCGCCGCTAACTCTTGAGCGAAGCGAATGAAGAAATCTTTCCGAAATTCGTCCTCCACCTGTCCGCCCATATCCCTGAGCTCGGCGCGCTCCTTCTCGGGCACGTTGTAGCGAAGCTTGAAGAACGGGCGATCCCGATTGCGTTTGGCTTTGCTATCCAGGCTCTTGCTGAGATCGCGCTCGCGCAGTGCTGATTCGGATACAAACAGATCCATATCGAGCGCATCTGCCGTCATCCCATCGAGCTCAATGTCGGGCGTGACGCCCACGCCCTGAATCGAAACGTCGCCCGGCGTGAGGTATTGCGCAATCGTGAGCTTCAGCGCGGCATTTTCGGGCGTGATGTTCTGGAACACCAGCTGCACACTGCCTTTGCCGAAGGTTGTCTGCCCGACGATCAGCGCGCGATCGTTATTCTTGAGCGCTCCTGCCACAATCTCGCTCGCGCTGGCACTCTGGCCATTCACCAACACGACCATCGGATAGTTGGGCTCTGTGCCAGCGAGCGTCGCCCGCTTCTCATCACGCCCTTCGCTATTGCCCACCGTGGCGACAATCGTGCCCTCGGCAATGAACCGATCTGCAACCCGAGCTGCCTGATCCAAAAGCCCCCCAGGATCATTTCGAAGATCAAGCACCAAACCGGAGAGCTTTTCCTTGGCCTGGAGCGCCTTCAACTCGCGATCCAAATCATTATAGGTATTGGATTGGAATTGCTTGAGCGAGATGTACCCGATGCCGCGTGCCAGCAGGCGTGACTCTACCGAACGGATCTGAATCACCTCACGCGTGAGCTCGATGGCCTTGGTCCCCGGCCAACCATCTTTACCATCGCGGTGCACCCAAATCGTCACCTTGGAGCCGGGATCGCCGCGCAAGCGACCCACCGCGTCGTCGAGCGGCATGTTGAGCGTGGACTCATTGTTGATGTTCAGGATGCGATCCAGGCGTCTGAGACCCGAGCGCCCTGCCGGCGTTCCCGGCATCGGCCGCATCACGGTGAGCACATCATCGCGAATTGCAATCACAATCCCAAGGCCACCGAAATGCCCTGAGGTCGAGAGATTCATCTCGGCAAAGCCTTCAGGGCTCATGAAAACGCTGTGCGGATCCAAAGTGCGCAGCATGCCGTTGCAGGCGGCGTATTCGACTTCGGCCAGATCCACGCCAGAGCCCGCCAGGTTGGCCTGAAGATAGACAAACACCTCGCGCAAGCGCGCGGCAACATCCCAGGGGCCTTGAACGTTGTCGACGCGAAAATCTTGAGCCTTCGCAACGTCCACCTGGACTTTGACCGTGGGCGATTTCTCCTCATGCAGCACGATGACCTGAGCCACCTCGCGTTGGATCTGGTCGAGCGCGCTCAGGAACATCTGGCGCGGATTGACCCGCTCCGGCTCCACGTACTTCTCAACAATCTTTTTCAGCGTGCGATTCACCGCTGTGAGCTTGGTGAGGTCGTAGCGTTGTTTCTTGCGATCCTTGGCGGCAACGGCCTGCGCGACATCCAGGCCCTTCCAAAGGCCACCCGTACCAAACCAAAGCGCAAAGGCAGCGGCCAGCCCAAACAAAACAAGCAGAGTCGCTATTCGCCCTAATCGCTCGAGGAGTCGCATCGCGCGAAAGTATAGGGCCGGCTCAGCGCTTTGTTCAATTGCCGGGTACCGTAGCGCGAGGTGAAGCATCCAGGCGTTCGCGCCCGCTTGCCTCCGGGTCACGCACAGCAGGCCCAGCCTGAGCCTCATCTTGCTGGATGGAGTAACGTACCAACGCGCGCAAGGCCTTATTGCGGCCAACATTGCCAAGCAACAGCTTCAGATCTTCGTACACTGAAGGATCGACCAAAAGCGCCCCGAGGGTCCCCTTCCCTTGGCGCGCGTCCGAAGCGATCTTGTTCAACGTGACGCTCAGCTCAGTCAGATTCTGAGTCAGATCATCAGAAGCCTTGCCGCCGTAGAGCAGGCTCTTCGCTAAGCCATTGCCCTCGCGCACGCCTTTGAGCGTGAGCTTCAACTCCTCAGCGGCGCCCCCAATCTGCGCGACAACTTGGGCGGCATCTTGGCCATACAGGACCTCGTGCGCGAGCCCCGGGCCGGACTTCACCTGACCCACCAGCGCATTCACGTCTTGGATTGTGCGGTCGAGCGCTTGGGTAGCGTGCTCGAGGCTGGCAATGAGCGAAGAAATACGCGCTGACTCGTTGGGATCTTTGAGCAGCCGTGCTGCATAGCCGTCACCTTGATCAACATTGTGCAAGATGCTGTTCATCGACTTCAGGGAACCCCGCAGCTCTTCGTGGATATCTTCCTCAGCCAGCACGCTTGTCGCGCGCTGCAGATTATCAACCGTCTTCTCCACCTTCAGCGTGATGCCGCCGAGGCGTGACAAAGCCACCGTGATGTCTTCGCCGGCTTCGCTCCGAATAATTCCCATCGGTTCGATGGCAGGCTGCTTCGGACTTCCGACACTGATCGTGACCATCTTATCGCCGAGCATGCCCTTGGCAGTGATCTTGACGACGCTATCCTTGCGCACTCGCGCCGCCTCTGATTGAACGACCCCGAGCGTGACGTAGACGGTCGAATCCTTCGCCTCTTTGCTGTACTCAACGCTATCCACGGTGCCCACCGTGACGCCACCCATGCGCACTTCGGAGCCGCGCCGCAGCCCTTCAACATCGCTGAACAGGACGCGGAAGTGCGCCTTCGAATCGAACATTTGGCGTTCATCGCCGATCAAAAAGACAACGAGCACCACAGCGAGCATGCCCAAGAAGACGAACCCACCAACTTTTACTTCTCTCGGGATAGCCATGAAACCACGATTGTAGCCCTTAGGACGTGCTCAGCAAGGTCTGCACGTCTTCCTGAACCGGTGCGCGTCCATGAATGAAGTCCTGCACGCGTTCGTCGTCGGCGTTTTGGAACTCCTCTACCGTGCCGGTGCAAATCACCCGGCCCCCAAGCACCATGGCGAGCCGATCGCTCACGCTGAAGGCGCTCCGCATGTCATGCGTGATGACGACGCTGGTGATTTCAAGCCGCTCCTGCAAGCCGGTGATCAGGTGATTGACGCGAGCCGTGTTGATCGGATCGAGGCCCGTGGTGGGCTCATCGTACAAGAGCACTTCCGGCTTGACGGCTATCGCTCTGGCCAAGCCAACGCGCTTGCGCATGCCGCCAGAAAGATCGGACGGACTCATGGCTTCGATGCCTGGCAAATTCACCAAGCTGAGCGCCCAATTCACTCGATCAGCAATTTCGCTCTTGCTCATCTTATCGTGAAAGTGTTCTTGGAGCCCATAGCCCACGTTCTCACCCACCGTGAGCGAATCAAACAACGCCCCGCTTTGGAAGAGCATGGCGATGCGCCGCCGCACGTCAGCAAAGGCATTCTCGCTCAGCGTCGTGAGCTCCTGGCCGTCGAAGGTGATGCTCCCTTGATCGGGACGCAGGAGGCCAATCAACATTTTTAGCAGCACACTTTTGCCGACGCCTGAGCCACCGCATACGGTGAGCACTTCACCCCGCCGCACCTCTAGATCGAGCCCACGGTACACCACTTTAGGGCCGAAAGCCTTGCAGACACCCTTGAATGTGATCAACGGCTCGCTCACAGGCACTCGATCTCCTTCACCCCAAACTCTACAGCACCACCGCCTCGGTAGCGATCGGGCCTGAGCTGCCCGACAAATCGGATCCGAGCGCCAGGCTCGAATTTTCGCGAACCGAGCCCGGGCGCAAAGCCACCCACGCGCTGCCCCTTCTGGATTTCAAGATCGAGCTTGAGATGCCCACCTTTGACTTCTCGCGCTGATCGAACGCTAGCGTCCACCAACAGATCCGGCTTCGGATTTCGAAGGCCGAAAGGCTCTAAGCGATTCAGATCGCGCAGCACTTGGCTTGGTTCATCACTCGGAAAATAAGGCGTGGCTAAAGCCCGCGAACCGCGATCACTCGTGTGCGGCTCGGCATTGGCGCAAGCCTCTTCAAACGCTGCCCGCAGCGCTCCCAGATTGGGCCACAAGACTTCGAGCCCAGCAGCGGCTTGGTGGCCACCAAAACGAACCAAGCTGTGCGCGCACTGTTCGAGTGCTGAATACAGCCGAAAACCGTTGGGCCCACGCACGGAGCCACGGCCCACTTCCCCTTCAAAACCGACTATAATCACTGGCTTTTGGAAGCGCTCCGCCAACCTGCCCGCCACGATGCCCACGATGCCGTGGTTCCAAGCTTGCTCACCGAGCACAATCGCCGCTCGCTCCGCGTACCCGTTTGCTTCGACCTGCTTCTCTGCTTCGTCGATCATCACGTCTTGAACACGCCGCCGCTCGCGGCTCTGTTGCTCGACGGCACTCGCGATGGCTCGGGCTTCAGGCTCCGCCTTCGCGAGCAAGAGCTGCAGCGCCAAAAGCGGCGAGCCCAGCCGGCCAGGCGCATTCAGCCGCGGCGCGATGCGAAAAAGAATATCTTCCGTTGTGAAACCTGTCGAGAAATCGAGCTCGGCCAGTGCGAAGATCGCGCGCAAGCCTGGGCGTTCTCCGTTGGCTAAGACCGCCAGGCCCGCTCGCACCAGAGCGCGATTGTCCGCGTCGAGCGGTGCCACATCGGCCACGGTACCTATCGCCACAAGATCCAACCACTTCTTGAGATCCAGCTTACGCGACAGCTTGGTGCGCACGGCGCCCACGAGCGTGAGCGCGAGCCCACAAGAAGCCATGCCTTTATAGCCAAAACCGCACTCTGGCCGATGCGGATTCAAAAACGCCAAGGCGGGCAGCGGCTCCGCCGGCACCAGATGGTGATCGACAACGATGGTATCAATCCCGAGTTCACGCAGCTTCTGCAAGCGTCCATGATCGGAGGAGCCACAATCGCAGGTAACCACAAGCTGAGGCGCCTGCTCCAAGACACGAACCAACGCCATTTCAGACAGCCCGTAGCCGCCTTCGAAACGACTGGCCAACACCGGCTGCACATCTCCACCCAGCTCGGTTAACGCCTCCGTCAAGAGTGCCGTGGAGGTCATCCCGTCGCAATCATAATCCCCAAACACCACGATGCGTTCGCGCGCGCGAATGGCTTGCGCCAGCCGATTTGCGGCAAGCTCACGATCGAGCATGCTGTCGGGGTTGGTGAGCTCACGCAGCCGCGGATCGAGAAAGCTGCGCGTCTGCTCGACGTTGTGATGGCCCTCCGCGACCAGCCAGGTAGCTACGGTGCGCGTGAGCGCCAAGCCTTCCACGAGTGCCAGGACACCAGGCGAAGGTGGAATCGTCGCGGGGTCGTTCAACGACTCCGGATCGCCTCCACTCACCGACACCAGATCCATCTGTTTCTTCCATCGCGCCCGAAGGGCTGCCCTGTCAACTCAGGCGCAAGTCGCCGCGATGTGGGTGGCCCCACCCAGCGCTCCCAACGGGAGAGCTCGGGGAGAGGCAAGCTGCCGCGGCTGAGCGGCAGCGAGGGAGGGCAACAAGACCGTTCAGATGCCTGTGGTCGCCGGCGCTGTGCGGGCTGAGCGAGCTTTGGCATCCTTCTTCGTCGTGAGCTTGGCGAAGAACTTGCGATCGAGCCACTCTGTGAGAGGGAGTGCCACGTAAATCGAGGAGTACGTGCCGAGCACAATTCCGATGATCAACGTGAGCGCAAAATCTTTGAGCGAGCCGGTGCCCCACACGAAAAAAGCCAACATGGCGAGCACTGAAGTGACCCCGGTGAGGATAGTGCGGCTTAAGGTTTCGGAGAGGCTGACGTTGATGAGCTGGACAAACGACGCACCGCGCATTTTGCCAAGATTCTCACGTACGCGATCGTAAATCACGACCGTATCGTTCACCGAATACCCCACAATCGTGAGCACGGCCGCTACCGTCACCAAGTTGAGCTCCTTTTGGAGGGCCGCCAGAATCCCAATAGCCACCACCGCATCATGAAATAGCGCAATCACGGCACCTGGCGCGAAGCGCAGGTCGAAGCGGAAGGCTAGGTAAATCAGGATAGCGACGAGCGAAATCGCCAGGCTCTTGATAGCAGAATCACGCAGCTGAGCGCCCGCCTTCGGACCAATCCATTCAACCCGGAGCGCGCTATCTGGCACCTTCGCCGTGCCCAAGTTGGACTTGAGTGCACCGAGCAACTGATCGCCCTTGCCCATCAGGTAGACCTCGACCTTGCGATCGCGAGCGTTCTGCAGAGCCGGATTATTTTCGCCTTCGCGGAGCTGCAAGCCCCTCACGCCGCGCATGCGTTCTTTCACCCAAGCGAGATCTGGGTCCTGACGAAAGCGAATCGTGATCTTATCCCCACCGGGACTAAATTTTACTTCGGTGGCGCGCTTCTCTTCCGGGCAATCAGCCGCCGCTAAGTTCTCTCCGAAGCAAAGCCGCTGCCCAACCGTGGCGCGCGTGGCCGCATCGATGCTGGAAACCTCCTGGACGCGGATCAGGAAGCGATTCGACTTGGCCTCGGCCACCCGAATCACGTCGGGCTGCGAGAAACCTGCGGAACTCACGGCACGCCTGATTTCGTCCGCTGACACCGGCTGCTTGAATTCCACCTCGACTTCGGTGCCGCCGATAAAGTCCGGACCCAACTTGGGACCCACGACGAACAGCAACACGATCGCCGCAAGGAAAGTGAACAGACTGGCTCCGAGGAACCAGTGCCGGAGGCCCATGAAATTGTAGAGCTTATTGGGGGGTAGAAATTCCATAATCAGCCCATACTGAAGCGAATTCGATTGCCAAAGCCGCGCATCCAAAGATCAAACAACGCTCGGCTCACGAACACCCCGGTGAAGACGCTGCACACCACGCCCACCAGGAGAGTGACCGCGAAGCCCTTGATCGGGCCTGTCCCGTACTGCGCGAGTACGATGCCGGAAATCATCGTCGTCACGTGGCCATCAATGATCGCGGTGAACGCCCGCGCATAGCCGACCTCCACGGCGGCGCGCGGTGTCTTTCCAGCGCGCAGCTCTTCCTTAATGCGTTCGTTGATCAGCACGTTGGCATCCACGCTCATCCCGATCGTCAGCGCCAAGCCTGCGATACCTGGGAGCGTCATCGCTGCACCAAAGGAGGAAAGAATCGCCAGCTGCAAGAATAGATTCATCAACACTGCGGCGTTGGCGATGAGGCCGGCGCGTCGGTAGTAGATGTACATGAAGCAGAGCACGATCAGGCCACCACCCACAGCGCCTCGTACAGCAAGATCGATCGAATCTTGACCTAGCGAAGGGCCGATGCGCTGCTCATTTGAGGGCGAAATCGGTGCCGGCAAGGCCCCAGACCTGAGCACCAATTCGAGCTTCTTGGCATCCCTGAGCTGGGCTTCGGGATCGCCGCGGCCGAGCGTGATCTGCGCATGGCCGCCGGAAATTCGGGATTGAATGACCGGAGCACTTGAAACCCTGCCATCCAGAATAATGGCAAAGCGGCGTTTGATGTTGGCGCCCGTGATCGTGTCAAAGAGGCGCCCACCTTGATCGGTGAACTCCATCGAGACGTACCAACCGCCCATGCCGGACTGCTCTTGATTAGGCACCGCCTGCGCGTCGCGGATCAAATCGCCAGTGATCTCGGCGCGGCTCTTCAGCAGATAGGTCCGAATTCCGTCCTCTTCTTGCTTCAGAGTGGCGGGATCTTCTTTGTATTCAATTTCGTACCCGAGCTCACGATCCGGAGGTAGCGTCAGCGTGCCGACCCATTCTCGGAAGCGCGTGAGAGCCTGTTGAGATGTCTCCGTCTTCTGGCGCCGTAAGAAGGCATACGTGATGCTGTTGGATTTCGTATCGCCCTCAGCATCCAGGCCTATCGGGGCGTTTTCGCGGAGGAATTCTAGACCAACGGGCAGAGTCTTCGTCTCCGCCGTATCGAGCTTGGATTGGAGCGGGCCAAAAAAATCAGTCTCGTCATCGAGGAGCTTGAACTCCAAGCGTGCGGTCTGGCTGATGATGTCGCGAATATTCGCGAAGCTCTTTTCATCCTCGCCTGGCACTTCAACAATCACATCCTCGCCGCGGGTGGAGACAGCAGCTTCGCGCAACCCCAGCTCATCGACCCGGCGCAGGATGATCTCGCGTGCCTGATTCACGGCGCGTTCGCGGATCTGCGATTCAACGGCCTCCTTGACGGTAAAATCGTACGTCCGAAGATCCGCAGAGCGCGAGAACGTCAGATCCCCTCGAAACATCTCCAAGAATCGGGAATCCACGCGCGATGGCTCGGTGCCTGGCATCACGGTTAAGCGGAGCGCGTTGGGGCGCAATGGGGGCGCCTCCACAATGACCTTCTCCCGCAGCTTCGTGTAGACGGCTTCCGGAGGGGGCTCATCACCCTTGTGAAGATCAAGGACTTTTGCCAGCTGCCGGCGCATCTGCTCGTAGTAGCGATCGCGCTTGTCCTTGATCGCTTCATCCACATCAACGGTGTAGACGAGGCGCAAGCCGCCGCGCAGATCGAGACCCGCAACCAGCGCAAAGTGGTTGCGCTCTTTCACCCACTCGGGACAGGGCACGCGGCCACCGCTCACGTTTGAAAGGGTTGGCCAGAGCGTCACGAACCCGAGCAAGCCTACGCAGCTCACCAAGCCGAAACGAAAACGCCATCCGAGATCAATCACGCTGAGCGACGCGAACGCCGCCCAGAAGGCCAACAGACCCAAGAACACCAAGGACCAAAAGGAGTCGTAATAAGCGGCGGCGGCAGCGCCCGCTGCGAACAGCGCTCCTAGCCACAACGCCACGCGACGCTCGCGCTTCAACAAGCCCGTCAACGCGAGCAGCGCAAAAAAAGCTATAAATACGTAAGTGATGACGATATTCGGGGTCATGGCCAATTCCGGGTGGATTACTTCTTTTCCACGGTGGCGGCGGTCTCGAGATTGTCCTTGCCGAGTACTCCGGATTTGACGACCTCGATCTTAACACCTGGGGCAATCTCGATCTTCGCGTAGCGATCACCCAGCTCGACCAGCTTGCCAACGAGCCCACCTTGCGTGAGCACGCGATCACCCTTCTTGAGCTCCGCTACCATCTTCTGCGCCTTCTTCTGCTGGGAGCGCGAACTCAGAAACATGAAGAGGACGAGCGGTACCACGATCAGCAGCGGCAACAGACCCGAGATACCCAGGTCTGGGGCTGGGGCTGGATGGTTGCCTCCGGGCGTGCCTTGCACGCCCGGCTTCACGGGAACTGGATCAGAACCCACGGGACGGCCGGGGGCTGGGGGAACATTCTGCCATGCGTATGCCGCGGAGCTCAAAAGATGCCTCCTTTATGGGGCGGCGAGACGCCAACCTCTAAAGTGGGGCGCCTATACCGTTATTCAGGTCCCCACGCAAGCAACGCTCTCGTGCGACGACTCGGCGAGGGTTGTTCACAAAACCGAGCTTTTCGCTGTCACCAAAGCCTAACTTGACAGTCGAAAACACGGGGGGTAATCCCGTCCGCCCCGCTTGTACGCATCCCACCACACACCAGACATAAGAACGACCCTAAAGGCGCGTAGCTCAGTGGTAGAGCACTACCTTGACACGGTAGGGGTCGACAGTTCAATCCTGTCCGCGCCTACAAATCTGTGGTGTTTGTCGATACAGTGCGCGCGCCGAACCGCGTTGAGAGGTCCGGCTCAGCACGGTCAGGTGTCCTCTGGCATGCGACCGAACTGATGCCCGAGTACACGGCGCGCGAAGCGTTAGCGGAACGTGGCCTGCTCACGGACGAGGTGATTGCCGTCCGAGCAGGCGGGCGAGTGTACGATCTCCACTCACCGCTGCCAGCCGAGCTTGGCGCCGAGGCTGAGCCCATTTTAGATAGCAGCCCGGAGGCACTGCCGGTGATTCGGCATTCAGCCGCACACGTGATGGCAGACGCCGTGCAGCGGCTCTTTCCGGGGACGCAGGTGACGATCGGTCCGTCGATCGATCAGGGCTTTTATTACGATTTTTTGCGCCCGGAAGGCCCCTTCAACGAGAAGGATCTCGCGCAAATCGAAAAGGAAATGCAGCGAATTATCAAGGCCAATCGCCCTTTCTATCGCGAAACGGTGACCCGCGAGCAGGCGCACGAGCTCTTTGCCGGGATGGGCGAAAAATTCAAACTTGAAATCTTAGATTCGATTCCAACAGGCGAATCGATTTCACTCTATCGCCACGGTGGCCCGGGCAAGCCCGGCAATAACTGGGTGGATTTGTGTGAGGGCCCACACGTCCCGAAGACCGGCCAACTCGGTGCCGTTAAGCTGTTGTCAACCGGGGGCGCCTATTGGCGCGGCGACGAGAAGAATCCGATGCTGCAACGCATCTACGGCACCGCTTTCCGGAGCGCCGAGCAGCTAGCAGCACACCTTTTGCATCTGGAAGAAGCCAAGGCACGCGATCACCGAAAGCTGGGGCGCGAGCTCGAGCTTTTTATGTTCCACGAATACGCACCGGCGATGCCGTTCTTTCTGCCGCGTGGCGCCGGCATTTATCGCCGCTTGGTGGATTACATTCGCGGGCTTTACGAGCGTTACGACTATCAGGAAGTTATCACGCCTCAGATTTTTGATCAGCGGCTGTTCAAGACCAGTGGCCACCTGGAAAATTACCGCGAGAACATGTACTTGCCGGTAACGGCGGATTCCCTTGATGAGCCGCACGATCACGGCTCGGGCTCGCTCCACGAGCACCCGGCGCTCTGCCACTTGGGCCAGAAGCCCATGAATTGCCCGAGCCATTGTTTGATTTTTGGGCAACGCCGCCGAAGCTACCGCGAGCTACCCTGGCGCATTGCAGATTTCGGACGCCTGCATCGCTACGAGCGAGGCGGCGTGTTGCATGGCTTGGCCCGCGTGCGCAGCTTCTGCCAAGACGATGCGCATATCTTCTGCACGCCCGAGCAGATGTACGGCGAGCTGGTGCAGTTCAATCGCTTGCTGTTTGAGGTTTACCGCGCATTCGGGTTTGTCGACGTTGCGGTGAAGCTAGCGTTGCGACCTGAAAAGCGCGTAGGCACCGATGAGCAGTGGGATCACGCCGAGGCGGTGCTTGAAAAGGTGTTGCTCGAATCGAATCTCAAGTTCGAACGGTTGCCGGGCGAAGGCGCTTTCTACGGACCCAAGCTTGAATTTCACGTCACCGATGCGCTCGGGCGAAGCTGGCAGCTGGGCACCATCCAGGTGGATTACGCGCTGCCCACTCGCTTTGAATTGGAATACGTGGGCAACGATGGACTGACACATCGCCCGGTGATGCTGCATCGAGCCATTCTGGGCTCCATTGAGCGTTTTTATGGGATGTACATCGAGCACACCGCGGGGAAATTCCCGGTGTGGCTCGCTCCCGAACAGGCAGCGATCGTTACTGTGAGCGAGCGCCAA
>JBBSBI010000124.1:0-16272 GCA_038251425.1 Polyangiales bacterium
CTTCGTAGTCGTCCACCCCGATTCTCTCCCGCGCTTCAGCCTAAATCAACGTCCGCAAGAATGTCAGCGCCGAACACACTCGAATCCCCTCGGGCGTGACGAAATCCTTGAGGTTCTGCGCCGTCAGCTGAAAGGCTGGGATGCCTGGAAACTTAGAAACAAGATAACGTAGGCTGCGATCTGGATGGGTGTCCGAGAGCTTCGCCTCGACGAGCAAGATGGGCTTCCTTCCCTCGGTCACCACAAAATCTACCTCGCGACCGTCCCGGTCACGGAAGTAGCGCAGCTCGACGTCTCGCCCCTGAGTGTCTTCCAGAAAGTGGATCCATTTCTGCAGGTGACACGCCACCAGGTTTTCGAAACGCGCGCCTTCATTGGCTACCAGGCTCCAATCGATGTGATAGTGCTTCTGTTCTTTCTTCACGGCTCGGAGCCGTGCAGTGCCGAAAGGGGGCACTCGAAATACCGCGTACATGCGTTCCAACACGCTCACCCAGTTCTCCAGTGTTCTGTGGCTAACTTGGAGATCTTCGCGCAGGGCGTTGATCGAAAGCGGGGAGCCCACCAAATCTGGCAATCTCAGGATCAATAGCTCCAAATTTCCAAGATCGGATATCGGCTCCAAGCTAGCAATATCATCGCGCACTAACCGCGACCGATACTCTCGAGACCAGCGCCGTGCTTCAACTTCCGAGCCGCCAAAAAATGGCTCTGGGAATCCGCCTAAACGCAACAAACTCTTAAAGTCTGCGTCAGACTTGAGCTTCAGTTCGGCGACGCTCAACGGATGCAGGCGCAAGAGGTGATAGCGCCCTTGAAGCGAATCACCGCCGTAGCGATAGAGATCGAGCCGGGCACTACCCGTCACCAGGATCTTTTGGCGGGCCAGGCGTTTGTCGTAGAGGCCCTTCAAAAACCCACGCCAAGCTCGATGCTTGTGGATTTCGTCGAAAACCCATAGTGGCGATGCCGGGAGCTGTCGAGTCAGGATGGCTTGCCGATCTTCCGCAGCGTCCCAGTTCAAGTACCCGGGGCTCGCACCCAATAGCGCCTTCGCCAAGGTTGTCTTCCCGACTTGGCGCGCCCCCGCCAAGAACACCATCTTGCGTTCGAAGTCCGCCTTGACCTGAGCTGTCAGATAGCGAGTTTTGGGCGATTTCACCCGCCCAGAGTACGGCAGATTTTGCACCCTGTCAAAATCTGCCGCGGCAGTTTTCTCTACCTAGCAAAATCTGCCGTACTTCGTTGGGCTCTCTGAGGCGCTGAATCTTGCCCCAAAGCCAGCCTTTCACGGACCTTCACCCCTACAAACACTGCGTAATCCCGGCCGGAACCTGGGCTAAAGCGGGCGGTGCGCACACACCCTTTTTCCCGAACGTTTGCTCTAAATCAATATTACCAAAGGGATCACACACCGCTTGGGCGTGGCTGCATTCAGTATTGCAATTACAGAGTTGACCGCAAAATCCAGTGTCGTCGAGAGTTCCGGCAGTGGCGGAAAAAACGCAGGAACCTGCGGCGCCGTTGGCCGTCTGGCAATCCATGCCTTGGCCGAACTTGCAACGGTGGGAGCAGACAGCATAATCAGACGTTAAGCTAAGGCAAACGCCGCCACAACTGGGCGCGACTGCCTGGATATCGCAGCTTTTGCCGAATTCACTGGTCTTGGTCGCATTCTCCACGCAGACGCCGTGGAGCCGATCACACTTGCGGGTTCCACAATCAGCATCCAATTCACAGATCGGACGGCAGAAGCCCTGATTGGCACTCTGCCCGGGCAGCCGATCGCAGACGAGATTATCACGATTCTGGCACTTATCCGCGCTTTCTTTCCCAAAGCTGCAGGCCTCAAAGCAGAGCGCCGCTCCGCTGCCATCCGTCGATACGGGCACGCACTCGGCACTCTCGAACTTAGAACAAGCGCTAGCGTCGGTGCTGCAATCCGCAACGCACACGCCGAGCGCGCTACCGCCGCCGAAGAACCGATCGGAAGCTTGGTTGAGGCAAAAGGCCGGTGCTAGGCAATTCACATCCGTGTTGCAGCTCTGTCCGAGCTTCAACTTCACCTGCGGCGTGCAGTTGCCGGCTGGACACGCCATCGGCATGTCGTCCCCGCAAGCTGGAGCACACAGCGCCACGAACACCCACACGCACCAACGGTTCAGCACGCGTACAGCCTATTTGTCCTGGTGTGCTGGAGCAAGGGTGAACTCTTGGGAACCAACTGATGCTAGGCTATGCGCGCCGTGAAGCCGCTGCACCCGACTGGACGCTGGACGAAAGTCGGTCGCTTTCGCCGCACGCTTATCGGCACGGGGCTCAGCCTGTTGGCGTGCTCTACGCCGTCTGAGACGTCACAGCAGCCTCCAGCTCGTCGCTCCAACTCGGAAGCTTCCGCGGCTTTGATCGATGGTGATCTCGCGCCCCAGGAGCGCGGCGTCGTGTGGCTGACGCACCCGTCTCAATCCTTTGTGTGCAGCGGAACCGTGGTGCACCCCGAGTTGATCGTGACAACTCTGCATTGTGCGTTCGCGGCCCGCCCGGAGGGCGATCAGGCATTAACGGCGGCCGGCCTCCGCGTGGGATTTGGGACCAGCGAGGAAGCATTCGTCTTCCGGAACGTGCGCTCGCTGGATTGGGTCGGAGCCCCCCTGGAAGGTGCGGTGAACGCAGCGGTAACCGCAGGGCAAGATGTTGCCGTACTCCGCTTAACGGCTCCAGTTCCTGAAGGAACACACATTCAAAGCATCGACTGGGACTACGCTGCGCAATCTGGACAGAGGTTTGTGATGGTGGGGTTTGGGCTCTCTTCACTCACTCTAGGCACAAATGGTACCCGACGTTCGGCTACCGCAACGATTACAGGTTTTGATCCAGCGAGCGGTATCATTCAGTTGCAGGGGCGAAGTGCTTGCTTTGGGGATTCCGGGGGGCCCATCCTGTTCGGGAGTGCTGAAAGCTGGGTGGGCACGATCAGCCAAATTGGGGGCTCCGACGCTGATCATTTTTGCGACATCGGGTTAACCTTCGGAGCCACTGTGCTCAATCCCGGTGTACGCACGCTCCTAACGCGAGCATTCTCCGGGGTCGAACGTTGCGTGCCTGAGGTCTGCGGGAACGGGCAAGATGAAGATTGCGATGCTGTCGCTGACAACGGCTGTGCGGCTGCCGGGGGAGCCGGGGGTCAAGGTGGCCGAGGGAATGATCCGGTGGGCGGGGCAAGCATCGCCCTCGGTGGGAACGCTGCGAGCGGAGCTGCTGGTCGGCCACCAGTTCACATCGGAACACTGGGGCCATTCGGAGGATCGCTCAACCTTGGGGCCGGCGGTGCCGGCGGTGCCGGCGGCGGCGGCGGCGAAGCAATTGGCGGCGGCGGACGTGAACCAGCGAGCTCACTCACTCCGCAGCTTTCAGCACACGGCGGATGTTCATTGGTTTCACCAAGAACAGCAACTCACCTCCCCTCGCTTCTCAGTCTCCTCGCGATCGCAATGGCGTCACGCTTCCGAACGGGGCTCCGACGGAACTCGTACGCGTGAAACCGACAGGCACCCGAACGCTGCGTGGGACTACTCTTTATCCGAAGCAGGAGACACGCCCGACTCGGCTTCAACGGCGCTGAACGACCATCTTGCGCGGGACTTGCCCGCTCTGCTCCAAGATCTTCTTGGCTTCCTGCTGTAGGAGCGGATGCGTTTTCTTCATCATGAAGCCGCCCAAGAGCCGTACGTCTTGTTCGAGGAGCTTCTTCAGGGCACGCCGCATGCCTTTGGTGTCGCTCAAATAGGCGCAACAATAAGCGCGGGCGCGCCACAGCTGGGGGCGAATTTGGGCGTAAAGCGCGTCTTCCGGATCGAAAAGATCGAGCGTTTCGCCGGCCTTTTTGGCGAGCCCGCTTCTGGCCCAGGCTTCGCTCATCACTGAGGCAATCATGGCGCGACTCTTTGGATCTTGATGCCGCTTGATCTCAATGTTGTCCACCAACTGACGGGCTGGACTCACCTCGCCCAACATCAGATGGATCATCGCCCGCTGCGAACGGGCTTCGTCCGCAATCGGCGCCAAGACTTTGTTGAGATTGATGAGCTCTAACGTCGCGAGAGCTTTGCGTGGATCTTCTTGAAGCTCGACCTGAGCTTTGGCAAAAATCGCCGCTGGATCGGTTTTCTTGAACGACGATTCGAGCTTCTCAAGCGCGGCCCCACGGTCCCCGGAAGACTGCATTTCTCGGAGGATGCTCGCCACCCCTTGCGCCTTCTGCGACTGGCGGCGCGCCCAAACAAACACACCTATTGCCAACCCTGTGGCGATCGCCGGAACCGCGATCAGTATGCCGCGCGTCGTGGTGCTGTCGACGTAGCCGGCTATCATGCCGAACACGATCCAGAGCGCCAAGATCGGAAGACCCAAGCGGGTGAGCAGGCCCTTCAGATCCACACCCGACGGCAGCTCTGCGCCGGAATCCGCTCCACCAGCCACCCCGCTAGCCGATCCCGGAGGATTCTTGACTAAAGCAGCTTCTTCCTGGCGTGCTTGGCCTCTTTTGAGCTTTCGAAGTTCGTTGCCCACACGGGAGCTATAGCCTTCTGCGACGCGCAGACGCAAGGCACCTGGGCCAAGCCGTGTGCGACTGCCGGCGCGCCTCGAGAGAGTTGCCTCAAAGCGTTCTGTATAAAAACTTGGGGGCCTCCATATCTTCTAATCGGACCTGGCAGCCTTAATTTCACCAACCAGATAGTAAGCATGCTTACTATCTTGATTTGCTGGGAAGGGGCTCTCTCCGCGGAGGTTGATCGAGCCCCCCGAGTTTCTCCGCCGAGGTCGCTCGGCTTGCGTGAAGGGCCTAGTCGGTATTGGTGCTTGGTCTAAGAATCGGGTGCCATCGGCGGCGAAGCGATGCTGTCGCGCGGGATTTCTGGGAGTGCTTCGAAGCGGAAATGATTGAAGAGGCTCAAGACCACTGAGAGTGTGGGGACGGCCAAGAGTGCGCCCCAGAGCCCAAAGAAATGTTGACCCACCACCAACGAAAACACGACGAGCACCGGGTGAATTTTGGCTGCAACACCGATAATTTTCGGATTCAGGAGGTTGGCTTCGAGTTGATGGATGCCCAAGATCCAGAGCAACACCCAGAGTGCGATCCAGAAATCTTGCGTCAATCCCACCAGCACGGCAGGAACGGTGCTCAGAATGGAGCCAAAAATGGGCACGATGCTCATCACGCCTGCCACTGCTGCCAAAATAGGCCAGTACTTGAGATCAAACATCCAGAATCCGATGGCGCTCAGCACGCCGTTCACTAGGCAGATCAGGAGTTGGCCGCGCACCACGCCCGCGAGACCTTTTTCTAGCCGCACTAGCAGCAATTCGAAGCTAGGCCCCGATCGTGCCGGCAACAGCGACTGGAAGAATCCGAACACCGCCTCACGTGTGTGCATCAGATAGCCCGCGACCATCAGTGTCATGAAAAACGAGAAAATCCCGTGAGAAATGGCGCCAATCACAGCTTGCCCCAGCTTAAAGAGCTCGACCACATTCTGCTTCGCAAAGCGCAGAAAGACGTCCAAGCCGTCGCTCATCAGCTTCTCGAGGCTGAAGCTCTCGTCCACGTCGTCCACCGCGACAACTCGCCACTGGCGTTCTGTCTCTTGGATGATCTCGACTCCCGAACCCAGAGCGAGTTGGTAACCGCCCTCCTCTCTGGGAATGACAGCAATCGCCCCGGAGGTGGGCGCTGTCGATACGCCCGCCGGTTTTCGTCCCCGGTGCTCTTCGACCCAGGCTTCCGCGAGGGGCCCCCAGCTTCTCGTAGCGTCGCGAATTAACGTCGGGGCATCACGCGTGAACCGCGCGGCCTCGGCGTACATGCGTGGCGCCAGCAAGGCGACGCTCGTGTAG
Organism: Polyangiales bacterium; assembly: GCA_038251425.1. GTDB lineage: Bacteria > Myxococcota_A > Polyangia > Polyangiales > Polyangiaceae > JBBRRP01. The sequence continues at coordinate 5,899 of JBBSBI010000124.1, forward strand.
AGCGAGCCCAATACCACGAAATACACCAGGATAATCGAGGCACCCCGTGGCAGCCCCGTGCGTTCGCCCAAGGTCACCAGCGGGGTCAGGACAAACGCGAGCACCAGCGCAAGGATGAACGGGAGCAGAACGGACGACGCCCAGATCAGGACACCCAGCAAACAGACGGCGCTGATCCCCAAGAAGAGAATTCGCCGTCGTGTCCAACCGGAGTACTCGAGCTCCGGGCGTGCCGTCATTTTTCTCCGCTCACTTCACACAGTGGGTGCTTGTTCGGAATCCTCGTCTTCGTCCGCCTCAGCAGCAGGGGGCTGCGAAGGAGAAACGCTGAGGCCCTTCAACTTGGCGGCCAGAACGTCACCCAGGGTGGCGCCTTGTCCAACCTGTTCGCGACGCATCACGCTGAGCGTTTCAGCTGCCGGGCTTTCGCCAGGCTGACGCATGGTGAGCACCACGCGGCGATCGATGGTGTCGAGATTGGCGACTTCCGCGCGAATGATTTGACCCGGCTCAAGCACTAGATTGGCGGACATTTCGTTCGAGGGGATCAAGGCTTCGATGCCCGACTTCACCAGGACGAAGGCGCCGTAATCTGCAAGGCGCAGGACCCGAATATCTTCGAGCACGGTGCCGGGCTTGTAGTTCGCCATGAGATCATCCCATGGATCGTCGAACAATTGCTTGACGCCCAGGCTGACTTTCTTCTCATCGTGATTGATCGACAGGATGATGGCTTCGACGTCATCGCCCTTGCCGTAAAGATCGGCGGGGTTATTGACCTTGACCGTCCACGACAGATCCGTCTTGTGCACCATGCCGTCCACACCCTCTTCGATACCGACGAACACGCCGTAATCGGTGAGTGAGCGAACCTTGCCGGTGACTTTATCGCCAGGCTTGTACTTGTCCGTGAAGAGGCTCCAAGGATCTGCCTCGAGCTGCTTCAAGCCCAAGCTGATGCGTTTGGCTGCGGAATCGACCTCGAGGACCTGACACTCCACTTCCTGGGCAATCTCAAGCATCTTCGAAGGATGTTTGACCTTCTTGGTCCAGCTCATTTCCGAGACGTGGATCAGTCCTTCAACGCCTGGCTCCAGCTCAACAAACGCACCGTAATCGGTGAGGCTCATGACCTTGCCCTTGACGCGTTTGCCGAGCGGGTACGCTTCCTGCGCGTGATTCCAAGGATCTTCCTGCGTCTGCTTCATACCGAGGCTGACGCGCTCTGTCTCCGGATTGTACTTGAGCACCTTGACGGTGACCTTGTCCCCCACCTGGAACACTTCGCTCGGGTGGTTGACGCGACCCCAGGACATGTCCGTGATGTGGAGCAGGCCATCGATACCGCCCAAGTCGACGAAGGCGCCGTACTCGGTGAGGTTCTTGATCGTTCCGTCGAGAACCTGGCCCTCTTCGAGAGTCTTGAGGGTGTCGGCCTTCATTGCGTCGCGCTCTTGTTCGAGCAGCACGCGCCTGGAAAGCACGATGTTGCCGCGCTTCTTGTTGAACTTAATAACCTTGAATTCGAAGGTCTGTCCGATCAAGCGCTCCAGATTACGGATCGGTCGCAAATCAACCTGCGAACCTGGCAAGAAAGCCTTGACGCCACCGCGAATCGTTACGCTGAGGCCGCCCTTAACACGCTGGCTGATGGTGCCTTCGATGATCTCATCGCGCTCGCACGCGGCGGAGATCTCATCCCACACCCGCATCTTGTCGGCTTTCTCTTTGGACAGAGAAATCAGGCCCTCATCACTCTCGCGACTCTCGATAAAGACGTCGACGCGATCGCCCGCCTTCACCGTGATATTGCCCTGAGCGTCAGCAAACTCCGAGACGCTGATCGTCCCCTCACTCTTACCGCCAATATCGATGATGATATTGTCGCGCCCGACGTGGATGACATATCCACTCACGATTTGCCCTTCACCTGCGAGCTCGGAGGTGTTGGTTGCTTCTGCGACGCTTTCGAACAAAGCGGCAAAACTGAGGTCGTCACCCTGTGGGGTCGTCAGTTGAGTTTCAGCCATGGTAATGTTTTGGTGCTCCTAGGAACAATCTGGTCCGAGCTTCGCACTTGCGTGCGAGAGCGTGGGGTTAGGGTTAATTGATTGAGGGGGCGCTCAGGTAGCGCACCCACGCGAGGGCGTCAAACGCAAAAACCGAGCCGAATCATGACATCTTCGGCGCCGCACGCTCATGGGCGCACACTGCTTGGCTTGGCGTGAGCTAAAATGGCCTGGGCCGCCAGCTCCGCATAGGCCAGCATCGCCTCTTTCGGCCAGCTGATCCTGACACGGGCGTGCCCAGAGCCGAGCTGTTCAACGCTGAATTTGGCCCTCGGGAGCGTGTCCAAATGCTGTGTGTTTGCGGCAGCTTCAAGCATAGCGAGCAGCATTGAACGGTCGGGGATGGCCTTGGATCGGAAATGCAGCTCCAAATCAAGCGTCACCTCCGAGCCGATCTCAACCTTACCGTTCAGCCCTGCTAATTTGCCGAACTCTGCTGCCAGCTCGGGCTTAGGCCAAGCTGCAGCCATGGCCCACTGAGCCAAGCGCTGCCATTCTCCCCCCGAAATAGCCAAGGCTCCAGGCCCCTCTTTAGGCAATAGATGTCCGGCCGCCAGCAGGCCAAGCTCAACACCTTTTCGGTTGCCGAGCAGCACTGCACCGTCAATGGCTTGCGCGAGCGTGAGCTCCTGGGTCAACTGAAAAGCTGCAACCGCGCCGGGGAGCCTCAGCGGGGAAATCGGCTGCTTGGTGGAGCTGGCGTACTCCGCCGCAACCGCTTGCGCGACACGCTGGGACGGAAACTTACCAGCGACGACGCCCAACCAATTCCCTGCATTATCCCAACCCAGCAGCAGCTCCCGTAGGTCGATCGCCAGCTGAACGCCCGCCTCGCTTTCCAGTCTGCGAACGCGAGGGGCCTCCTTCATGCTGGGCGTTGGCAGCTCATTCAATAGCGGAAACAGGCTACGGCGGACGGGCTCAAACAAAATCACCTGCTCGACGTCAACGCGCACAGCGGCCGAAAAGGTCGCGGGAACATGCGAAGCCGCCACCCGCGTGAAGCTTACAAACCGTGTGTAGAGGAGTGCGCCACCATAAACCCCCAATGCGACGGCTATCGCCAATGCAGAAAAAATCGCGCGATGCGAGAGACCTCCGCGACGATCGGCTGGCGACATGGAGCGCCCGCGTAGCACGGGTTGGCGCTTAACTGCGACTGTTAACGAAAGTAAGACTGGCTGAGCCCCACAGCGAGCAGCAGCGACACCCCTTGCACCCTCGTTCTGAGGGCATTCAGGGCTTCCGCGAGCTTCGGGTACAGCTCCTTTCCGACCTCCAGCAGCTGACGGATCAAACTGAGCGCTTCCGCTGCCGCCTGTTCCGTAAGAAACTGCACTTCTAACGACACCTCTAGCGCTTCACCTTCGGACTCCAGAAACCCTGACACCTTTTGCGCCTGTTCGAGGAGCCCGCTCAACTTCGGAGCGCGGGCGGCCAGAAACACCGGGAACGCTCGAGGCCGCAGCTGAAAAGACAGGAGCCCTCTCGCGATGGGCTCCAGACGTTCTTCATCAGGCCCCGCGACGATCACGCGTTCAACGCTGTCGATTTCGGCCTCTGAAACGAAGACGAGCGTGTCATCTCCATGTGCATAGGCACGCGCAGGCTCCGCGCGCTGAGTGCTCCCTTGCCGTTCGTACACGCGCAACAAACCACCTAGATCTTGCGCGGGACTCCAACTCGCGGGCTCTTGTCGGTGAAGGTCGGTGGACGAAAAATCTCCGTTCAAGACCAGTACACTGTCGGTGGTTGTTGCCGAAACGGCAGGACGCAACGCGAGCCACGCGCTGTCTGCTTGCTCTAAAGCCTGACCAAAAGTACCTGTTTTCGCTCCCTGAATCTCGGCCTGAGCGCGCAACTTGATGAGAGCGTCAGGCCCGAGCGCGAGCCGAAGCTGTTTTAAATCCCAGCGAACGACCAGATCCAGATCGTTCGTTAAGAAATCAGCGGGGTCGAATACCTGAGGTGCTGAGCCCGGCCTGCGCACTTCAAGCGCGGTCGATCGTTCGCAAGCCATCGCTCCAGGAAAGCCCAGGAGCAGGCCCAATTGGGCGAAGACTCGGCGTCGAACTAGGCGGCTCATGCCGTGGGCAGGAGCTCGTTCGCTATGGTCCGCACCCGTTCAACGATCAGAGCCACGACCTCGTCGATACTGAGCTGGGTGCTATCCACGATCATCGCGTCGTCGGCTTGGCGGAGCGGCGCAATCGGCCGCGAACTGTCCCGCCGATCCCGTTCTTCCACTTCACGTGCCACCTCTTGAAGATCGGCTGATGCACCTTTAGCCCGCAATTCCTCGTGGCGGCGCTGAGCTCTCACTTCCATGGCTGCGGTTAAAAAGAACTTCGCCTCCGCTGCCGGGAAAACGACGGTGCCGATGTCGCGCCCCTCTAACACAACCCCGCCTTCTTTCCCTGCGGAGCGCTGCATCTCCAGCAACGCTTCTCGCACGCGCGGGATCGCGGACACGCGACTCGCACCCTGACTGATATCCGCAGCGCGAATTGCCTCTGAAACGTCGCGTTCCCCCAACAAAATACGCCTCCGCGATGTGGGCCCCAACGCGAAACGAATGGCCTCGGTTCGAGCCAGCTCTTCAGCCACCTGCCCCACCCGAGCAGCATCTTCCCAATCGACGCCCGCTTCCTTCGCTGCGAGCGCGACAGAACGATACAGAGCTCCTGTATCGACCAGCGTATATCCGAGCGCTTCCGCGACGCGTTGGCTCACGGTGGTCTTCCCTGCACCCGCGGGACCGTCGATCGCTACCACCAGGCGCTTCATTGGGCTTGCCCCTTGGGTGCATTGGCATTCAACCAGGCATCTGCTTGCTCGAGGAGTTGGCCCACGGCGCGGCCATCGATCTCAGCCACCACCGAAAGCTCACGCTCCTTGGGTTGAACTTGGAGCTTCTGTACGGGCTGACCGATCCCCATCAGCGACATCAGGAACGAATAGGAACTGAGGTTTTGATAAAGCTGGGTCAAATTGTTGCCCCCCTGAAGCGCCGAAGCGGCGTCGACATAGCTGAAGGTGCCCGCCAAATTGATCCCGGGTGCTTGAAAATTGCCGATGAGCCCAATCGTTTCCAACCCGATCACGAGTGGCAACTTCTGGCGCACCGCTTCTGGCACCGGCGTTGTGCGAAAATCAGCGCCGAGCACGATCGGCGGCAAGGGCTGAGCTCCGATTTGGGTAGCAAACCACGCCGGAATTTCGCGTTTCACACGTCGTTGTTGGATGCGATCCAAGGCGCGCCGCAGGCCCGTTGGATTTCCCACCAGCAAAATCTTGGGGCTCAGCGCGACGAATCCCAACTGATCGGCAACAAACACTCGACGTTCGGCATAGCGTGTTTCAGAAATTGGAATGCCCTGAGGCGTCTGCCGAGTCGTGGCTGCAGCGGCCTCCAACTGCTGGGGATTGAAGCTGCCAACCGCTACACCGAGAAAATCAGCGCCTTGCATCGAATAGGCGCCCAAGAACAGCGCTTGCAGATCGCGGCGGGGCTCAAAGCCAGCGCCGGCTGGGATCGGAGCCCGACGTGCCCAGATCGCAAGCAACCGCGTGCCAAACTCGGAAGCGAACAGCTGCTGCGCATCCAGATACCCCACCGCAACAGCGCGCCCCGGCAAGAGAGCCACCGGATCGCGCTCCAGCTCCTCGGTCGAAAGCCCGTTGCCCTCGGCGGTATGCACCACCACTTCTTCCTTTTTCGCACAGGCGAACCAGCAGCTAAGGCTCAAGGCCAGCACACTCAGGGTTAAATACCGTTGCCTCACGCCAACACTCCTCGAAGGGCCGCATACAGCCGATCATTCTCCGCGACGGTTCCGACAGTGATCCGCAGATGCCTCGGATAGGCGACGAAAGGCCGCACAATCACCCCTTTTCGCAACAAAGTTTCGTAGACTTCGCGTGCGTTCCGCTGCGTATCCAGCCACACGAAATTGGCTTGGCTGGGCGTTACCTGGAACCCGAAGCTTGCGAGCTCCTGCGTCATACGCGCTCGTTCCACGCGATTGAGTTCGCAACTCCGAGCTACATGCACTTGATCCCCAAGCGCGATCACGCCCGCCGCTTGCCCCAGATGGCCCACGTTGAACGGCGCCCGCAACCGATTCATGTAATCAATCAGAACAGCTGGCCCGAGTGCATACCCCACACGCAACGAGGCCAGCCCGTACGCTTTCGAAAACGTTCGCAGCACCACCAGCCGTTCGCGCAAATGCCGCAATTTCGAGCAATCAGGATAATCTGGGGCGTCCGCGTATTCGACGTAGGCTTCATCCAACACAATGATCACTGAGGCTGGCACATCGCGCAGCAAACGTTCTAGTGCTTGGCGCCCCACGTAAGTTCCGGTTGGATTGTTGGGGTTCGCAATGAACAAAAGGCGCGTCCGGGGCGTCACGGCTGCAGCCATCGCCGCAAGGTCGTGCACTTCGTTCCGGAGCGCAACGGCGCTGAACGGCACGCCATGCGCGAGCGCACCCGCGCGGTAAATCACAAACGAAGGCTCCCCGAAAACGGCGTGGTGTTCGCCGGTGGTGAACGTTCGATAAAGCAACTCCAAGAGCTCATTTGAGCCCGCACCGCAGATCACCTCTGCCTGTGAAACCGCGTGAAACTCAGCGATCGCTTGGCGCAGCTTGTACGCCGCCCCGTCCGGATAACGCCCGATTTGGGCGAGCAGACCAGGCAATGCCGCCAGCACTTGTGGACTGGCTCCGAGCGGATTCTCATTCGACGCCAGCTTCACGGCGTTCTCGATGCCAAGCTCCCGCTCGAGCTCTTCCACCGGTTTGCCAGCTTGGTAGGGCCGAAGACCCTCGATACTGGCCGTCACGAGTTCTGACATAAGACGCCGCGTGTGCTCAGGATTCGCTCGGAAAGCTTCCGAGGACCTTCAGATATTTGGTAGAACGCCTCACCGCTTCGAGCGCCGTGACCACTGCGCGATCGGAGACATGGCCGCTGATTTCAACGTAGAATACGTACTCCCAGCTGTCGGAATCGTGCGGGCGGGATTGCAACTTTTTCAGATTGATACCTCGTTCGGCAAATTGGCTCAGGATGCCGTGGAGGGCGCCGGGGGCGTCGTCACCTCCGAATAAGAGGCAAGTTGTGTCGTTTCCGGTTCGCATTGCGGGCCGGCTACCTACTACAACGTAGCGGTGCTTCAATTCCGAGTCAGCGCCCACGTTGGCTCGGAGGGTAGCTAAACCCCAATCCTCACCGCAACCAACCGGAACAATACATGCGCTGTTGCCAGTTTCGGCTGTCTGCTGGGCTGCGGCGGCTGGAGAACGAACGTCCACCACAATTGCCTCTGGAAACTCCCCTTGAAGGAAGCGTTCGCAGGCTGCGTGCCCGTGCGAAGTCACAAAAATGCGTTCGATTTTCGCCGCTCCTGGCGGCCCCATCAGATCGTAGTTGGCTGAAATCGAGCGCTCCGCGACGATTGGGAGATCTGTCTTGGCGAGTGCTGTGACCGATAACTGCACCAGGCCTTCGGTCGAAGACTCCAGCGGGATAACGGCAAACCCCACGCGCCCACGGGCCACTTGCTCAAGTGCCGCGTCGGTCGTGGGGCTCTCTTCCAACAGTGCGCTCGAACCGAAGAAGCCCTTTGAAACCTCTTGGCCGAAACCGCCTAACGGGCCCATAAAAGCGACGCGGACGAGCTGTTCTAGCCCGCGAGCCTCAGCGCCCAACACCCGAAATATTGTTCTCAGGCTTTCCTTCGGCAGCGACCCCTCGGACGCGGCGGCAAGCTCAGCGAGCCACGCCTCTTCCGGCAGCTCTGTCATCACCAGATTAACATCGCTCTCGCGTAACGACCGGATTTGGAGCGAAAGCGCCGCTCGTTGATTGAGGCGACCGAGAATTTCTAAATCTAACGCACGCATCGCCTGGCGCAGGCGACCGATATCAGATTCTTGGGGTGGACTCATGGGGCGCATTTCAGCAGCTCACTAGCCTACTGGCCAGAGGAGCTTGTTTGAGGGCTAAGTCGTGCTGCCGCTGGTTGAACCGCTGCCTGACGAGGCCGCGGCCGAGGTGCTCGCGGTGGAACTAGGCGCAGCGGAGGGCGATGCAGGCGCCGTGGCTGGCTTATCGGCCGTTGGTGCGCCTGCGGGCTTGGACGAGTCTGAACTGGACGAGTCTGAACTGGACGAGTCTCCAGCGTCCGGTTTCTTTGCGGCTGCACTGGTGTAGCCGTCGGCGTACCAACCACCGCCCTTGAGGATGAAGCCCCCTCCGCCGGAAACCTGGCGCTTTGCGGTCTCCTGACCGCATGCCGGGCAGTTCCGGAGTGCGTCTGCCTTGATCGATTGCTCCGCTTCCCAAGTGTGGGCGCAGGCGCTGCAAATGTATTCGTAGGTCATGGGCGACTCGGAAATGCGTCCGCGAACAGCGCCTGTCAACCATCATGGCTGGGGTTTGATGCCCCGAGCCAGGCCTATCCTATAGCGGGACTGACAATGCTGATCTTTTGATCCGACACTGCACTTTTGGGCTTGTGCGCAGGTGTTCAGGGTCGTACAAGTGAAGTTGCACGATGTGGCCATACATCACACTTGGTTGCGTTAGGCTGGCCGGACTTCGGGCAGGTGCCGCTCGCGTGGCACCCTTACCTAGTTAATACTCGCGGGGCCTATTCTCGTCTTGGATTATTGCTGATGCATATCAAGAAGCTGGAAATAGCAGGGTTTAAGTCCTTCGTGGACCGGACAACCATCCATTTCGATCACGACGTGATCGGTGTCGTTGGGCCGAATGGCTGCGGAAAGTCGAACATTGTCGACGCCATCCGTTGGTGCATGGGCGAGCAGAGCGCCAAGCATCTCCGCGGGCGCTCGATGGAGGACGTGATCTTCAACGGGTCGGACTCAAGGAGTCCGGCTGGCCTGTCTGAAGTGACGCTCACCTTCGACAACACCAACCCCGAGTATGCCGAGTCCCTCCCGCTGGAGTACAAAGATTTTCCTGAAATCGCCGTCACTCGACGCCTCTTCCGGGACGGAACCAGCGAGTATCAGCTTAACCGCACGACGGTTAGGCTGCGCGACATCACCGATTTGTTTCTCGGTACTGGCGTAGGCACCAAGGCCTACTCGATCGTTGAGCAGGGCAGAATCGGTCAGATTGTTTCGGCGCGTCCCGAGGATCGCCGGCTCTTCATCGAAGAGGCCGCGGGCATTACCAAGTACAAGCATCGGCGCCACCAAGCCGAGCGCAAGATGGAGCTGACCCGCCAAAATCTGGCGCGCGTGAGCGACATTATCGCCGAAATCGATCGCACCCGAGTCTCACTCAAGCGCCAAGTGGCCAAGGCTGAGCGCTTCCTTGTCTATCGCGATGAGCTCGAAGATCTCGTGCTTCACGATGCTTCGCATCGCTTGCTGGAGTTCATCGTTACCGAAAAAGTTGATCGCGAGGGGCTAGAGCGCGCCCAAAGCCTTTCGGGCGTTCTGAAGGAGCAGCTCAAGGCTGCCGACGAGGGCCTCGAAGAGATCCGCAGATCTGCCACCGAAACAGAAGTTTTGGGCGATGAAGCGGCACGCCAAGCGTTCCAAGCGGACAACGAAGTGAGCGGCCTGCAGGCAGAGATGGACCGCGCTCGTGATCGGCTTTCTCACCTCACCGAACGGCTTCAAGCCGCACAGACCGAACACGCGGAGATCTTGCCCAAGCTCGCAGATCTCCGCTCCGAGCACTCCGACCTCTTGCAGCGTGTCGAATCTCTGGCCACCGACGATGCCGCCCGCCAGGCTGACGCTCAAGTCGAAGATCTGAAACTGGAAGCCGTGAGAACGGATGAATCAGCGGCCAATCAGACGGTCGACGGCGCGCGGCGTGAAGTGGCGGAAGCCACCAACCGCTCCACCTCAGCCGAGGTCCGCCTCGACGGGTTAGTTCAACGGATCACGGAAGCGCACGGGCGTCGCGATAAGCTCTCGGCTGAACAGCAGTCCGTGCTCGGCGAACAGAACGAATTTGAGGCGCGCCGCAATGCGCTGGAACAAAGCGTGGCTCAGACTGCCGAAGGCAAACGCCTCACCTTCGCCGAACAGGAATCGCTTGAAAAAGAGATCCATGTGCTGCGCAGCCAGCTTTTGGACAGCGAACGCGCCGTGGATGGTCGCAAAAATGAACTGAGCCTGCGCAGAAATCGCCTGCGCGCGCTCGAAGAGCTGCACCGCCGTCTGGAAGGTGTGGGAGCCGGAACCCGCGCAATCCTCGGCAAGGCCGATCCGAACGTGCTCGGTATGGTGGCTGATCGGATTGAAGCCCC
>JBBSBI010000125.1:0-16190 GCA_038251425.1 Polyangiales bacterium
TAAGATGCGCTCGCCCTGGTCAATCGCCCCGAAGCCATTGACGAAGACAAGGGCGACGAGATAGAAGCCCGCGAAATCATTTGCAAGCCGAAGTGGCGGAACTGGCAGACGCAGCGGATTCAAAATCCGCCGAGGTAACCCCTCGTATCGGTTCGACTCCGATCTTCGGCACAAGCAATCAAGGGCCATATATCTGCTAGTTTGCGACCCATGCGGGCGCGAGCTACGTTGGAGCCCACAAGCGCATGGTGCCCGCGGACGACGACGAAGAGTTCAAGGCGCTGGCTTGGATTGCTGATGCGGCCCGCGCCAGGCGGGTCAGGCGTTCGGAGTTTGGGCTTGAGCGAGCCGGTGGGTTGCTCGATAGCGTTCATCAGGCGGCCCAGAAAGCTACGGGGGCGGCCATCACGTCGCAGGCCTGGCTCGCTGTCGTCGGCGCGAGGATTGCTGAACGCACGCGTCCGGGGCGCGCCCGCGACGGCATTCTGTTTGTGGAAACGGCATCCAGCTCCTGGGCCGCCGAGCTTTCGTTTCTTTCCAGCGACATCCTGGAGAAACTGCGAAAGCACGGCTATGTCTTCAATCAGTTGCGATTTTTACCGGGCTCACAGGGGCCCAAAGCCAAGCCCGAGCCTCCACGCGTCGTGCTTCGGCCCGCAGAGCTTCCGCAAGAGCTCGAACTGAAACTCGAATTGGTTGAAGATCCTAAGCTGCGAGCCGTGATTGCAGAAGCGGCCGGCTACAGCCTGAGCCGCGCGGCTACTTTGCCGCCAGCGAGCGTTCGAGCCCCTCGAGGCGTTGAACCACAAAGCGCTCGGCAGGATTCAGCTCATTCTGAACGGCGTGCAGCACGCTCAGGTAATCGCGAAGAATCGTGAGGCTCACGCCCGGCGCTTTGTGTATGGCGGCGTACAGATCGTCCGCCAACAGGCGCGGCAGAGGCCGCCGATAAAGCGTGTACAGCTTGAAGGTGTATTCTATCCAGCTGGCCTTGCCTGTACCGGCTGCAAGTTTTACGGCGTAGCTTGCCGCTCGCTCCAGCGAGCTTTCACGAAATTCCCCGGCGGCGGCACCTCGCAACACGGCTTCCAGATGGCCCTGAAGAATTCGCTCCGCTTCAACCGCTCTCCCGAGCGCGAAATTCTTGTCCGCCAGCGACCCCAAAATTTCGACCAAATCAGCTGTGAATGTAGCTGTTTCTGAATCCTCTCCATTCGGACTACGCCCTTCTGAGTGACTGCCCAACGGCGAGCGGGGCGGCTCAATATCGCCCGATTGCTGTGCCCGCGGATGGTTTTGGGTCCGAGCATCCAACCGCCCGGGCAGCGGAGACGTACGAAGGATCATCACTTGCGCGCCAACCACGAGACGATCTCCCGTCTGCAGAACGCGCGTACCGGAGAGCCGCTCTTCGTTGATGAACACGCCGTTCACGCTCCCCAGATCTTCAATCGACACTTGGGATTCATTCGTTGTGATACGGGCGTGCTGCCGCGAAACGAGCCCATCGTTCAGGATGATTTGGCACGAGCTACTCCGCCCAATCAGCGTGAAGCCATGGCGCAGCTCCAACCGTTGCGCACCGTATTCTAGCCAGAACTCCATCGCCGTTCTTCCGCAGGTTCTCTACTTGAGCGACACCAGCTGCTCAAGTCCCTGTAAACGTTTGAACACGAAACGGTCTGCCTTCGACATTCTTGGCTGCTCGCGCTCCAGCACGCTCAGGTAACCCCGCAGGATCTCCCGATCAATATTGCTGATCCGGCGACTGATCTCATACAGCTTATCCACGATTTCAGAAGAGCACGTCCGGGCGAGCGCGACATGCAAGCGGAAGATGAAATGCACCCATTTTGCCTTGCCGGTCAGTGATGCCAATTGGATCGAGTAGCTCACCGCACGGGTAGCTGTCTCAGGATCGGGTAGCTGGCCGGAGTCTGCCCGAGAAAGGACCCCCGAAAGGTAATTCTCAAGCAGCCTTTCTGCGTCGTCGCCACGCCCAAGCGCGAGCGCCTTTTCCGCGACGCTCGAAAGTACTGAGAAAGACTCCTCCACGCTCACGGAGCGTTGCTGAATCGTGTTGGCTTGGGCGTCAGCCTTACGGAGCACCACCAGCTCCTGCTCGCCAATATGAATGCGATCCCCGTGACTCAACACGTGCGGGCTGGGAACTGGCTCGCCGTTCACGGTGACTCCATTCCGACTGCCCAAATCCTCGACTGACAATGCGTCCGACGCCACCACGAGGCGTGCGTGTACTCGGGACACTAGCGGATCATTCAGCGTTAGCTGGCATTCATCACTGCGCCCGATGAAGAAAAACCCATCATTGAGTTCAAGCTCCTGGGACTGATAGCGCAACCGGAACCTCATCCCTTAGGCCCCCTGCACCGCAAGCAATGTGGGCCCCACAGCCCGAACTAACTCATCCGCCCGTTCGGCTCCGTCGCCCGAGCGTGCCCTCACTTTATCGAGCACCCGATTGGCAGGCTCAAGCAAGGTCGCGCGGTGCTGCGCTGGTAAATTCGCCATTTGATCGAGCGCGCTTGAGGGTGGCACTCGCGCCAACTCCTCATACAAAGTGAGCACCCAACGGGCCCATTCCGGGTCTGAACTGACGAGCGCCAGTCCACTCGCAGCCACCGCTATCTCGTCGAGCAGGCGGCTTTCAAGCGGGTGCCCGCCCGCCACGTGTCGTTCAACGTTGGCGCGAGCTCGCAATAGGATACGATCCACATCATCCCAGCGACCCAAGCCTTTAGCCTTCTTGACGACCTCGACGAGTAACTCCAACGACCAATTTCGGTCGGATTTAGCATCGCTCAGCGTGTCGTCGTCTGCCCGTTCGGTCGAACCACAGTGCGGGCACTCCACAAGATCGGTGGGATACGGAACACCACAGGCTGCACAGTGGCAGAGAAAGCCCGTGATGCGTTGCTTGGAGTCCGCACGGGCTCGGGCAACCTTCTGGATCTTTGAGATGAGCAGCTCTTGCACTCCGAGTCGGAGTCGATCTCCGTCTTCGAGCTGAGCAATGCCTCGCACAGGTCGACCATTGAGCAAGAGGCCGTTTCTTGAACTCAGATCTTCAATGGTGGCGCGCTCCTCATCCACCCGAATCCGAGCGTGCTGGCGCGAAACGAGTGGGTCCTCAAAGGTCAGTTGGCAAGATGTACTTCTGCCTAGCAGCGTCTCCCCAATCGGGAGGTCGAGTTCTTGGAGCAGAAAGCGCAAACGAAACCGGATCAATCGCACACCTTTGGCCAACGGGCGGCCATCAACGCACAAATGTACAGGGTCCCCCCACCCTCGTCAAAGGCGGAACGAGGGTTAGATGAGCTCCAGAGCCGGGCCCCTAAACTGCATCGGAGGTATGCGGTTCAGGGCGAAGCGATTACCAACAGAACGCCCAGCAGCAGCCTCGGATGGCTGAACGCGCCATACACCTTCAGTGAACGCTTCGCCCAGGCGGCAACGACACGCCGGACCGCGAGAAATTCAGCCAAGCGCAAGGGTAGAAGCACCGGCCACTCGGTACGGAAAGGTAGGATGAGAAGAGACTCCAATTCCGCCTGTGGACCGCGCAGTGTCATGTCTGGAACCCCCACGACGCCGGAGTGGATGCTGAGCCGGCCGTAATCGAAACGAAGGGTGAATTGAGCCCAGACGTCATCCACGATGATCACCACACCGCCCTTTAACTTGGCGAAGACCGCTCGCCGGTGGGGATCTTCCGCGGCCGCCCGCACCGACGCCGCGAAACGGAGCGCCAAGGGGAACTCCGTGAGACTCGGATCGCAGTCAACAACGCTCACCGAACGAGCCTCGATCACGTGGTGCGCTTGAACTCCGCCATGAATGCCACCAGCGACTCGACCCAAGCTATGGGGGCTGCGTTGTAAATTGAAACGCGAATGCCCCCAACCAATCGATGCCCCTTCAGCCCCACCATTCCCGCTTGCTCGACTGATTTCAGAAACTCTTTTTCCAGCTCCTCGGTCGGGAGATTGAAGACGACGTTCATCGTCGAACGTGAAGCTTTTTCGACGGGTGCTCGATAGAGATCTGGGCGCGCATCGATGGCCTGGTAGAGGAGCTCCGCTTTGTCTCGATTGAGTTTTTCGACCGCTCCGAGCCCGCCGGCGCGCTTCATCTCCAGCAACACGTTTCGATAGAGGTAAATCGAGAACGTGGGTGGGGTGTGGTAGAGCGAATTGGTGTCTCGGTGCGTGCGGTACTGGAAGATAGTCGGAATATCGCTGCGTCCCGCCTCGACCAACTCGTCCTTCACGATCACCACGACGAGACCACTCGGCCCCAGGTTTTTCTGAGCTCCCGCGTAAATTAGGCCAAATTTTGCTACATCCAGCGGGCGCCACATGATGTCACTCGACATATCGGCGACGAGTGGCACGTGGCCGACGTTCGGCAGCGTGTGCCATTGGGTACCGAAAATGGTGTTGTTCGTCGTGATGTGCACGAACGCGGCGTTGGGGTCGAGCTCAAGCTCGCTTTGCTTTGGCACCCGCACAAACCTTCCGTCGACTTCCGTAGTGGCAGCCGCACGAGCCGTGCCCACGATCTTCCCTTCCTTGAGCGCAGATTTCGCCCAAACGCCCGTCACCAGATAATCAGCGCTCTGACCGGGCTTGAGCAGATTCATCGGCACTACGGCAAACTGCTGGCTCGCGCCCCCCTGCAAGAGCAAAACAGAATAGCCCTTCGGGACCGCCAGCAATTCGCGGGTCAGCTCAAGCGCTTCATTGTGGATCGCTTCGAAGATTTTCCCGCGGTGGCTGTGCTCGATGATGCTCATGCCGCTGCCTTCGATGTCCAAGAGCTCACGCTGAGCCCTTTCCAACGCTGGCAGCGGGAGTGTTGCGGGTCCTGGGTTGAAGTTGATGGTGCGCGCCATGCTGTCTTTTAGGCCTTTTTTAGTGCTTGGTATCCGATATCTCGCCGCAACTGCTTTCCTTCAAATTGGATAGCATCGCAGGCTACATAAGCTGCCGCTCGGGCCGCGTCGAGCGTTTCACCGACGCCCGTCACTCCGAGAACTCGGCCCCCATGCGTGACCACAGCCTCGCCCTCTTGCCGAGTGCCCGCATGATAGATCTGGACGCCAGGTAGCTCGGCGGCCTTGGCAAGGCCTGTGATTCGATCACCCGTTCTGGGCGTGCTCGGATAATTCGCCGCAGCTAAAACCACACACATCGCATGGCGGGCGCTCACTTCAACGCTCTCCGGCCGAAGCTGCCCCCGAGCAGCGCTGGCGAGCAACTCCGCAAAATCACCGTCGATCAAGTTAACCAGAACTTGCGTCTCCGGATCACCGAACCGCACATTAACTTCCAATAAGTACGGCTCCCCTTCCGGCGTGATCATGAGCCCAGCAAAGATTGTCCCACGAAACGGGCTTCCCTCCTCTGCCATCCCCGCCACAACACGCTCCAGGATCTCGCCCTTCACGCGAGCTTCCAGCGTCTTTGAAAGCAGCCCGGCCGGTGCGTAAGCGCCCATGCCACCCGTATTCGGGCCAGTATCCTGCTCGCCGATGCGCTTATGATCCTGAGCCGTGGGCAACACTAGAAAGCGTGAGCCATCGCTGACCGCATGAATGCTGGCCTCAACACCTGCGAGCCGTTCTTCCAGCACCACGACGCGCCCGGCGTCGCCAAACGCTTCTCCGCTCAGCATCGCAAGTGCCGCTACCCGTGCTTCTTCGTGGCTCTCCGCCACCACCACTCCCTTGCCTGCGCACGGACCATCGGCCTTGACCACCGGCGGGGAGGAAAATGTGGCGAGTGCGCTCGGCAGCTGCTCGGGGCTCCGCACCACGACATAACGCGCCGTCTTGATCGCGTGTCGGGTGCAAAACTCTTTCATGAACGCCTTCGAACCCTCAAGCTCGGCAGCTTTTGCGGTTGGGCCGTAGGCGAGAAAACCTGCGGCCGACAGGCGATCGATCAAGCCTGCGCACAACGGAACCTCAGGGCCCACCACCACCAAATCGGCAGCGAGCGTTTTGGCAATGGCGACAATATCGCCTGCCTCATTCGATAGTTTCTTGCCGTTGAGCGACGCAGGCGCCACGCGGGTGCCAGCGTTGCCAGGAGACACGACCACTTCCTTCACGCTGGGCGACAGAAGCAGCCGCAATGCCAACGCATGCTCACGAGCTCCACCTCCCACGACCAAAATCTTCTCGTTTGCCATAGCGCGACTGGACGCCCTTTACCGCGCTTGCGCCGGCAGACCAAGGTCAAAGCCGCTATTCTGGCTGGTCTGGCGGGTCCGGCATCGGGACTTCGAGAGGCTGCAAGGCTCGGGGCCGCGCTCGGGCCCGCCGCACCAGACGATCGCACAGCGCTTCGAAACTGAGGCCGCTGACCGCACAGGCCTCCGGGAAAAGACTGGTCGGTGTCATGCCTGGCAGCGTGTTGACCTCCAAGACGATCACTTTCTCCAGCTCAGGATCGACGATAAAATCCACGCGACTCAAGTCTCGAGCACCCACCGCCTGATGCGCTAGCACCGCACAACGTTGAATTTCTCTCAGCAGCGCAGCGCTGAACGGTGCCGGGCAGAGATGCTCACTCGCGCCCTTCCCATAGCGCGCTACAAAGTTGTACCAATCGGCGGCTTTGGAGAGGATTTGGGTTGGGGGCAACGGCTGTGGCTCACCGGCCTCATCTTCTAGAACAGCGCACGTCACCTCAAGCCCGAACTCACGCCGCTCAACGAGCACGCTCTGCTCAATCAGAAACGCTGCAACTAAAGCCGCCTCAAACACCGGAGCCGCATCGCCTTCTGAAAGGCGGCTCACACCGATCGAGGACCCACCCGACGCCGGCTTGATCACCACGGACTTACCCAGCGTACTCCAGATTTTTTCGACGCTGGCAAGAAGCGGCTGGCTCGCCTCCACTACAATTCCAGGTGCCTGCGGCACGCCCAGCCTCTCAAACTGAGCCTTCGCAAACGGCTTGTACGCGGCCACAGCGCTGCCCAAAACTCCCGAGCCAACGTACGGAAGGCCCAACACTTCCAGCAATCCTTGAACGGAGCCGTCTTCACCGAGACGCCCGTGCAACGCAGGAAAAACCACATCAAACGCCGCTTGCCCCGACGCCGCCAGCGCCAACGGCAGCTTCTCGGTGACTTCGATGATCTGAACCGAATGCCCGCTCCGCGCGAGTGCACCCGCCACAGCACTCGCCGACACACGACTCACGGCGGCCTCCGCAGAAGGCCCGCCTGCCAACACCGCAATTCGAAGAGCATCCACGCTCAGGGCTCTTTCGCCTCGTACGTGATCACTTGAGCCACTTCGGCACCCTTGGGCAGATGGGCCAGAGCAATCTTGAGCTCGCCGGCAAACTTGAAGATCCGCTCATCTCGATAGAATTCTGCAAAAACAATCCGCCCGAGACCTGAGTTGGCGATCAGCTGAAAGCAGCGAAAACAAGGTGAAGCTGTCACGTAGATATCGCTCCCCTCCAACCGAATTCCATTTCGCGCTGCTTGGACGATCGCGTTCGCCTCTGCGTGCACGGTGCGGACGCAATGGCCATCCTCCATGAGATGGCCTTCGTCGTCGCAGTGCGCCAGGCCACGAATGGAGCCGTTGTAGCCGGTGGCCAGGATCGTTCGATCCCGTACGATCACCGCACCAACGTGCTTTCGATCGCAGGTGGAACGGGTCGCCACCTCTCCGGCAATCGCCATGAAATACTCGTCCCAAGTAGCGCGGCGTGCAGTCATATCGAGGCTCCTTTAAGCGCTCTCGTATAGCGCCAAGCTAAGCCCAGGACGAGAGCCTTGACCTCGGACGCCGCGCGTGGCTTGGTTGCTGCCCATCGTGAAAGCCAAGCTCACTTTTGTAAGACTTTCGCTCGCGCTGTGTGTCGTCGTGGGGCCGAGCCTTGCCCACGCTGAGCCCCTCCCCGCCCCCGGGCAGCAGGCAGAGGCGCTGCTCGCCACGTTATCCAAAGAGCCCCAAGCTCAACTTGCCGCGGACTACACGCGGAGGGCCAGGAAAGCTCTTGAGCGAGCGGCGACTGCCAGCGCTCAACAGCAGGCCGCACGCGCCACGCTCTTAGAATCGCTCGCCCTGCGCCTCGCCACCTCAGCCCGGGACCTTTTGCGAGCCATCGCGCTCGAAACACAAGCCGGCCAGTTGGAGGCTCAGCTCGCCGAGGCACAGAAGAAAACCATCCGAGCCCGAGCGCTCATTGAAGAAACGCTCGCGCGTAAGAACCGGGCGCAGGCTCACCTCACAGAAGTTGAGTCCCAACCTTCAACGCCGCCGAGTTCCAAGCCTTCCAAGCCGTCGAGTAAGGTGAGTCCATGAAGCGATGGGGATGGTTGGCGAGTGCTCTCCTATTCGTATTTGGGTGCGCTGCAGCGCCCCGCCCGGCTTTGCTCTCCCAAGCGGACGCCACCCGCCTCGCGCCGCGCGTTCAAGCCTCCGAAAAGGGAGCACCGCAAGCTTTCTTAGAGGCCGAAGATCTCTGGCAACAAGCCCAAAAAGCCTACGAAAATAGCGACATGGCACAGTCGGAGCTCCTGAGCGAGCAGGCGATCGCAGCTTACGAACACGCCGTAGTCTTAGCGCGCTTGGCCGCCGCGATCGGTCGCAGTTCAACCGCCAGCTCGGCGCTGTTCGGGGCGCAGAAAGAGGTCCTGTCGCTCGACCAAAACGCGCAGCAATTGGAGGCGGAGGTACTCGATCTTGAGGCCCGCGCGAAAGTGGTTCGCGATGCACTGCCGCCGCCGAAGAGTGAGCCAGCTACGCCCGAACGCGAAAGAGCACGCCGAAAGGCCGCTCAAGCACTGCTCACTCAAGCGAGGTTGCTCTGCGTTTCGGCCCGCTTGCTCGATCCAGTCCACCCCGATGCTCCCAAGGCGGATCTTGAAGAAGTCGCGCGGCTGGAGCTGGTCGCTGCACCGGCACCCATCGATCAGGCTCGGCGTGTGCGCGCCCGATGTCTGCAATTACTGAGCGAGGTGCGGCGCCCCAAGTTACGGCAGAATCCGCAAGGCTTTGCGGCGGAAGGGCTACTCACCGAGCTGAGCGAGGCTAAATTTGGACCGTTTCGGGATGATCGGGGCGTGGTCGTCACGCTAAGGGAAGTGTTCGGTAGCGGCAATCTACTGGCAGCTGAAGCCGGCGAGAAGCTGTCGGCGCTCGGTCGGATCGCCAAAACTCATCCAGAATTCCCCGTTCTCGTGGTTCTACACACAGCGGGGGACAAGCCGCGCGATGGTGGGATAGTGCTGAAGGCGCTCAACGAAGCCGGAGCCAGCAATGTCACCCTGGATGCGGCAGGAAGTACGCTTCCGGTGGCACCGCAAAGCGAGCCCGGAGCCGTAAAACGCAACGAACGCGTCGAAATCATCTTCGTTTCACCCTCGCCTTAGGCAACGCCGCAGGGGTGAGCCAGGATCCACACTGGCGGACACTGAGCGAGGTACCAATACTTATCGTTGAACGGGCAACGACCGTTCTTAACGAAACCCCGCCCCTATGTCCGAGCGAGACTCGCTGTTTCATCAGAAAATCGTTTGGTCGGGAACGCCCAGCGTTCTCGTGACGCCCCCGATTCTGCGTGCGTTCGCGATCCTGCTGTTTCTCACCTGCGCCATCTCGCTCGCATTTGCGTTCATCCTCGTGCTTGTGCTCGAAAAATCGCCGACCGCCATGTTGGCGTTTTCGTTGTGGTGCGGAACGTGCGCCATCGGCAGCTTGCAAGGTCCGAAGATCTGGTTTGCCAAGGTGGAGTACGTCATCACAGAGCATCAAGTCATTTGGCGGCGCGGGCCCTTTCGCCGCAGCATCGAGCGTTCTTCCATCAGCTTCGCGCGTATCTTTTGGGACGCGCGTCATCCCGGGATGGGGGATCTCGAATTGGTGCGAGCGGTGCCCACGGGTGCACTCAGGCGCCGCCTTCGGCTGCGCCTCACTGGCGTGAATTCTCCCGATCGCGTTTGGGCCATCGTGCGCGGAGAAGAGAGCGTTGCTCCGATTGGCGTGGGTGCTCGCCCGCTCGGCCAGCGTATGGATCAAGATGAGCGAGTGCTCTGGTCGGCGACGCCTCGCCCGCAATGGCGTGCCTATTTGCCGCATGGACAGCGCGAATGGATGTTGCTCTTCGTGTGTGCCTTCCTGGTGGCTGCTGCCGAACGTCTAGTTGTGAATGGTTCACACGCACTAGCCCGCCTGCACGAGGGCGGGTTGCCTGTTTATTCGTGGACGATGCTCACCGTGGCTGTCGCGCTCGCGGTCACCGTCGGCCTCCTACTCTCCATCGCTGGCTATCTCGTCTATGACGCCCTGATTCGCTCCGGGCGTTTGCTGCGCCAAACGCAGTACCTGATCACCAACAAACGCGTGCTCATCCAACGTGCGGATGAGGAGCTGCACCTCGACCGCAGAAAGATCGTCGATGTGATTGACGCCCCACTCGGCGAAGGTTTGAGCAACGTGTTCATCGTGCTGGATGGGCCACGCGCACGGGCGCTCGCCCTGAGCGGCGCGTTCGGGGAACTCCAACGGAGCACTGACTTGAGGCCTGTCTTCTTTGCTGTGGTCGATGCTGATGGCGCAAGCAAAATCCTGCGCGAAACACCGCTAAAAAGTGCCGCCTAAGCGCGGCCGAAGCTTCCCACGCAAAAGCTCGTTGCGTTGCGCGATACAGCGCGTTCGATTGGCTTCCGCGTGCCCCAACCAGGCGGCAGCCGAGGTTCGGCCCTCGTCGAGATAGCCGTTCCATTCTTGGATCGCTTGCTCATAGGCTCTGAGCTTTTCCTCGACCCGAGGCAACTGATCGGCGGCTGCCATGGCAGCCAATGCAGCGTAATAGTGCTGCTCGTAGCTTGGGATCAGAGAAAACGTCGCCAAACGCAAGCTCTCTTGCCTCGGAGCGAGGGGTGTCCCCGCAGGGCTCTGCAGTCCGTCCTGGAACGATGAGAGCGCAGAAGCCAAATCCCCTTCGCGCTCAAGCGCGACTCCAAGAGCAAACTGGGCCAAGCGACGCACGTCGCCGTTCTTCGTGAGCAGGATCGCGCGCCGAAAATCTGAAGTGGCGTACGTCTGCTCGGCCTGCTTCAGGTAAGCCAAACCGCGGTTGTAATAGGCCCGTGCGCGGAAAGCCGGCTGCCACAATTGAGTGAGCGCCTGAGAGAACGCGTCAGCTACCACCTCGCTCTTGCCGAGCTCGGCCCCCACCACCCCGAGCTCGTACCAGGCTTTGCCGGCCCAAGAGCTCTCGGGTTCCTCCCGGAGCGCCTGCTGAAGGAGGTCGAAAGCTCGCTGTTTTTGCTCGCTCTGGCCACGACCCATCCTGGCTCCGCACAGGTACTTGAGCTCGGCCGTCGCAAACGGCAAGGCCGTCAGGCAAGCCGCCATCACCTCACGCAATTCTGGCTCTGCAGCGTAGCCGAGCACAAGGCGCCGCGCCGCCGCGCGAACCAGCGTTCGTTCGTCGCGAACTTCATCCCAAAAACTCGAATCGGCGTGCGCGCCCAAGGCAACAGATAAAGAACTGGTTAACGTCGCGATCCCAATCCACCGCCGATTGAAGGCTCGCGGACGGGCACCGCCCGCCCTCACCGTGAGCCTAGCTTCAGCTTCACAGCCGCAAAGGTTCGCAACACCTCGCTCGCCGTCAGATCATCCTTCAGCGCACGTAAGAGCGCCTGGGATTCTTTCGCATCGGCTTTAGAAAGTAGAACGGCCGACACGGCACTTGCCAGCGCCGCCTGAATATAGGGCTGTCGCCGCCCAATGAGTGGAGCTTTAGGCAGCACGCTCGGCATGAGCGGCCCCTCGACAAGCGCCCAAATGTCCGCAATTTCAGCCCGAACGCTGGCCGCCTGCTCCATCTTTCCTTGAATCTCGAGCGCTGTGGCAAAGAGCGCGCGGGCCAACGCTCGCTGCTCAATAGCTCCTGGTTCACGGCGCGCAAGATCCAAAAGACCCGTCGCTTGCGCAAGCCTATTCTCTAAGATGGAGAGCGCACCCGCTTCCAGATAAACGCGCTGACGGAAATTCGGGCTAAGCTGCGCCATTTGACCGCTGGCCAACGTGAGAGCCGAAAGCGCCTCGGCGTTTTGCCCCAACTTCTGGCCCGCCAGTGCAAAATCAGCCAGCACACGCGCGCCCTTCAAACGCCCACCACTCGCTTGAAATCGTTTGAAATACCCCCACGCTTCTTCCGCTCGCTGGAGTCGCACGAGAGCTTGCCCAGCCAACACCCACCACGCACCCTTGAGTTCGGGCTCTGCCCCACTCGGAGCCAAACGGAGGCGTTCTTCGGCCAAGAGCAGCGAGCGCGCAGGCGCTTCCTCAAGCAGGGCATAACCCAAAGCCAGACGCTCACAGGCTTGGGCGAGCTTGCCCGAACGCGCAGGCACCCAGAGCAGAGCCGCCTTGCGTGCAGGCTCCACTACACACGCAGGCCAGCGCGGGCTCGACGCTGCTAGAGCTTCCCGTGCGTCATCCGTCATTGCCGCCGGTAAGGCGAGGAGCAGGGCAAATCCAAGCGGGAACACGCAGCAATACTTACCGGCCTACTTGAAGCGCGCAAGTCAACGCCCGAGCCCCGGATCCAGGTTGAGCAGCTGTCGAACACAGGCGCGGCTCGAGCATTGGCTGGCGGCGCAAGCTTCAGCCTGAAAAGATAGTAAGCATGCTTACTATCTTCCAACGAACGAAAAGGGCACCTCACCTGGCACGCCTGCGGCGCGGCCCCGCAACCCCGCTGGATCACTGTGAGCGGTCGCGGTTATGTGCCTGCCCCCTCTCGCCTCGCCGGCGCCCGAAGGCGCTCGTGCGAGGCTTGTCTCCCCCAAGCCATCGCCCAGGCTCTGGCGGGGGAGACGTTTACGGCGCAGCAGCCCGACCGACAAACGGGTTGTGCAACATGATCGTTTCGTCGCGCCGGGGCCCCACGCTCACCAAGTAAATCGGGACACCGCTACGATCTTCGATGAAGCGCACGTAAGCACGCGCAGCTGCCGGCAATTGCTCCAGCACGCGCACCGTGTTGAGTGATTCGCTCCAACCCTGCAACTCTTCAAACACGGGAATGGCCCGACCCGGCTCGTCCAAATAATCGATCGGCAGGTCGTCAGTGCGCCCCTCGGGCGTATCGTAGGCAACGCATACCCGAAGCTTATCCAGGCCCGTCAGCACATCCACTTTGGTGAGCGCCAGGCCATCCAAGCCGTTCACCCGCGCGGCATAGCGGAGCGCAGGAATATCTAACCAGCCCGTACGACGCGGGCGCCCTGTGACAGAGCCAAATTCAGCACCGACTTCTCGAAGGTGCCTACCGGATGCGTCTTCCAGCTCGGTGGGGAATGGGCCGGCGCCAACGCGAGTGGCGTAGGCTTTGGTGATACCGATCACGGTTGAGATTCGGTTCGGTCCGATCCCGCTCCCAATCGCGGCGCCACCTGCCACGGCGGAACTCGAGGTGACGAACGGATAGGTGCCGTGATCAATATCAAGGAGCGTGCCCTGGGCCCCCTCGAACATCACGCGCTTCTTTGAGCGCACAGCGTCGTCTACCATCTTCGAGGCGTTTGCCAGGCGCGGCAGAATGCGCGGAATGCGCGGCTCCAAAGTTGCCAGGATTTGTGCCACAGTCGGAGATTCTCCGCCGAGCGCCTTGATCACGGGTTCCCAGGCTTCGAGCGCGCTGGCGATCTTAGACGTTAGCTTAGATTTGTCCTTGAGGTCTCCGGCTCGAATCCCAACCCGCCGCACTTTGTCTTCGTAGGCGGGCCCGATGCCTTTCTTCGTGGTTCCAAGCGCCTTGCCCTCCTTGGCCGTGCCTTCGCGCAGCGTATCGACCAAAATATGGTAGGGCAGCACCAAGTGAGCGCGGTCGCTGATCCATAGCTGGGCCTCCACGTGGGTTCTGCCTCGGCGCAAGAGCTCATCGATCTCGCCTACCAAGACGTCCAGATCGATCACCATCCCCTGCCCTAAAATGCAGGTTGAGCCTTCCCTCAAGATCCCACTTGGCAGCAGACGCACCACCAGCTTCTCATCCCCAACCACGAGCGTATGACCGGCATTCGGCCCGCCCGCATAACGCACCACAACATCGGCAAATTCCGTGTAAATATCCACGATTTTGCCCTTGCCCTCATCTCCCCATTGGGCGCCAACGATCACAACCGCACTCATATAAATATTCCTAACCTTTCAATTCACGCGGCTCCGAACCCATGTTGCCAAGCTGGCGTTGGATTCGACGCTGCAAGAGACTTCTGTTCCGCCCTCATCCCGTAAGATGGCCCGCCCAGCATCGAGCGTGAGCTGATGCGAAAACGACCAACCCACGGCGAAGCTCGGCAGATCAGCCCGGCTGGCTGTCGCCACGCGCACGCCGCTGGCCCGGAGCTCCAACAAGAGCGCGGCGTCCGCACTGTCTTCGGCAATCACGAGCCTTGGAACGCGATGTTTTCGGCCCGCTGTTTCCAGGGCCCAGGCCAAATTCGCCACATCTACGGCGCAGCCCGCCGCAGAATTGGGCGCACCAAACAACTGAAGCAGCCCATCGTAGCGCCCACCCGAACAGACCGGCTCACCCGGGCCCTCTGCCAATAAATGAAAGACGGAGCCCGTGTAATAATTGAAGTCCCACGTTTCCCCGAGATCTACCAAGACCGAAGCCGCCAGCTCATTTCTCTCCACGGCCTCCGCAAGCTGTCGCAGCTCGGCTAACGCTGGCTCAGCGGACGTACCCCGCAGCACGCGCTCCGCACGGGGCCAAAC
Source organism: Polyangiales bacterium (assembly GCA_038251425.1). GTDB lineage: Bacteria > Myxococcota_A > Polyangia > Polyangiales > Polyangiaceae > JBBRRP01. Next base: position 14,792 of record JBBSBI010000125.1, read on the forward strand.
TTCAGCTCCACCATGCAGCTCGGCCAATGCGGCCAAGGCGGCTGTCTCTAATTTTGAAACCCCGAGGCGCTCGGCACGTCGCGCCAGGCTGGCGGAGTCCTTCAAGTGGAGCGCCTCAATCAAATCCGGCCAGAAGCTCCGATCGACCGCCTCCAGGAGCGCCTTGGTGATCTTCACATTGCCGAGATCCAAGGTGAACTCGGAAAGCCCTGTGGCCGACAAAGCTGCAGTTGCGGCTGTCAGCACCTCAAGATCGCCGGCCTGACCGGCTAGCCCCATCAGCTCTAGGCCGACTTGGGGGATCTCACGATGGCGGCGCGCTCGTTGATGACGGCGCCTAACAACGCTGCCCCGATACGCGATCCGAATCGGGGGTGTCGCTCCCGCGAGTCGGGTCGCCACCAGGCGCGCAACTTGGGGTGTCATGTCCGGCCTCAGCACGACCACTTCGCCCGTACCTGGTTCAACGAAACGCAGGACCTCTGCGGCATCCAACGCGCCGAGCCCCCGCTCAAGGACACTTGCATATTCGAAAGCGGGCAGCTCCACCTGGAGGTACCCATGCAGATCGAAGCTATGAAGGAGCTGCGCCACGAGCTCCGCTTGGGCGCTCGCTTCGAGAGGAAGCAAATCCCGCATGCCGGCAGGCAACGGATGGGACAAATGCCCAAGCTCCCGACCACTCAACTCCTGAGGTTCGACGGCATCAACTAGCGGCGGAACAGACCTTTTGTTCGACAAGCGGGCGGAGCTTAACAGGAATCCGCGGGACGCCAAGCGAAAGCCACCCACCACTCGACCCCCGAGACAAAGGGTGTCATCCATGCGGAATGTCCCACGAACACACTCCTTCCCTGGTCGACGTGCTCGAGCATGGCGCCCCAAAAGACGACCAGCCGCAGGCCATGGACACGCGACTCTTCATGCAGCTCTTGGTGTTTGACTGCACCGCAATTCGACCTGCCGAAAGTTTGAAGAACCTTGCCGCAGAGCTGGAGCAACGAGAGGTTCCAAGCGTGCTGTACGAGGATGTCAACCAGCCCAATTCGATCGGGCTACTCAGCTGGAGCGAAGATCCGAAAATGTTCGTGCGCGCCGTACGGCCTGCTTGCAACGCGGACACAACTTTCGGGCTCAAGATCCGTCCCGAGTTAACGATGCTAGGGCGCAGTTATTCGAGCGGCTATGAATCCGACCTCAAATATTGGCTGTTGGATCGCCCGCGACACACGGCGAAGAACCCGGCCTGGCCGTGGGCTATTTGGTACCCCTTGCGTAGGAATGGAGCATTCGAAGAACTCGAGGGCCGCGAGAAAGGCGCCATCTTGCGCGAGCATGGGGAAATCGGCAAAGCCTACGGCACTTCAGATCTGGCGCACGACATTCGTTTGGCTTGTCA
>JBBSBI010000126.1:0-16137 GCA_038251425.1 Polyangiales bacterium
ACGTATGTGAATCGCCGACGGATCTCGCACGCGACGATCGTTCGTGAAGGGGATCGGATCTACATCGGAGATTTCGTACTCCGTATCGAGGTGGCCGACGAAGCGGAGCGCTCCTCAGCGCGCCAACTCGTGAGTGTCCCGAGTCATGCACCGTCTTCATCTCGTTCGGAGGCATCGGCCCCAGTGGTGTCCATGCGCCCGACGCGGGGTGTCGCCACTGAGTTTGTCGCATCTCGGGTACCGCTGGCGCCGCGTGTTCCTAACATTTCAGGTCCCGGAACGCCTATTTCCCGGCCGGATTCGTCCGAGGCACACGCTTCAAGTTCGAACGAGAGCTTGCCCCAGGTGCCCCCGCCAGTCGTGGACGACATGGCAACTCCCGAGATCCATCGGCAGCGGCAGTTCCTCGCCGAGATGGTGCAAGCGGTGCTCGCTCGGGTGTCGGAAAGCGAACTCGAGGGCGAGCCGACTGCCGTGCTCCGAGGCCGAGTTTCAGAGGCGATCAAGGCTCGGTTGCATGCTTTGAACGAAAGCGATTCTGGCCAACCTTCGGGTCTGCCGACTGACCAAGCAGAGAGCCTGATCATGGACGAGCTCTTGGAGCTCGGACCGATCGGTCCACTTTTGTCCGATCCGCTCGTTACGGCAATTACAGTCAACCGCTTCGACCGCGTTCATGTTGAGCGCGACCGGCGCTATGCACCGCTTCCGCTACCGTTCACTTCGGAAGCTTCGCTGTTGCGTGTCGTACGTCGGCTTTGCCTGAAGGCGGGTCAACCGCTGACTCCCGGGCAGCCCTTCATTAGCCGTCAACTTCCGGACGGAACTCGCGTCTCAATCGTGCTCGGTGAGGTTTCCCCCGAGGGTGCGGTGGTGCTTCTAAAACGCCGGCGGCCTCCGCTCCGGTCGGTCGAGGAGCTCGTCCGGCATGGCGTTATTTCTCGATCCATCGCGTCGTTTCTCCACCAGTGCCTGCAAGGCAGAGCCAACATCTTGGTGGTGGGTGCTGACGACGAGGGAATAGCGTCTGTTGTGAATGGTCTCTGTTCGATCTGCGATGACCCGTCATTGTACGTCGTTGCGGACGGAGAAACGTTCGGTTTGCCACGTGAGCGGACCACTTTGTTCGCTACGGCGGAGCTCGGCTTCGACGGCTCGTCGTTATTTCGCGCACTACGCCGCGGTGGCGCAGGCCGGCTGATTGTTGATCTCTCCGACACCGATACGGCCCTCGCACTCTTGTCGGCCGCGGTAGAAGGAGTGGATGGCATCGTCGGTGCGGTGCGGGCACCCAGCTTGCGGCGAGCACTCTCTCGGCTGCCGGCCGTGCTCGTTTCTAAAAATCCCGGTCTGAGCGCTGGTGCAGCCCGCGAATGGGTGCGTACGAGCTTTGATATTGGAGTTGAAGTGTGCCGGCTTGCGGATGGTCGCTACCGCGTGCTCAGGGTTGCGGAGCTTTCCGGAACGACTGCCGAAGAAATTTGGCTACAAGATATCTTCACTTTTTCTGTAGAGCGCACAGCTGCTGAAGGTGCCGTTGAAGGTAGCTTTAATGCGTCGGGCATTGTGCCAAAGATCGCAGCAGAGCTCGCGAGTCGCGGGCTTGAGATCGACCAAGCAGTTTTTAGCCGGCCACCTTCGCGTTAGCGGCCAGCAAGCTAAGTCGGCGCGGCATCTTCGGCGCGCGCCTTGGCCAGCTTGCGTCCCATTTTGCGGCGCTGAAAGGCATTCAGCTTGTCGATCATCAATACGCCGTTCAAATGGTCGTTCTCATGCTGCAGGGCAACCGCCATGAGCCCATCGGCTTCGAATTCAAACGACTTCCCCTGGATATCAAGCGCTCGCACTTTAATGCGCTCCGCTCGCTTGATATCTTCGGTGGCACCCGGAAAAGAAAGGCAGCCCTCTTTGTAAATCTGCACGCCATCAGCGTCAAAAAGCTCTGGATTGATGAACACCTTGAGATCGCTCGGTTCATCTTCCGCCGCGATATCGATGATGAAGATGCGCTGATGGACACCCACCTGAGTTGCCGCCAGCCCCACGCCAGGCGCGTCGTACATTGTCTCTGCCATATTCTCGACGAGCACGCGGATCTCATCAGTGACCTCGCTCACGGGCTTGGCGATCTCACGCAATCGAGGATCTGGGTATTCAAGGATCTCCAAAATAGCCATGACCCTCGGAAACCTAACATCGAGCGTCGTGGCTCGCAACGCACTGATTTTCCCAGAAAATCGCGGCCCTCCCCAGCCCGAGCGCGTGGCTCAGCGCGAATTCACGCCTTCCGCGGATAGACGAGCGGCCCGCTCACGTACGCGTCATTTCCGCACAGCTGCCAGTTGGCGGGCTCAATTCGCGGGGCATCCGACGGACTTTCCGGGCCAGCCCAATCGACGGCTCCGGGCCTGCCGCGAGGCCCGAGCAGCACTGGTGCGATGAACAAATGCAGCTCGTCAGCTAAGCCACCAGCAATCAAGCTGCCCGCGAGCTCGGCTCCGCCCTCGCACAGCACGCTCACCACTTCGCGCGCAGCCAGCTCTTTCAACACGCCTCGCATGTCACACCGCCCTTCGGCCGTGGCCGCCACGTAAATCACGTTGACGCCCTTAGCTTCGAGGACATTGGCAATCGCTCGTGAGCCATTGGCAGTCGTAAAGACGCACGTGGGTGTATCTGAAGCCGTATCAACGATGTGTGACTTCAACGGCAGACGGAGGTTGCTGTCGATGATCACCCGAATCGGATTTCTGCCCGAAACATCGCGAACCGTCAGCTGAGGATCGTCGGCCAGCACCGTATTGATCCCGATCACAACGCCATCGTGAAATGCGCGCAAGGCGTGCACGCGGGCGCGCGATTCGGCACAAGTGATCCACTTGGAGTCCCCAGTGCGTGTGGCGGTGCGGCCATCGAGAGAAATGGCAAGCTTGAGTGCGACAAACGTGGAGCCCTTGGTGATGTATTTGGCCCAAGGCAAAATGAGCTGTTTGGCGTCTGCTTCACAGACCCCCGCCTTAACCTCGACACCCTGCGCCCGCAACCGTTCGAGGCCGCCGCCTTCAACGTGCGGATTCGGATCCAAACACCCCACCACGACGCGTTTGAGCCCAGAAGCGAGCAGCGCATCCACGCAACGTGGTGTTTTGCCCTCGTGATTGCAAGGCTCCAGCGTCACGTACATCGTGCCACCCTGCGCCCGTGTGCCCGCTTGCTGAAGGGCAGCAATCTCCGCGTGTTCATGCCCTGCGTTTTGGTGAAATCCTTCTCCCACCACCTCAGTGCCCTGACAAATGACCGCACCGACGTGCGGATTGGGCGAAGGATCGCCACGCTTACCGAGGGCGATGGCTCGCGCCATCATCGTTTCATCGATCTCGGCCATCATCATTTGCTCCTTGGCACTTGCTCGGCGTGAACCAATTTGCCCATTTCGTCCATGAATTCGTCGATATCCCGAAATGAACGGTACACACTGGCGAATCGCACGTACGCCACGCCATCCAGCGTCTTCAAACGTGCCATGACGCGTTCGCCGATCACGTCGGAGGAAACTTCTTTGTCTCCCAGAGTTGAAAGCTCGTGCTCGATAGCCTCAGCTTGCTCTTCGAGGGTGTCGGCAGAAACCGGGCGCTTGTTGCAAGCGATGCGTAGGCTGCGCACGAGCTTACCGTGGTCAAAGGGTTCGCGCTGGCCGTCTTTTTTGACGACCGTAGGTAAGTTGTGCTCGACGCGTTCATAGGTAGTGAAGCGGCGCTTGCATCCCTCGCACTCGCGCCTGCGCCACGTGACGGTACTCCCCGCAACCAATCGTGAATCCACGACACGGCAGTCTATATCTCGGCAAAATGGGCACTGCATGAAGAGGCCCGCTTCGAACTAACCTTCGTAACTTGAGAAGATGAGGGTGGCATTCGTACCACCGAAGCCGAAGGAATTGCTCATGGCATGGCGAATCTTACGCTCCCGCGCCTTGTTGGCAACGAAGTCCAACGGGCAGTCGGGATCTTGATTCTCCAAATTGATCGTCGGCGCAATCAGCCCTGTTTCCATCGATTTCAAGCAGACGGCAGCTTCCAGTGCGCCTGCGGCTCCGAGAAGGTGTCCAGTCATCGACTTGGTGGAGCTCACCCAAAGTTTCTTTTCAAGTGCGTGAGCACCAAAGACATTGATCACGGCCCGAGCTTCTTCGCGATCTCCAGGGGGTGTGGAGGTCCCGTGCGCATTGATGTAGTCGAGGTCTGTCTTGTTGAGCTTGGCGTCCTTCAAGGCGAATTCCATCGCCCGGACGGCCCCGCGCCCTTCAGGCGCCGGCTTGGTGATGTGATATGCGTCGCTCGTGGCGCCGAAGCCGGTCACCTCGCCGTAGATGCGTGCACCGCGGCGCTTAGCGCGGGTGAGCGATTCCAAGATCAGTGTGCCAGCACCCTCGCCACACACAAAGCCATCGCGATCTCGATCCCAAGGACGGCTAGCACGCTCGGGTTCGGCGTTGCGGCGGCTCAGGGCGAACATCGCGGAAAACCCAGCGATGCCAATAGGAGAAATCGTTGCCTCGGCGCCACCCGCCACCATGACATCGGCCCTACCTTCACGGATCCAGCGCATCGCTTCACCAATGGCGTGTGCGCTCGATGAGCAAGCACTCACGTGGCAAAAGCTCGGCCCCTGAAACCCGTGTTCAATGGAGACCTGCCCAGCCGCGAGATTGGCGATCAAACTCGGAATGAAATACGGGCTAACTTTGGTAGGCCCCTTCGTGTTCAGGACGTCCTTGATGGCCTCCAAGCGTTCAATACCGCCGAGCCCAACGCCAATAAACACGCCAACATTTTCTCGCTCTTCGTCCGTGAGCCCCAAATCAGCGTCGTTCAGTGCGAGCTTGCTGGCGGCCATGGCGAAGGGAATGAAACGCCCGCATTCTTTAAGCTTTTTCTTCTCGACGAAATCCTCAGCGTTGAAGTTCTTCACTTCAGCTGCGATCCGAGAAGGGTAGTCGGGGGTCATCTCGAACTGCGTGATGGGCCCAACTCCGCTTTTTCCAGCAATTAAAGCAGCGAAACTCTCGTTGGTTCCGATGCCAACCGGGGTCACCAGGCCCAAACCTGTTACGACAACGCGCTCCATCCGTGCTCCTTGGACGTCAATGCATGACGCGTCGGTCTACCCCAGCGCACGACTGGGCGGCTGGGATAGACAAGCGCCTCAAGTCAAAACGGCTACTGCCGCGCCTTTTGAATGTAAGTGACGGCATCCTGAACGGTTCGGATCTTTTCCGTGTCTTCGTCGGGGATGTCGATTTCGAAGGCTTCTTCGAAGGCTAGAACCAACTCCACGAGGCCGAGCGAGTCTGCGCCTAGGTCATCGATGAAGGTGGATTCGGGCTTGATGTCTTTCTCGTCTACGTCGAGCTGTTCTTTGATGATTTGCTTGACCTTGGCGATGATTTCTTCTGCCATGGGGCCTCCGAAGGGTCAGAAATTGGGGAGCTGCGCTCGTTAAGTTGGGAAAATTTCCCAGAGTTACATGTACATCCCACCGTTCACGCGCAATGCATGTCCGGTGATATAGCCTGCTTCTTCCGAAGCAAGATACACAATTGCGGCAGCAATTTCCGCGGGCGCGGCCACTCGGCCAAGCGGAACGGCGCTCAGCATGGCCTTCTGCTGCTCTTCCGAAAGATTCGCGGTCATGTCCGTGGCAACGAAACCAGGAGTCACGGCATTCACCGTGATTCCGCGGGAAGCATACTCGCGCGCAAGAGTCTTGGCGACACCGAGCAGGCCTGCCTTGGACGCTGCGTAGGCAACTTGCCCGGCGTTCCCCATCTCACCGACGACGCTTGAGAGCAAGATAACTCGGCCCCAGCGGTTCTTCATCATGGCCTTAATGGCCGCCCTGGCACAAATGATCGAACCCTTAAGGTTCACCGTGAGCGTGGTGTCGAGATCTTCCTCTTTGAGACGCAACAGCAGGCCATCGATCGCAATGCCGGCGCTCGCCACCAGAATATCCAGACGGCCAAGGCGTTTGGCTGTTTCCGTGATGGCGCTCTCCGCGCCTGCAGCATCGCTCACGTTGAGATGCAGACTCTCGGCCGTACCACCTTTTGCCAGAATCCCTGCAACCACTTCACTGGCGGCGGCTTCCTGCGTGGCGTAGCCCACCACCACTCGAGCACCTTGTCCGGCGAGTGCCTCGGCTGCAGCGCGCCCAATCCCGCGCGAGCCACCGGTAACAATTGCGACTTTCCCTGACAGATCAAACATGGCGGCTTTTGAGGATGATTCGCATGGTCGGGCGAAGGCGGCGCTGTTTACCACGGTCGGCGCGCGTGGCTAGGGGGAAAGCGAGGAGTTTGGAATAATCCGATCTGTACGAGCTACCTCTTTGACGCAAGTTGCGCAACGCGGCACACACGCTGATTACCCAATGAATCCAGACGCTTCAAGAAAATGGGGTGGCTCGCTAAGCCCTAGCACGCGCAGCCCTTTGTCGATTCGTTTGACGAGGCCCGCCAAGACCTTTCCGGGACCTACCTCGAAAGCAACCGTCACTCCGAGTTGGCGTGCCTGTGCGATGGACTGCTGCCAAAGCACTGGCGAGCAAACTTGACTCACGAGCAGCTCGCGCACCCGTGCTGCATCGGTATTGAGTTCGGCATTGACGTTGGCGATCACAGGGAACTTGGGCTGTGCCACCTGAATCTGGCTCAGCGCATCTGACACTGCCCGGGCGGCTGGGCGCATCAGTGAACAGTGGAAGGGTGCGCTCACGGGAAGTGCGATGGCCTTGAGTTTTCGATCAGGGGCGAGCTTCGAGGCTCGCGCTACCGCGTTGACGCCACCAGCGATCACTACCTGACCTGGAGAATTGAAGTTTGCGCAGGCGAGGACTTCGCCCTCCGCCGCATCACGGCACAGCTCCTCCACCTGGGCAATGTCTCCGCCGATGATGGCTGCCATGGCGCCCTCACCTGCAGGAACTGCATCTTGCATCGCGCGCCCCCGAAGCTCCACCAGGCGCACGGCCTGCTCGAGACTCAAAGCTTCGGCAGCGACCAACGCGCTGTATTCGCCCAGTGAATGGCCAAGCACACAGGCTGGCACCGGGAGTTGAGGGAGTGCCTCGCGGAGCGCCTCCAGCGTGGCGATGCTCGTGGTTACCAGGGCGGGCTGGGTGTTCGCGGTGAGCGTGAGCTCCGACAGCGGCCCTTCAAAGCACAGCTTGGAGATCGAACGACCGAGCGCCGCATCGGCGCGCTCGAAAACTTCTCGGGCGCGCTTGGAGCTATCAAAGAGGGCTTTGCCCATTCCGACGGACTGACTGCCCTGGCCCGGAAAAAGCCACGCAACTTTGGCGTTCAAGAGCTTCGCTTACTTAGCCTGCTCAGTCGCACCTTTGGTGACGACGCTTCGGCCATTATAAAAACCACAGCTCGAACACACGCGATGCGAAATCATCGCTGCCGAACAATTGGGACACGGCATCACGTTTGGAGCCGTGACCTTGTCGTGATTGGCGCGACGCATTGCGCCTTTGCTGCTGCTTTTCCTGCGCTTGGGGACTGCCACGGGCTCACTCCTTCTTAAAACCTAACCGCTCCCGAATCGCTGCGAGCGGCATCAAGCGTGGATCGATGGGGCGTTCTTGCTCCTGATCGGCTTGTGGGGGCGCAGCGATAGCGGGGCCCTTCCCCGAACGCAAGTCTTCTCGGAGGGGGACCATCGGTAAATCCAGCAGGATGAACTCGCGCAGAAAGGGGTCAAGCACCACGCTTTCTCCGGAAAATGTGTCCGAGCCGGCCTCCTCAGGCACCAGCTCGGGGGTCTCCTCCCAGCCCCCCTTTTTCTTGGGCGGCTCTGCTTTTCGCTTCGACTTCGAAGATTTCGCGATGCGAGCCTCAGGCACATCACTCCGCTCCAGTGACAGGAAAACTTCTGGCGCAATACGGTAAACGGCAGGATCCAGCGTTTCGGCGCAGGGCATCTGGATCTCGACGTGCAGCGAGCCCCGCACCAGGACTCCACCGCCCGTGTCGGTGAGTTCGAGCGTGGCCTCGCCGTGGGCGCCCGTGGGCTCGGCCTCCGTGTCACGCAGACAATCCTTGAGCCATGCATCTGGGATGGTCCAAGTCACCTGCTTAGGTCCGCGCTCAAGATCGGCTAGCTGCACTTCAAATAGGGGACGTTCGGCCACGGCCGGAGGCTAGCGCTCCGCCTGAGCAACTGCAAACCAAACCTGGGTTTTCCTGCGCGCATTGCCCACGCGCTGGCGCTCTTCTACCTTGAGCCACGGATGGCAAGCACCGCCAAGGCACGCGCGGCTTACGCGGTGGGCATTTACTGTGCGACCACTCTGGCGTTCTTGCTCTGCGCCGCACCCGAGACGCTTCGGGTTCACACCCCCTACAATCACTTCGCACTGCTGGCGGAGGCTTGGTTGAAGGGCAGCCTCGCGCTCACGGGGCCACCTCCCGGATACACCGGCAATAACGATTTCGCGGCTTTCCAGGGCCGATGGTTCATTACCTTTCCGCCGTTGCCGGCTGTTATCCTGTTGCCGTTCGTGGCACTGGCAGGGAGCGCAGAGCGCGTTCGGGACGGCGCGGTTTTTCTGGGGTTGGCTGGGTTTGGTCCGCTGATTCTCTTCTACGCACTTGAAAAACTGACGCGGCTTGGGTTCAGTCAGCGCAACCGTTCGGCCAATGCGATTCTAGCTTTGCTCTTGGGTTTGGGCAGCGTGTACTTCTTCACCGCTGTTCAAGGCAGCGTCTGGTTTGCGGCCCATGTGGTTGCGGTGGTGCTCGCCGCCAGCTACTTCTTGTTGGCACTCGGAGCCGAACGCCCATTCCTCGCGGGCGTGATGTTGGGGTTCGCATTTCTAACCCGCACGCCGTTGCTGTTCGCTTCAGCCCTGTTTGTTGTTGAGGCGTATCGCGTGTGCAAGGCGCCCACGGGGGCTCGTAATTGGCCGGAATTTATCAAGAAATTGGCCTGGTTCTCGCTGCCCGTGGGGCTTAGCCTGTTGGGTTGTTGCTGGCACAATTGGGCGCGCTTCGGCGATCCATTCAACTTTGGGTACGAGTACCTGCAGATCATCTGGCAATCGCGCATCCAACGCTTTGGGCTTTTCAGCTACCACTACCTGCCTAAGAATCTCGGCGTCCTGCTCACTAGTCTGCCGTACTGGACCGGTCTCCGGCCTGAAACATGGTTTCAGATTAACGGCCACGGGCTCGCGCTTTGGGTCACCACCCCGTTCTACTTGACGCTCCTCTGGAACCGGCGGCGAACGCCCCTGGATCTCGCGCTCTGGGTCACGCTGCTGTTGGTAGCGTTGCCGAGCCTTTTCTACCAAAATACGGGTTGGTTGCAGTTCGGGTACCGTTTTTCCAACGACTATGCCGTATTCCTTTTCGCACTCTTAGCGCTGTCTGATCTCCGCTTTGGACGCAGATTTTGGCTGGTCGCGGCCTGTGCGGTCGCCCTCAACACGTTTGGGGCGTTGAGCTTTGGTCGGCCCGAGTTGGCGAGCTACTACGACATCGATCCGACGCAGGTCCGGATCTATCAGGCGGACTGAGGGTGATGACTTGCGGGTGCCTGAACAGGCGTTGACACGCTCACTTGCGATGAATCGTCACCTTGTTGATCTTGGGGGGCGTCACTGGGCGTTCGCCGTTCACCGGAACGTTGGCGAGTGCTTCGACTGCCGAATCTGGCCCACAGCTGCCAAAGATGGTGTAGCCGCTGTCGAGATGGCGGGCCGCTGCATCTAAGATGAAGAACTGCGCACCATTGGTATTCTTTCCACGATTCGCCATGCAGAGTAAGCCGCGCCGATCGTGCGCAGCGCCAGGCCAAACTTCGTCGGGAATCACGTAGCCGGGCTCGCCAGCGCCGGTTCCCATCGGGTCGCCGCCTTGGATCATAAAGCCTTTGATGATGCGGTGGAAGATCGTGCCATCGTACAGAGGCTTCTTGACCCAGGTGCCGTCGGGCGCTTTCCAGGGACGCAGACCGCGCGCCAGGCCGATGAAGTTCGCCACCGTGTTCGGCGCCTTGTCGTCGTAGAGCTCACAGGAAAGCTTGCCGAGGCTGGTGACGATATCCGCCACTAGCTTGCCCTTAGCAGCAAGACCTTTGGTTGCTTCTGCCAAGCTGAATTTTCCAGCGAGCGGATCGCCACCGGCTGGTATGGCGGCATTGGCGACAACGGCTGGTTGAGAGGCTGTGGGGGCAGGGGTCGGCGCTGGCGCGGCCGTGACTGCGGGCGTCTGCGTGGCAGGTTGGTTTGGGGCGAGCACTTCGCTTTGGGCGTTGGCTTGATCAGTTGCGTTAGGGCTAGGAGCCGGCTCTTCGTAGCGGGATTTGCAACCGAGTGGCGCCAGCAGGGCAAAAGTGAGGGCTAGGGTTAGGGAAGACAGCGCTCGCATGAGGCTCCGTTTGCTTCGGATTAACGGAAAACGCAAGCGAAGCGATGGCTCCCCTGGGCATTTGTCGTGCTCCGGTGAGGAGCTTGGGGTATGTTCCAACCCGAATGCTCTGTCGATGCTCGGTGCCTGCGATACTCATCGCGCTTGCCTTAGCGTCAGGCTGCGGTGGGCACGTAACGACCGTTGATGGCGGGGACGGTGCTGCGGGGAAGGATTCCGGCGTAGGAGGCAGCCGCAACACTGAGCGTCCTGGAATGCAGACAGGAGGAGCCAGCCACGGTGACCCTCCGCCAGACGTGAGTAAGTATCGGGACCCGGTGTGCGATGCCCTACCCAAGCCCGCGCCAGTCTTCACCTGTGACTTGTTCGGAGCGAACGCTGCTTCCTCGGGGTGTGAGCCTGGAATGGCATGTTATCCGTTCTTGGTGTACGCAACCGATGCGACGGGGTGTGGTCAGGAGATCCCCGGATCCCAATGTCGATCCGTGGGGTTGATCCCAGAAGGCGCCGAATGTGGAGACGCACTCGGGCGCTGTGAGCCTGGGCACATGTGTGTGATCGGCAATCGGCCGGGTAAACGCTGCCTCCCGCTTTGCCAGTTGGACGGTCCGAGTACCTGCAAAAATGGCCTAATTTGCGTGGAGACGGACGTCGACGGGATCGGGGTATGCGGCTGAGAGCTAGCGGCGCAGGCGTTGGCCTTCTTGTAATGCTGGGATTGGGTTGTGGTGGCCGATCCGAGTTGGCAGAAGTATCAGCGAACGGCACCAAGCCGGAAGTTACCTGCAAGCTGGATGCTGATTGCAGGAGCGCGAACCTCTGTCGCCCACAAATCTGCTCGAGCAAAGGCAAGTGCATCGCGGCTCCTGCAATCGAGTGCGATGACAAGAATCGGTGCACGCGCGACAGTTGCGAGCCAAGCTCGGGGAGTTGCGTCCACGAGAATCTGGCCGAAGACCGGGATGGGGATGGAGTGCTGGGTGTGCCGTTTGGCACGTCCTCGGAGACAGCCGCAGCATGCGCAAACGATTGCGACGACACGAGCGCCGCCGTCCAACCGGGTGCTCGCGAGATGTGTGATGGCAAGGACAATGATTGCAACGGCATCATTGATGAGGGCGCCGTTTGGGCCCCGAATGGGCGTTCGCCGCTTCAGGTATCGGTTGGCCAGGAGCGAGCGCAGGCTTCTGGGATCGCGTTTGACGGTCAGCAGTTTGCGCTCAGCTACGCTGGCAAAAAGGATAATTGGAAGATCTATTTCCAGGGGATTTCGGCTGATGTGCGGCTTGCCCCCCAAGTTCCACTGACCAGCGTGAACGCAGATACGTTTGGCGGCCCGCTACTTTGGACAGGCAGTGCCTATGCGATGGCTTGGGAAGATGCGCGGATCGACGACAATTACGAGATCTATTTCAATCGTCTCGATCGCTCTGGGCAAAAATTTGGCCCGGATTTGCGTATCACAAGAGCAGAAGATTTCTCACTCCATCCGGTTCTTGTCTACAGTGACGGCGAGTACTTGTTAGCCTGGGACGATCGCCGAAGTCAGTTGGGGGCCGCCGCCGGTTCCGTCGTGATTTATGGGCAGCGCGTCAGTGAGGGGGGCGAGCTCATCGGCCCTAACGTTCCGCTCACCTTGCCGGAGAGCGGTTCCGAATCGCCCGCGCTGGCTCGCGGTAAATCTTCGGTGGGCATGGTGTATACCTCGCTGGTAGGTGGCGCGCCGATTCTCAACTTCCGCTCGCTGTCTCCTGATCTTTCGCAGCTCGGCCGGATCGTTGATGTCGGGTTCTCCGATGTGCAGGCTCCTTCGATCATTTGGTTGAAGGATCGCTTTCTGGTGTTTTGGGACCAATTCCGGAATGCGCCCGGTTCGAGTATTTGGGGGGCCGCCTTGGCGGAGGACGGGACGGTCCTCGTCTCGCCCCGCGCAGTGACGGATTACGGCCAATTTGCCAGAGGTCATGTGGCAGTTTCGTTGGGAGATCGAGCGCTCCTGGTTTGGTCTGATTTCCGCTACGGAAACTATGAGCTGGAGTCGAAGCAGATTTCGCCGTCGCTCCTCGGACTCACGCCGGAAGCTCGCCTCACCACAAGCCCGAGCGATACCTTGAGTCCTCACGTTGCGCTCGGGCCTGCGGGCTCCGTTGGGATACTTTACGAAGATTGGTTGACGGGAACCCGGCAGGTTTATTTCACCGAGCTCCTGTGTCAGAACTCCGTGCCCAGCCTATAGAGATTTGCGTTGCGGTACGCTGATAACCGGGATAGGTGAGAGGCGAACCACTCGTTCAGCGACGCTGCCCAACATCAAGTGGCCAAGACCGGTGTGGCCGTGTGTGCCCAATACAATCAGCGAGTATTGGCCGGTTTCGCTTGCCGCCAGCGTTTCCTTCAAAGCATTCCCCTCGCGAAGCTCACGTCTCACCGGGAGTAGGGGCGGCAATTGAGCTCTCTCGATGAAGCTCGACAGTTCGTTCTCGGCTTGCTCAATCACCAATTCGGCCAATCCACGCTTTGCCCCAGAGCTTCCAGCCGCGACCATTCCGTGGCGCGCAACGGGCGGTGCTTCCCAAAAGTGGAGCAGCGTGAGACTTCCCCCTAACTTTTCAGCCAAGGACGCCGCGAACTGCAACGCGTTCAAGGATGTGTCTGAGTAGTCAAGAGGCACCAAGATCTCGGGGGGCATGGTGACAAGACTCTAGCAGCCCCGCCCGGGGTTGGAAGCACGCCTTCGATTGAGACTAAAGCGCGGGCTTGAGCAGCTCGTCGAAGCGAAGCGTCCAGGCCATGACCTTTTGGCGATCGGTGGAGATATCTTCGCCGGCCATGAACTTGTAGTTCGCGATTTCCTCCGCAAGCTTGGCCAACCCTTCGGGGGGCTCTCCTTTCGCCAACATCGAGCCCGCCAGCGATAACGTCTTCTGTGCGGTGCCGAAGTTGCGATCTTCAAGCGCCATAAGCGCCAGGTGGAGTTGACGTCGGGCCTCAAGCTGCTGAGCCTTGAGCTGCACTTGCTCAAGCACGCTGCTCGCCTGCGCTGATTGATAGCGTCCGAAGCCGTACGCGCCACCGAGCAGAGCCAAGGATATCCCAAGCTTGATGGCAGCCCGTTTGAAACCGCCAGTCGAAGCGGGTGTTTTTAGTGCAGGCTTTTCGATCGGGGCAACGTTCGGATTGTCGCTCGTTCGGTCGTTCGGCATGGTCAGCTGGCTCTCTGAACTTCTGGCTTGAGTCGGGTGGTTATCACTAGAAGGTGCCGCGCACCAGCAGGCCTTGGCCCGAGGCTCCCACGGGGCCCGCATCCACGCTCATGTCGGGCGGGAGCCATTGCTGTTGTTTGTCCGTCCAGCCCACGATGAGCAGCGTAGCACCGACTACTTGAAATAGTCCGCTGAAAGTCAGCACCGTGATAGTTTTGAGCTCACGCGCCGCAGCACTCAGGCAGTCATTGATCGCCGCCTGTGAGAGCTGCTCGGATCTCTCGCAACGTAAGTGCCGGCCGCTGATGGCAATCCAAGGACCGACCACGGGTACCACGAGCCAGCCACCGCCGCTGCCGACAGAAGCTGAGGTGGCGTAGCCGAGTGCGCCGAGATAACCACCGCCAAACGTGAGCCCGCCGGCCCAGAGCAGCCCCGTGTTGCGGGTTGTTTGTAGGACGTAGCCGTAGCTCGCCGGGGATAGGCCTGCTTGCGTTGAGGTTCCAGCTTGCGGGGAAAGCGTTGGAGCACGTGTTGCTGCGGGTGGTGCGTAGGGAACCTGTTGCGGTAGCGCACGCGAGGGATACGAATAGGCGGGTGGGGCAGGGTTGACGTTATATGGTGGTGGTGCTGGTGGTGCGGCGGGTGTCGATACAGAAGGAGCGGGCGGGAAAGCCGCCGTCTGAGCGCTCGCACGACTGCTAAGCGCTGATAGAGCAAGACCCAACGTGCACAGCCGAACGCTCAACATTCAGGGATCTTACGCTGGCGATGCCCCTGTTGCTTCGTTTTTCTGGCGAGGGTATTCCCTAATTCGTTGGATTTCGCTCGAGTGAGCCAAGGCATAAACACAACCTTTCTCGACAGGCCCAATCAATCACGTCGACGTAGCAGCATCAGTTCGTGATTCACAGGCTCTCCGTACGATTCGTAGGCCTGGATGGTTCGTGCGTGTATCAGCTCGAATCCCGCTGTTTCCCAGCTCCGCCGAAACCCATCGGGAGAGTGGCGGAGAAGCCCGCTCGCCGCTTCGAACAGCTCAACTGGCGCACCCGCAGAACCTGCGCAGAAGCTGAGCATGAGTGGCGCGCCTGAATTCAGCGTTCTGTAGAGTTCACTGAGGATCCAGGCCGGGTCCACAATGTGTTCAAAGAAACCAATCGCGCATGCGCCAGCAAAAGCATGGGCGTCGAAGGGTAGTCCCAGAGCAGCATCAGCCTCGCAGCACGCAACATACGGCGAAGTCTGCGCAGATTTGCCCGTCTCGGAGGATTCGCGATTAGCAATTTGCGCGAGCATGGTTCGACTCAAGTCCAGGGCAAGGAGCTCTACGCCAACCCCCGCCCGTGTCAGCTCTACACCCAAAAGTCCGGTGCCCGCCCCGAGGTCCAGCCAGAAACCACTTGCTGTTGGAAAGCATTCCCTCAATAAATCAGCTGCCGCGCGGGGCGTTTGGTAGTGGCATTCGCGCAGCAGATGGTGGTCGTAACGCGGCGCCAGCTCTTCGTACATTCGCAGCGCACTTTGCGCGAGTGTGGCTTGTACAAGGAGTTCTGGATGCTGCATGCGAGGCGCTTTTGAACGATGTGCTCGGTTGAGGCCTATCACTTGCCAGGAGGCGCGTCGCCTGGGATTCTGTGCCAAGCTCATGCCGACCGCATTCGACCCGTTGATTCGCCGGCACGGCCGGCTGCCCCTGAGCTTGCTCGCACTCCTTGGTGTCATCTGTGCGCTCACGCTCGTGAACCCAGACGCGGGGAGAACGAGCTGGCTCTTGGAGGTCGGACCCGGGTTGCTCGGCGTGCTCGCTTTGGTGCTCAGCTTTCGTCGAGTGCCGCTCACGCAATGGGCTTATTTTGGCGTATTTCTGCATGTCCTTATCTTGATCTACGGCGGCTACTACACCTACGCGCTCACGCCGCTCGGCAATTGGGCGAAAGAGGTCTTTCATTGGCAGAGGAACCACTACGATCGCGTGGGGCATCTAGCGCTCGGGTTCTTTCCATACTTTGTGATCAAAGAGGTGCTGCTCGCGGTAACACCGCTACGTCGCGGTGGTTGGTTCACGTTCCTGGTGCTCTCCGTGATCCTGGCGATTGGGGCATTCTGGGAGATCCTTGAATGGTGGGTCACGGTGCTGGTCGCTTCGGATGTTGGCCAAGCCTTCCTGGGCAGTCAGGGAGATGTTTGGGATGCGCAATGGGACATGCTTCTGGCTTTGGCGGGCGCAATGGTCGCAGCGGCGTTTTTCGGGCGCATACATGATCGAATATGGGAAAAACTTCGGGACGAGTTGGGCCGCAAACCCTTGCTTCCTTGACAAAGAGGACTAAAACAGTACTAGTTCCACTCGCGCTGAATTGAGCGCTCCTTTTTCAGAATTTTAGCCAATGAATGCAAATCCTGAGATCCACCTGACCGACGAAGCTCGCCGCCACATGTTGTTGGCGCTGCAAGCTGAAGACCTGACTGATTTTGCGATTCGCGTTGAGGCGC
>JBBSBI010000127.1:0-16051 GCA_038251425.1 Polyangiales bacterium
AGCTCCGAGATGTGGGCGAAAGCAACCAGGGAACCTTCGAGCTCGATGAGCGCACCGTGCTTGTTGGTGCTCGAGACCACGCCGGAGACTTCCGAGCCCACGCTGAGCGAGGCCAGCAAGGTGGATTGATTCTTCTTGAGCTCAACTTCCAGCAGGCTTCGGCGCGAAACGACGATCGAACGGCCGTTATCCCGGTATTCAATAATTAGAAAATCGAACTTCTGCCCCACAAAAGGCTCGAGCGCAGAAATACGGCTCACATCGAGTTGGGAAGCTGGGCAGAAGGCGCGAGTTCCAGAGAGATCGACCTCGACGCCGCCTTTGACCACTTTGGACACCTGACCGCTGATCGGGATCTTGGATTCGAAGGCCAGTGTGAGTTGTGAGGATTCGAGGTGACCGCCGCGGCCGAGCACCGTAGTGAGCATCGGGGCGTCCGGATCGGCATTCGTGATCGTGCCGCGCACTCGGTCTCCGAGAGTCACCGTGAGATGGCCGTTCTTTTCGAGGAACTCTTCCTTGAGCACGCGGGCTTCCACGGGAGTGCCAATGTCCACGAACACCGAGTCGGTGCTGATATGCACAACGATGCCCTCTTTGGGAGCCCCGACTTTGAGTTGCGCCCGTGAAGGGCTTTGCTTTGCACCAGGTGCTTCGAAGAGTGCCTTAAAATCATCAAAACCGGACATGCGGAGGAACCTAGTACGTTCCCTGGTCCGAGTGCGAGGGGCGGTCACGGTGCGCCAAACTGGGCACGAAACGCCGCAGTTTTCGGGCAAGGTAAAGCGAGTGTCGGGTACAGCCGTTCAAGGGGGGTAGGCCCTCCGGGCAGGAGATCACGGATGTTGTGGAAGGCGAAAAAGGCAACAGAAGCGAAGAGCGGTGACGCTGCTGGGGTTCCGTCGAAAGGCGGCGACGACGATGGTTCGGAGAAGGCCTTGGACGCAGTTTCGCGTTTGCTGCGGGACTACGGCCGCTATGCCTTCGACTTGGCCACGCTCTCTAGCTCAGACATCCGCAAAGATTGCGAAGCATGGGCCTCCAAGATCGTGATTGGCGCGACCCATACGGAGGACGAAGAAGAAGCTCCGGCGCACTTGCGCCGTGATTGGCCGGGACTCTTTCAGTTTTTCACTGCGTTGCGCAAAGAAGAATCTTCCTATGTAGGCCAGAGCCTCGAAGATTTACGGGATGCCGTGCGCACCTTTGCGCGCCACGTGAGCGCAGCGGTCGACCAAGATCGTGTACTTGATGCGAACGTCCGCGAACACTTGCGTGAACTCTCGACGGCGATCGATTCGAGCGATACGGCGAAGATCCGTTTGGCAGCCGAGGGCGTGATTCGAGTGGTGGGGGAGTCTTTGGAGGCGCACAATCAACGTCATGCCGAGCAAGTGCGCGAACTCGGGCAACAGCTGAAAGAATTGCACTCTGAGCTCGACCACGCTCAGAAAAAGGCCGATCTGGATCCCCTCACGCAGCTCCTGAATCGAGCCGTTTTTGACGCACGCATAGCCAGGCTGGCCGAGCTCGGTTCGCTTTTCGAACGGCCTCCGAGCTTGCTCTTGGTGGACGCAGACCACTTTAAAACGATCAACGACACGCATGGGCACCCAGCCGGCGACGAAGCGCTGAGACGGTTAGCAGATACCTTGGTGCGCACCTTCGTGCGCAAGCAAGATCTCGTTTGCCGTTATGGCGGCGAAGAGTTTGGAATTGTGCTGGTCGAAACCGATCGCAAGAGCAGTGAAATGCTGGGACAGCGAATGTTGGAGGCCATCCGAAAGGCTGAAATCGTTCACGCTGGCCATGCGATTAGCATCACCGTCTCCGCAGGTATGGCTGTGCTCGAACCCGGGGAATCGGCAGCGAGCTGGTTGGAGCGGGCGGACAAGGCCCTTTACGCCGCGAAGCAAGGCGGTCGTGACCGTTTAGTCGTTGCTTAGAGCCGTTGCTGTTTGGCTGAAACCTGGCGGCGATTCGCGTACGTCAGCCGTGATTCAGCGGCAAGCTGCGGCTTGATCGGTGAGTGCCCAGCCCGAGATAGGGTTTCGGGGCGGCCCGGCAGGCGTGCCAGGTGAGTTGCCTTTTGTTCGCTCGAGATAGTAAGCATGCTTACTATCTTGTGTTCGACTTTGAGAGGGGGGCCAGCAGGGGACTAGCGACGTGCGTTGACAGGTCGTTCAGCGAAAACCTACTCTGCGCCCGAGGTAAGCCTTAAAATCAAGCTCAAAGGAAAGGATGAACAATGAACTTTACCAAGATTGCGCTCACGGGTGCGTTCGCTCTTGCACTTTCGATTCCAGCGAACGCGAAAGAAAAATACGGCACGGCAGGTTGCGGCCTGGGCTCGATCATCATTGGAGATGATCCTGGCATTGTGCAGATTTTTGCCGCGACCACGAACGCTACTTCCGGAAACCAGACGTTTGGCATTACTTCCGGAACTAGCAATTGTGATGACACGGCGGGTGGCCAAACGAGTGCGAAAGCTTTCGTGGAAACCAATCGTGTGGCGCTTTCTAGGGACATGGCTCGCGGACGTGGCGAAACGATTGCCAGCTTGAGTCAATTGGCGGGGTGTGCGGATGCGCAAGCGGTGGGGCGTTCGCTCCAGAAGAACTTCAAGCGCGTTTTCCCCAAGGCCGGTGTCACCAGCTCCCAGGTGGGGTCTTCGGTGATCTCGATCCTGCGTACTGATAAGACGCTGGCTTGTTCTAGCGTCGGCTAAGGGCACTTGTTACGATTGCGGAGCGCGATTGGGTGTGCGTTCCTGGCAGTGAGCGTTTCGGCGGAGGCTTCCCCTCCGTCGAGCGCTTCGGCTGAGAACCTTTATCTGAATAGCTTGATAGCGGGGGCGCGAGCCAAGCAGCTTGCCTTTTTGCCAGAGTGGCTGCGCCTTGGCCACTATCGTCATGATTGGTTGGGCGGTTACAGCAGTGAGGCGGATGGCCCGGGTTTTTTTGTAGCGCCAGATGGCAAGTACGATCCGGTTCAAGAGTTGGAAGCAACGCTGCGTGGCTTTGTGGAAGCTTGGAGTGGCCCGGCAAGCGTGCAGCACCCGTTCTGTCGCTTTCCCGCGCGCCGCTTGTGGCTCAGTGAGCAACTGCATATCGATTGGCGGAAGCTCACGACGCGCGCATGTCCGGAGTTTGAAACATTCCTGCGCGAGACGCGCCCGGCAGCCATCACACTCGTCTTCTCTTCATATTATCTGAATAATCCGGCTTCTGCGTTTGGCCACACGTTCCTGCGCATCAAGAAAAGCAACGCTGCGGGCAATGAGCATCAAGACCTCTTGGACTACGGCGTGGACTATGCCGCCAATGTCGATACCAAAAACCCCCTGCTCTACGCGTTGAAGGGCCTCACGGGGCTGTTCCGAGGAACCTTCCGCAGGCTGCCTTTTTATTACAAGGTTCGCGAGTACAACGACTACGAATCCCGGGATATTTGGGAGTATGAGCTCAAGCTAAAACCCATCGAGTTGGCGATGCTGGTGGCTCATATCTGGGAATTGGGCTCCACTTATTTCGACTACTTCTACATGGGCGAAAATTGCTCCTATCACATCATGAGTGTGCTGGAAGTCGCCAATCCAGAGTTCCGTTTATTGGAGCACTTGGGTTGGCCGGTGCTGCCGGCTGATACCGTGAAGGCGCTCTACAAGAATCCAGGCTTAGTCGAGCACGTGAGCTACCGCCCTTCGAATCGCACGGCGTTTGAGCAGCGAGTCAAGCACTTGGATCCTGATGAACGCGAGCTGGTCTTAGCCCTCGCGGATAACCCAAGCTTGCCATTCCCTTCTGGTCTTTCGGAACAGAAGAAAACGCGCGCACTCGACGGCGCTTTAGACCTCATCGATTATCGCCACGTGCGTCAGCTGCTCAAGGATGATTCTGGCGGTAGCGAGGAAAGTCAGGCTGCCCAGACGTTGCTGGAACGGCGCGCAGCGCTCCCTGTGGTGAGCGAAGAAGGCCAAGAATTGCCGCCTTTTCGGGAAATGCCGCACTCGGGCCACGATTCAGCGCGTTTGGGCTTGGGTTCCGGCTGGTCAAAGTCCGATGGGGCCTTTCATTCGCTCAGTGTTCGGCTGGCGTTACACGATTTGGCGGATCCGCCGCGCGGCTATCCAGAGACGGCGCAGATTGAATTTTTGCCGATGGAGCTGAGGTATCGAGCTGAGCGCCATCAGCTCAAGTTGGAAAACATCCAGCTGGTTCATATCTTCTCGTTGAATCCGATGTCGGCGTTTGAGAAGC
Organism: Polyangiales bacterium; assembly: GCA_038251425.1. Taxonomy (GTDB): domain Bacteria; phylum Myxococcota_A; class Polyangia; order Polyangiales; family Polyangiaceae; genus JBBRRP01. Next base: position 4,263 of record JBBSBI010000127.1, read on the forward strand.
GTTGGTCGTGGACGGTAGGTACGGGTGTCGGTCGAATTCGTGATGCGGGTTGCCGAGATTGCTTGGCCGCTGGCGGTGAACTGGGTGCCGGTGCGAGCCTATCCTTTGCAGACAACGCGCTCTTGATGTGGCTCATGCCTCACACCGAGCTCCAGGTTCCCGTAAAAACGGGGCTTGCTGGTGCGCTTCGGTTTGGCCTTGGTGGCATCGCAGGGTTGCGGTGGCGCTTGAGCGACGACCTCGTGGGTTTGGTCTCGGGGAAGCTGCACGTTCTGCCAGGGCAGCAGCCGAACACCACCTGGCTTGGCCAGGCCAGCTTGCGCTGGCAATATCGCCGCAATTTTGGGCTCGATCTGGCTTCCGAGCTCAACCCAGACGACCGCAGCTTTCTCGCGCGGTCGCTGATCTATTTCTGATAAGTTCTGACGAACGTGTGCTCAGTTGGGGCGCCAGCGAAGCTGTGGCTTGCGAGCTGCCTGGGCTTCGTCGAGCCGGCCTAGGCGTGTGAGGTGCGGTGCGCTCTTCACCAGCTCGGGCGTTTCGATCGCTTCCTGCTTGATGGCCAGCATCGCGTCGACGAACGCATCGAGTGTTTGCTTGGTTTCGGTTTCTGTGGGCTCCACCATGAGGGCTCCGCGCACCACTAGCGGGAAATAAACCGTTGGGGGATGCATGCCGAAATCGATCAATCGCTTGGCGACATCGAGCGTCTTCACGCCAGTCTGTGCTTCAAGCTCCCGATCCGTGAACACCACTTCATGCAGGGAAGGCGTTGCGAACGCGATCGAATAGTCGTTCTTGAGTCGGGCTGCGATGTAATTGGCATTCAAGACGGCCAGCTCGCTCACGCGCTTCAAGCCCTCCGGGCCAAGCTCGCGAATATAGGTGTACGCGCGCACCATCATGCCAAAATTGCCGAGGAAGGAGCGAACACGCCCAATGCTCTTCGGTCGATCTTCATCGATGATGAAGCTATTCCCCTCGCGCCGCACGACGGGAGTGGGCTGATAGGGCTCAAGCAGCTTCTTGAAAGCCACTGGCCCGGAGCCTGGGCCACCACCGCCGTGCGGTGTGGTGAAGGTTTTGTGCAGATTGAACTGCATCACATCCACGCCCACATCGCCGGGACGCGCGCGCCCCAAGACGGCATTCATGTTGGCGCCATCTCCGTAAACAAGCCCACCCCGTTCGTGCACGGCGTGGGCCAGCTTTGCGATCGCGCTTTCGAAGAGACCGAGCGTGTTGGGATTGGTGAGCATCAGGCCCGCAACATCATCCGGAGCTGCCTCTAAGGCTCGGATCAGCGTTTCCGGCTCAACGATGCCAGCACTTCCAGCTGGAAAAGCCACTGCTTCGAAGCCATTTAAGGCGCAGCTCGCCGGATTGGTGCCGTGCGCGCTATCGGGCACAAACACTTTTCGCGGTGCCCGCCCACGGGCGCGATGGTGCGCCTGGATCATCATCAGACCTGTGAGCTCGCCTTGTGCACCGGCAGCTGGCTGCAGATTAACGTGATCCATGCCGACGATTTCGGCGAGCAAATCCGCCAGGCGCACCATCAATTCGAGCGCGCCCTGGGCGAGATGCGGAGGCGTGAGGGGGTGCAGATTGGCGAAGCCTGGCAAGCGCGCGGCCCACTCATTGACCTTAGGGTTGTGCTTCATGGTGCACGACCCGAGCGGATAAAATTGCGTATCGATGCTGAAATTCCACTGACTCAAGCGTACGAAGTGTCGGAAGGCTTCGGGCTCACTCACCTCAGGCAAGCCTGCAGCGACTTGGCGGGTGAGCTTGCCGAAGATGGCTTGGGGCTTCACTTCGGGAACATCTAAGGCTCCGAGCGATGCCCCGCTGCGCCCGGGCGAGCCTCGCTCAAAAATGGGAGCTTCATCAAACTGTAGACCGCGGCTGACTTCACCTGGCACTCGACACCGATCCTTCTTTTGTTCTTCTCGTCCAGCCAGTGGCTATTGCATATCCGTCGATGAATCGCCCGAGCTTTCTGATTCTTCGCTGCCACCGGAATCTCCGCTCGGTGCCGCCCCTTGATCATCCCAGCCACCGCCGGTAACGCGGCCTTCGATCTCATCAGGACGCACTTCCTTCAGATTGGGCACCAGATTGCGTTGCTTCACGGCGTCCCAGGTGCTGCCGGCCTCATCTTCGTCCAACCCCCACTGGCCGCGGAGCTCGTGGGCCTCGCCCTTCTTGACCTCAATGTACTGGAAGTAGCCTTTCCCTTTGCGCGTTGCCGAAGGGCCGATCATGCCGATGGTGTGCTCGGTCCACTCGTAGCGCATCAGGTTGCCCTCAAGCTTGCCGTGTAGCTCCCCCCACTTATCACCGGCTGTGGTGCGCCACGCACCGGTGGCGTTATCGCCGTCCGCGATGACATGTAGATTCCCGTAGGTCGTCGAGTAGTAGACTCCCGTCCAATCGCCGCCTTCTGGCATTGGGCCGGGCTGAGCGTTCGCATGTTTGGCCTCACCTTGTCCGCCGCAAGCGGTGGGGAGGAGTGCGAATGCTGCGAGGAGTAGGATCGAGAAGAGACGCGCGAAGAGTGGGGAGGGCGACATGTCGCGGACTCTAACACGCCCCGCCGTTCCGGATAGTCGTCGTTTCGCAGGGTCGCGGGCGGTCGTGTTTCTGCCCTGCTGTACCCGCCTTTTGTTCCAGAATGTCACCCAGCGAAACCAGTAAGCGTGCTCTCTGAAATGGCAGCAGGATCGAAAAATTCGGCAAATTGGGCCAAGAAATCACGCGTCTTGGAGCATCTGGCCGAGGCGCGTACCAGCCTCGATGGCGGCTTCCTGGGAGGTTGGCCACGGTACCCAGAGTTCGCGGCGTCTGCCTCGGGAGCAGTCCTCCTCGGCGAGAAAGCCGCGCAGCCACAAGCGATCCTGCTGCCGCTCAGCGTAGGCGGCCACGGGCGTTCTGCAATCACCAGAAACGAACGCCATGACGGCACGCTCCGAGGCCGTGCACAACAGCGTCTCTCGGTCTTCGGTACTGGCTAAAAGCTCACGGAGCTTCGTGTCGTCCCCTCGGCACTCAATAGCTAACGCCCCTTGGCCAATGGCCGGAACAAACGCATCGGGTTGAAGCAGCTCGGTCGTGAGCTGGCCCTTATCCAAACGGTTGAGCCCGGCTTGTGCCAGTAGTACCGCGTCCACAATCCCAGATTCACACTTGCTAATTCGTGTGTCCACGTTGCCGCGCAGGGGCACCACCTGAAGCTCGGGAAAAAGGCTGAGGAGCTGTGCTTTTCGGCGCAGCGAAGAACTCCCCACGACACTTTGAGCGGGCAATTCTCGGAGTTGAAGGCCTTGCCGGGTGATCACAGCGTCGCGCGGGTCTTCGCGCTTCGGGACACTCGCAATCACGAGGCCCGAAAGTAGCGCGGTGGGGAGATCCTTCATGGAATGCACGGCGACGTCCGCCGAACCATCTAAAATGGCTTGCTCGATCTCTTTCACGAACAAGCCTTTGCCGCCGATTTCACTCAGCGAGCGGTCCACGATTCTGTCGCCCTGGGTCGTGACGTGCAGCTCGCTGACGGAAAGCTCGGGGTGCAGGGCTTTCAAGCTGCGAATCCAGGCGCGGCATTGGGCGAGTGCCAGGGCGCTTTTGCGGGTTGCGACGGTGATGTTCATGGGTTTCCGGTGCCGGTGTGAGCTTCGGGTCGCAGGGCGACCGACGGATTGGACGGGTTCGAATCGAGATCAACAGCGGGTGCGCGCAGGCTAGCTAGCTCGTTCTCGTCATCAAGGGCGAAGGCGGCGCTCAAATGACTCACCACGAGTTCCAACGGTGCCTCATCTAAGGAAGGCTCGGCTGCCGCCTTCTTCAGAAACGTGGAGGGCGCGTGCATGAGCTTATTGAGTGAAGCCTCGAGCATGCGTCCGAGAGCTTCCTTCTCGACAGCGCCGAGATGTTTTAGGCGCCCGCGCAGGCTCCGTTCGAGCTCACCCTCCAAGACCAGCCTGAAACGCTCGCGCAGGGCGACGATCGTCGGGGTAACCTGAAGCGTATCCACCCAGCGCTCGAACTCAGCCGCTTCATTGGCGATGATGAGTTCGGCACTTTCGGCCTCCTGCTTACGTGCGTCGAGCGAATCGGAAACAACTTTCGAAAGATCGTCGATATTATACAAGAAAACGCCGTCAAAATCGTTCGTTTCTGGGTCAATATCGCGGGGCACGGCGAGATCGATCAAGAAGAGGCTGCGTGTGCGGCGGGAGCGGAAAGCTTCTTTCAGAAGCTCGCGCGTCACCACGTAGTGCGGAGCGCTCGTGCTGCTGACCACCATGTCCGCTTCTTTGAGTGCGTCGGGGAGCTCATCCCAACTGCGGGGTTGGCCGGCCACGCTTTGGGCAAGCTGAGCCACTCTTTCTGGGTTCCGCCCGAGGACGCTTAAACGCGCACCCGCCGCTTGGAGCAGGCGTGCGACGGCTTCGGCCATCTCTCCCGATCCAATGAGCAGTGCCACTTTTCCCGAAAGATCTCCGAAAATCTGCTTCGCGAGATCGACCGCCACGCTCGGAACTGACACAAGCCCAGCGCCGATGCTGGTTTCAGTTCGCACGCGTTTGGCGGTGCGGAGTGCGCGCGTTACGGCGCGATGCAACGAGGCGCCGACGCTGCCGCAGGCGCGAGCGTGTTCGTAGGCTTGCTTCAATTGACCGAGGATTTGTGGCTCTCCGAGCACCATTGAGTCGAGCGAAGAAGCCACGCGAAATAGATGCTGAACAGCGAAATTCCCGCCGTGGCTATAGAGATGCGGGGCAAGCTCAGGGGCCCCTTGGGTGAGAAGGCTCATGGCTGCCTGGGCGACCTCAACCGCACTGGCGGCGTTCCCGTCTTTCCCAGCAACGAACAGTTCGACGCGGTTGCAGGTTGACAACAGAAGCGCTTCGCTGAGGGCTCCCGATGCCGTCGCTTGCTGCAAGAGTTGCGCTGCCCGTTCTTTGTCGAAGGCCAGCCTTTCGCGCACCGCGATGGGAGCTGTCTTGTGGGAAAGGCCCACGACGACAATCACAGCGAACCGCTCAAGCCTGGCTTCAAAATGTACAACAGGATCACGAGCAAGATACACGTCACCCCTGCGACGGTGCCGTAGGCGGCGCGGCGCCCACTGAAGCCGGCGAGAGCTCGCAATAGCAGCACTGTCGCCACAATCAGCCATGCGCCGTACGCGAGCCCGGCGCGCAGCAGTTCAGCTCCCGAAGCCGTCGCAGGATTGCCGGCGAAAACTGCACCGCTCACCACACCAAACGTCAGAAGCGGGAAGCCGGCCAGCAACAAACGGTGCGCGGTGCGATCGAGGGCACTGAGCGGAGGCAGCTTGTTCATGATCCAAGAAACCCGCCGTTGCTTGAGCCGCCGTTCTTCTATCAAGTAAAAGACTGAGCCCGCTCCAGCCAGAATAAAGAGAGCAAAGCCGGTCAGGTTGCTCGTGACGTGGAGCGCGAGCAACACTCGCGGAATATCACTGTTGATGGTTTGGCGGCCGACAAATTGAGCACTGATCAGAAAGGTCAGGGCGCCGGGTGCCACCACGGCGCCGAGCGCGTTGAATTTGTACTTTCTTCGAATCGCCAAGAAAATCCAGGCGGCAATCAACGCTGTGAAGCTGAGACCGAAATGCATCGACTCGACAGGGCAGATGCGGCTGAGAAAGCTCGCAGTCACCAAGTGCACCAGGTGGCTGGTAGCGCCGGCGGCGAGCAGCCAGGGCGCCAAACGGACCAACTTCTGTGCGCCTTCTTTTCGAGCCAGGTCGACGAAGAACAGCGTCGCGGCGGCTGAATAGCCAATGACGCCGAATAGGAATGCGATCGAGGCCAGCTGCTCCATGGGGTTCGGTGCGTAAGCTTGTCTGCTTTGCGACGTGTCGCAAGGGCTGCGCGCGGTTCAGTAACCTTTGCGCGCGAGTGCGCGGTCGCCAGCAACGATTTCTTGCTGAGTTTCGAGCACAATGGCTACGGAGCTCAATTTCTCAGCGCGGAGAATACGCAGTTCCGCGATGGCCTCTGAAGGAAAGCGGCTCTCGTCGCCACGGGTGGGCGTGTCTTCGCTGACCACGGGCTCAGGAGCGGTCATTTTAACGCGCGTGCGACCAAACTGGGACGTCGTTCCGAGGCTCCTGCGCCAAGTGTCGCCTTTGCGCACGATGATGACGGTGTTGCCGGGCTCCAGGCCATCATCACTGCCTTTATCCAGGAACACGAGCTGATACTGCCCAACGAACACCAGCGGATAGGGGCTCGCGATCACATGGGTCCAGAGGTCAACGCTGTTCGGCTTCTTGGCGATGCGATCCAAGCGCTGGTTCACGCCGGTGATCTTGGCACCACGCTCGATCACATCCGAAGCTTCTGCCACAGTGGCACGCGCGATGTGAGTGTCGGGATTGTAGTGGTCCACCACCAGAGTGCCCTGGATGGCTACCACTTCTCCGGGCGGGGGCCGCGAGCCTGGCACATTGGTGGCCTTGTGCTGCTCACGGAAGACCGTGAGCTTGTCGCCCACTTGCACGTCCTTGCCGGGTTGAATCTCTAGGTACAGGCGATCCCCTTGCGAGAGGAGCAGCGCATCTTCAACGGCTCCAATCACTTCTCCCCAAACGTCGCGATCGGGGTCTCCGATGTAACCAAAGTCGCGTAAGAAGACTGTTGATGTGTCAGGCGCACGCGCCCCTCCCAGGCCGGAGCGTCTGGCGCCCGGTCCGCCGCCGATGCTACGCGTTAGCTCCGAGGGAAACCGGGCAGAGTCGAGCGCGGTGCTGGGGTCCGAAATCCGGAGTTGATCGCCAGGATAGATCCAATGCGGATTTTGGATCTGGGGGTTGAAGCTCCAAACCTTGGGCCACGCCCAAGGATTTTCGTAATAGTGCCCACAAAGATCCCAGAGCGTGTCGCCTTTTCGCACGACATGGAGCTCAGGGGTGCGGGGTGCAGCCTCGGAGCGCAAAACCGCCGCCGAACCCTTGCTGCCCATGACGACAGCGGGGCCAGCCGAACGCCCCAGATCGAAAGTATCTCGCGCATCGCCCGAACGTGGCCGGGATGAAGACGGTAACCCGGCGTTAATATCAACTCCGGGCTGCGGAAAGCCAGGTGGCGGCGCGTACGTGGTGGTGGTGGTCGTCGTCGATTTCGCTGTGCCATCGGCGCTGCCAGTGGTGACACTCCCTTCGGCGCCAGTGTTGATAGTGATAGAATCTTCAGCTCGCGCGGAACCGGCACGGAAGCCGCCAGCTAAAACAGTGAGGAGGGCGAGTGATCGTTGGAACTTCATGGCGTGCCTGCTCGGGTCGGGCTCTTAGGTTTGGGTTCAGTGGCTTTTAGATCAGCACCGGTGCCGCTGATCATCAGGCGTTCGGTGTCAGCACCTTGGGCTCGCTCGGGCGTTGCTGCTGGGCCAGGACTCTCCGGCTCGACGCGCGATGCTGTGGACGAATCGCCCGGTTGAAGTCTCACCACCGGCAGGCCCGCGGGAGTTCCAACAGGTTGACGAGCGGCGCTGGTGGCTTCAGCTTCCACCAAGCTAACGCGTTCAGCGAGTCTGTCGTAGTCGCGTTGAAGCTGCTCCACTTGCTCATGCAATGCCTTACCGGTCTTGTCTTCCCGGTTCGGATTGGCTGCACAGGCCGTCGCGCCAGCAAAGGCGACGAGGAGTGCTAAGGTCGCGAGGGGGCGAGCTCCGCAAAGAGGCTGAGAACGAAAGGCAAAGGGCATCGTTCCCTGATCGTAGGTAAGGGGCTGGGCTGGGCCAAATCCATGGTGCCCGGGGGCGCTTTCTGTGCCACCTGAGAGCGCAAATAATTCCCCTCCAGGCGGAATTTTTACCTGGCCAGCCGCTGGACCGAGCCGACCTTGAGTCGCGGGGCATGGGACCGGTGTGGAAACTGGACGGAGGCCGCCCGGGAGAATAGCTTTGCGCTCGTGGGTCGCCCCAACCTTCGTCGACGCCGTCCCCGGCGCCTAGATTTGCGGAAGACTTTGTTTGTCGTTCCGAACCTACTCACGCTCTGCAGCGTGTTTTGCGGGTTCAACGCCATCCTCATCGTGTCACGCGATTCGATCACCGTTGATGATCTGTATCGGGCGGCGATTGTGCTCATTTACGCGATGTTTTTTGATCTTATCGACGGGCGGGTGGCTCGCCTGACGAAGACTCAAAGCGCCTTTGGGCTCCAACTGGATTCACTCGCGGACGTGATTTCCTTTGGGGTTGCGCCAGCACTCCTGGTCTACAAATGGGTGCTCTTTCGGCACCCGGATGTCGGAATGTTTGTCGGCTTCCTGTTTGTCGGCTGCGCGGCAGTTCGGTTGGCCCGCTTTAATGTTTTGGCTTCCGACTCAAGCGGCTCGCCGGCCAAGCCAGGTAAGTACATCATTGGCTTGCCGACCCCGCCGGCTTCGGGGATTTTAATTTCTTTGTTGGTGGCTAACCACGCCGTGGGCGGTGCGTTGGGCCACGAACGCTACACGGTGCTGCTCTTCGGCGTCACGATTTTGCTCTCCTTGCTGATGGTTTCGAACGTTCGGTTCCGTTCATTCAAGGATTTGCGCCTGAACGTCGGCACGGTTTCGCTGTTACTGCTCACCATCGGATCGAGCGTCTTCATTTGGCAGCGCTACAATCCTCAGTTCGTATTGGTTTGGCTGCTCGGGGCCTACGTGGCGATCGGGTTGATCGAGACGGTTCGCAGTTTCTTCGTGAAGCTCAAGGACTCTGGTCTCCCCCCGCGCGATTCGGTTCCCCCTCCTGTAACGGGGTGAGTCAACGGGCTCTTAGTTGTCATGAAAAGTAAGCTTCGACGGTACTCTTTCTACCTCTGCCTGAGCCTCGTGCTGCTAGTCAGTTGCTCAAAGTCCGTGCCCTCCGCCCAGCCTGGGGCAGATAATAAGGGTGTTAGCGCGGGGGGCCTACCCAAATTATTGCTCTCCGATGAGACCAAGAACGTGATGTTAACTTGGGTGGATGAGAGCGGCGATTTCAAGGTGGTGGAGAAGATCGCAGATGTTCCAGCCATCAACCGCGCCCAGGTGCGAGTGGTGATTGTCGGGCAAGAGTCGGGCACGGCTGATCTCGTGTACGTTGCCGATCTCAGCCAGAAAGATGGCTCCGGGCATTACGCTGTTCAGGCTAAAACTCGCGCAGCTTGGGACGAAATCGGTGCCACCAAGCGCAAGGCGCGTTTGGAGCAGTTAGCGCCGGGCACCGAAAAGGCTGAGCAAGTGGCAGCCACTGTGGCGAACGGGCCGGTGATTATTTATGGCGCATCCTGGTGCAAGCCCTGCCACGACGCTGAGAACTATTTGCGCTCCAAGGGCGTCAAAGTAGTTAAGAAAGACATCGAAGAGGATCCTTTGGCGAACGAGGAAATGCGGGAGAAGCTGGCCCGTTCGCACCTCCCGAATGCTTCGATCCCAATCATTGATGTTCACGGTCACTTGTTGGTTGGTTTCAGCGCAGGCGCTATCGATCAGGCATTGTTGGCGACCGAAAAAAAGAAACCGCTGTAAGGCCGAGAACTTGGCACGCGAGTACAACTTCGATGGCATCGTTGGCCCGACCCACCAATATTCTGGTTTAAGCCCGGGCAATCTCGCGAGTGCGGCACATCGAGGAAAACGCGGTGATCCGAGGGCGGCCGCCTTGCAAGGGCTCGCAAAGATGCGGACGCTCCGAGCACTCGGAGTGGGTCAGGCAGTCTTGCCTCCTCAGCCACGGCCCTGTTTGCAAACCCTGAGGCGCCTGGGCTTCACGGGCAGTGACGCGCAGGTTCTCGATGCCGTGTTCCGGCGAACGCCAGAGCTCCTGGCTGCCTGCTCCAGCGCGTCGTCGATGTGGGCGGCGAACGCGGCCAGCTTTGCGCCCAGCTCAGATACCAGTGATGCCAAAGCGCACTTCACGGTAGCAAACCTGGCCTCGATGTTTCACAGGAGCTTGGAGGCGCAGCAAACAGCGGCAACCTTGCGCGCGATCTTCTCCGATAGCTCAGCCTTCGAAGTGCACGATGCGCTGCCAACAGGATTGCATTTCTCAGACGAAGGGGCGGCGAATCACACACGGCTGGCGGTGGCGGGTTCGCCCGCGCTTCACATTTTTGGCTGGGGCCGCCGTGCGTTTGGCCAGACCGACAGCCAGGCACTGCGTTTCCCAGCTCGGCAAACCTTTGACGCCAGTGAGGCTGTGGCGCGGCTTAACTGCGTGAAAGAAGGCAGCGTCTTGCTGTGGCAGCAGGACCCTCAGGGCATCGAAAGTGGAGCGTTCCACAGCGATGTGCTCGCGGTGGGGCACGAACATTTATTTTTGTATCATGCTGCCGCTTTTTGCGATCCGGATGGGTTCGAAGCGGAGCTGCAACGGCGTTTTCAAGGAAGCCTGCAGCTGCGTCGCGTGACCGACGCTGAGCTCAGCGTGACCGATGCGGTGCAATCCTATCTCTTCAACAGCCAATTGGTGAGCTTGCCCGAAGGTGGAATGGCGATGGTGGTGCCGCAAGAGGTGAGACAGAATCTGAGTGCCGAAGCGCTGCTTCAGCGGTTGTTGGGGGAGGCGAATCCTCTCAACCAAATCGTTGAAGTGGAGGTGAGCGCTTCCATGAAGAATGGCGGCGGTCCTGCCTGCTTGCGGCTGCGCGTGTCCTTGACAGATGACGAAGTGGCGCGTGTGAACGGTCGGGTTTTTCTTGACGCAGCGCTGGCCGCGACGCTTGAGCAGTGGATTTTACGTCACTACCGCGACCGCTTGGAGCTTTCCGATCTTGCCGATCCGAAGCTCCTCGCGGAAGGGCAGGTTGCGCTGGATGAGCTCACCCAGATCCTGCAAATTGGGCCGATTTATCCGTTTCAGAGCTGAGCATGAGGAAAAAGTTGAGTCGAGCCGTCTTCGGCAATCTCAAGCACACCGTCGACACCCGGTGCCTGAAACGAAGCCGGAGAATTCAGCCGTTCGCTCACCCGGTCATCCACCCAAGCTAACTGCGATTCACTATCCAAAAAGAGCCCATCAGTTCTCAGGATCAAGGCTGAAGAACGAACCTTGGGTCGGTGGTAGAGCGCATGCTCCAAGAGTGCATGCCCAAACAAAAAAATCTGTGGCGAGATGTTGGGATCATCCGAGACGATGACGACACTTCCGCCTTCATCGAAGACGGTGAGCGCATCCTGTTCACGGGTGCGAGCTCCAGGTAAACGGGTGGCACCTTTGGGAACCCATTCGCTGAGCGCACGGAACTGGCGCGCATGCAGCGCACGCTTGGATTGGGGGAAGGCCGCCCAAATCAAGACGTTGAACAGGTCGTGATAGCTTTCGTGAAAACACGGAACCTCCGAGCAGAGAGAGATGCTGCCGTCGTAGAGGGCGGTGAGCGAGATGGGCTGAGTCTTTGGAGCCCGATGACGCTTAGGCTTCGCCTCAACAAACCGAATCGGCGCACACGCGGGTGCAAAGCGCTGACGTCGCGCTTCCACGTACGCGGTGTACTCATCAAGCGTCGGCCAGCGGGAAAACCCCGCAAAATAATCGACGACTACGGCGATCCCCCGGAGCGAGGGGCTCTCCTTCAGGAACGTGGCATCCCAGATCTGATTTTTTTCGGGCATCGCGCTCTCGGCTCGTCCCGCACCGCCTTTTGCCCCTTAGGCCGAGATGCCGGGGGGCGGGAAGGACTTGCAGAGTTCGCGGATCTCTCCGGCCGTGCGCGAGATGAGAGCTTCGTCGCCCGGAGCGCTCACCACCGCGTCCATCCAGGCCGCTAGCTTCTTCATTTCATC
>JBBSBI010000128.1:0-15980 GCA_038251425.1 Polyangiales bacterium
CGGGCTCGTCTCCAAAAGGGGACACAGTTTGCTGCCTAGGCAGGGCCACATCTAGACCCCGTGACCCACCTGCATGACCGAAGACTGCCCCATATAGCTCGCGACCCGCGCCAAAGCTTGTTCAGCCTCAGCCGCATCCCCCGCGTGCACCAAGTGCTGAGCATACGCGCGGCCGACTGCAGCGTTGTCCGGCGCCAACGCATGAGCAATGCGCCAAGCACTCAGCGCCTCGGTGTGCTCAATCTCTTCAGCTACCGCCGCTAAGCAGGTGATAGCAATCCGGTTCGCCGGATCCAGCTCAACGGCGCTCCGAGCCAGCTCTAGCGCTTCAAAACCGCGACCCAGCCGTGCCTGCAACCGTGCCAAAAGGGCGCGACCGCGCGGCTCTTCTGGGGCACCTGCTTTGACCTCGAAGTAGCAAGCGCTTGCCTCCCGGAACATCCCCAGCTCCTCATACAGCGTGCCTTGCCGAAGCCGTGCTTCACGCGTCAAGGCGCGATCCCCAACGCGTGTGGCTGCCTCAAACTGAGTGTTCGCCTCGTCGTGCTCGCCTCGTTGCCATGCCTTGTCCCCCGCTTCCAGCAGGCGATGCGCATCTCCTGAGCGGCCACGCGCAAGGCATCCGACAGACTCACTCTCACCCTCCAACCATTGAACCGGCTCCCAACCAGCCAATTCTAGAAGTTGACTGAGCTCCCCCCGCGTGAACGCACGCCTCACGGGTGGAACCAGCGACTGCGCGGGATGTGCACGCAACTCGGCGACGAAGATAACGCCGGAACTCCGCACCTGTCGTCGCATATTGCGAAGGAGCGCGAGCGGATCAGCGACTTGACCGAGGACGTCGACGACAGTCACAGCTTCGGCATCCGGGAGCAACGTACTAAACTCGGCGTCGGCTCGCACGAAGGACGCGCGAGGCACCAGCTCTTTCGCATAAGCCAAGGCTCCGCCATCCGTATCGACGCCCACCACGTGGTCATAACGCGAGAGCAACGCGGCCGCGCCAATTCCGGCCCCCGTCCCCGCATCGATCGCTCTCACCCCACCCGGCAGCAGTTCAAGAATTCGCCGGTAGAGCTGCGTGTTGTCGGGCGCCGGAGCGACGAGGCCCGGATACCTTCGGACCCGATCCGCTCGGAGTTGCATCGCAGCGCCGGAAGCAAAATGAGCCCAATATTCCCCGGGCCTTTCACCGCGAACCAACGTTGGCTGTTTCAAGCTACCGCCCGGCGGCTGCCTTTTCCGCATGCGCCATGGGCACAGCCTGAATCCATGCATCCCGGAGCGGGCTCAACACCCGAATCACATCTTCAACGGCTGCGCGATCGCTGCGAATCGTCGCGAACATCAAACGATCCAAGCAAAAGTTGTAGACACTGCGCAGATTCCCGCAAATCTCCGGGGCTTTGGCATCATCCAGCGCGATCACGAGCTCCGAGATAATGGCATGGCATTTTCGGAGCTGCTGGCTCGCCAAGCCTTTCTTGTTTTCATCCAAGCAGCGCACGGCAGTATTCAGAAATCGAAATAGCCCATCATATAGAGCCAACAAGATCTCACCGGGAGTTGCGGTTTGCGACTGGACTTCGTTGTATCTCTGTACAGGGTTTCTATACGCTTGGTGCATTGGTGCATCCTTTCACCAATTAGAGCCGAATTTCATGGCACTATGTCCACGTTAACCTAGCTGCCTGAGGAGCGCTTGGTTTCTGGCGACGGTTCCGTCCATCGCCGTGAATTGCTTGCGCAGTGTATCCGCATAACGCTGAATCCGCGTCTGCTCCATCGATAACTTATCGTCGAGCGACTTTGCTCGAATCTCAAGCCCTGCTTTGCGCGTAAAGAGCAGGCCATTCTTGGGATCTGTCAGACGATCAACAGCAGTCCTGAACTTGTCCATCACGCCATCCGCCCCAGAGCCACCGCCGAGGAGCTTGATCACTTCAGCCGGGCGATCCGCCAACGCTTGAGTGAACTTGCTATCTGACATCGTCAGGCGCCCCGTGCGATCGATCGAAACGCCTACATCGCTCAGTCGATCAAGGCTTCCTCCAAGCCCGAGTGCACCCGTGGCGATTGAAGAAAGGCTCGAAAGCGCCCCACGTAGCGCGGAATCCCCTGCCAGAGCTGGATTCTGGGCATTGCTAGTTCCAAAGCCGGCGAGCGTATGGGCTTTGTCAACCACCGCGTTGTAGGCGCTGATGAATTCGGAAACCTTGGTCTTGGTAACTCCAGGATCGCTAGCAATCCTCAAATTGATTGGCGTGGTAGTTTTTGCGGTGACAGCCAAGCTGACACCGAGGATAGCGCCGTCGATTTTATTGGTAGCGCTCGTCACCGAAAAACCATCCACCTTGACGATCGCATTCTGGGCGGCCTGCTTGGTATTGAGCGGGTCTGTGAGCCCCAGAGTTGTGCCGCTCTCTGAGAACGTGAGCTTGTTTGCCTCGCCGCTATCCAGGCCGCGGATCTGCAAACGATAGGTGCCGCCATCGCTAAAAATAGACGCTGAAACACGGAGCCCCAGGCCGTTGATCTTGTTGGTGATACTCTCCAGCGAATCTCCGGCATCCATGTTCACCGTCGCGGGAGCTCCCGTTCCAACTTGAATATTGAAGGACCCGGCCTGCGAAAGACCAGCAGTCTTCGAGAGAAACGGATCGGAATAGGTACGCTGTTCACTGGCCAGCTGTGTCACTTCGATGTCGTACGAGGAGGGCAGTGCCCCAGCCGTGGTGGTTGCTACAACCTGAGTGCCTGAAGAAGTGGCCGTATAGCTGGCTACCTCACGTTCATCGGAGAGCTTGCCCGCGGCAGTCTTCAGTTTGGCGAGCAGCCCCGCCACGTCGCCCATGGCAGAGATCGCCGAGCGAGTCTCGCTCACCTTCCGCTGGGTTGGCTGGAGGCTCGCTCTCTCGGCATTAACCAGACCCGAGATCAGGCCCTCCACATCCATGCCGGATCCGATTCCACCAAACGTTACTGCGGGCATCGCGCTTCGTTCCTCTGTATCAATTCACTTGGGTTAAGAAAGGGCCCGGCTACAGTGGTTGCGGCCGGGCCTTTCGTGTTGAACGCCGATCAACCCAAGGCAATGATGAGCATCACTTGGGCGCCCTCATTAGCCTCGGAGGAGACCGAAGGCCATTTGGGGAAGCTGGTTGGCTTGGGCCAACACAGAGACGCCCGCTTGCGTGAGCACCTGATTACGGCTCATGTTCGCGGCTTCTGTAGCCACGTCCACGTCACGGATGCGAGAATTCGCAGCCGATAGGTTCAAGCGCATGGTTTGAACCGTTGAGGAAGAGACTTCCAGACGATTCATGGCAGCGCCGAAACGGGCACGTCCCGTCGAAACGCTGTCAATCGCCGTATTAAGCGCGGTGATTGAGGCGTAGGCGTTGGTTTCATCAGCACCAGTAAGGCTGATGGTGGCCGAAACGCCTGAAAGGTCAACGTTGTCGAAGTTGACGGTGACCGAGTCGGTCGTTGCCGTCCCGATGCCGACCTGGAACTTCGTCGCGACGGCGGCACCTGCACCAATGAGCGACTTACCGTTGAAGGTAGCCGCGCCTTGGATACGCGTGATTTCACCCTGAAGCTCCGTGAACTCAGTCTGAAGGTACGCGCGATCCGATGTGCCGAGCGAACCGTTGGAGGCTTGCACCGCCAACTCCTTCATACGACCCATGACGCCATGGATCTCGCCGAGCGCGCCTTCAGCCGTTTGCGCCATCGAAACGCCGTCCATCGCGTTACGTTCGGCCACGTTGTACGACCGAATATCACTCTTCATGTGCTCACTGATGGCTAGGCCAGCAGCGTCGTCCGCAGCAGTATTGATGCGGAAACCGCTCGAGAGCTTCTGAAAACTGGAATTGAGAGCAGCTTGGTTCGTGGACAGATTCTTCTGAGCCGAAAGGGCTGAGAAGTTGGTTTGAATATACATTGCCATGGGAATACTCCTTCTTGGAGGGTGGATTTGTTCTACTTGAACAAGGGGTTCGCGAGGCGCCTGGCCTCACAAGAAGTCTGAGCGGCAAACTTATTCGATACTTGAATTCAATTTCACGAAGCGAGCTCCACAGCGTGGACAGGCAATTGATGCGAGACGGCGGACACTGAATTCGGCTCTGACTTGGAGTGTTCTGCTACCATCTTTGCAAGATATTCTACTGCTTCTCGATTCGGGATCGGCCCTTTGGCGAGCACTGCACCCCGCGCTTGGCTCATGACTTGGGCGAAGGCTTGAACCTGTGAAAATGCGGACTCCAAGCCCATCCTCGGGTCCGGCGTAGGTGCACCACCGACGCCGGGCAATTCACCGAGCTTCTCGAGAGCCTCCTTGGCCTGGTGCAGTTTCAAAACGGCATCGTGGACCTTGCCCTCGGAGTGCAGCACGTCGCGCATCACGGTTGGTGCTCGCCGCAGGCTCACCTCATCAACTGGGGTCCCTGTCGACTCTAAAACGGGCAGCGACGGTGGGGTCGAAGTGGGGCCCTCCGTACGTCCGGTGGCGGGCAGCGGAGGTTGATAGACGACATTCGGTTTTATGTGGTTGGACATGTCCGCTCCTCGATGGGCGCCTGAATTGAAGCCGTCGCTTCACTGACGACTGCCGGCACGGGTAACTTCGGTGTAGATTTTTTACTCGTAGCCCCAGACGCCTGAGCGCTGGGAGCCGCAAAGGCCACAAGATTCTGAGCGGCGATCTCTCCCCCGCTCGAAAGCGTCTCGCTCGCGGCTTGATTGGCCTCTCTCACAGCCCGATAGATCTCGCCACGCAGGACACGTGTCCCGCGCGGTGCT
Organism: Polyangiales bacterium; assembly: GCA_038251425.1. Lineage (GTDB taxonomy): Bacteria > Myxococcota_A > Polyangia > Polyangiales > Polyangiaceae > JBBRRP01. Next base: position 4,813 of record JBBSBI010000128.1, read on the forward strand.
GAGATCGCAACCTTAACCACGCTGCGCGAAAGCTCGGAGATCACGATCTCGATATCTTCTCCGATGTGGATGGTTTCGTTCTTCTTCCGCGCAATGATCAGCATCTCGACCTCAGGGTTCGAAGTGACGAATGTTTAGGGTTCGCTGGGCAACTGCCAGCGAACGTTCGATCGAGCTCTGCACTTTCGTGAGCTCGGTCATTGCGCCCACGGCATCGGTGTCACCCAGCACGGCCTGGCGAGTCTTCAGGGCGAGATCGGCCTGATCGAGAGCGCTATCGCTCATATTGAGACGATCCAGCAAGAGTCCGGTGTCAGCGCGCGCCCGTACGAGCTGCCGATGCGAGCTCTGGATCCGATCCAGCGTTGTGATAATCCCGTTTTGATCGTTGGCGTTGAGCGCCGTCGTCAGTGCATCTAGTACCTGAAAAACGTCTTCACCGCCCGTCGCAGTGAACGCCTTCGCACCGTCGACCGCCATGTTCACCACTTGATTGGCACCGATTTCGATCGGGTGAGCATCTGAATTCCCTACAAATACCGCGCTAGCGTTAAATGGTGCCGTCGTGGTGGCACTTCCCGCAAACAAATACCCGTTGCTGCCGCGAGTGTTGGCCATGCTGAGCATTTGAGCTTTCAGTTCAGTGATTTCAATCGCCATCGAGTTGCGTTCGCTTGCGCTGTACGTACCGTTAGCGCCCTGCACGGCGAGCTCTTGCACCCGTTCCATGAGGGAGGACGCCTCAGCCAGGACGCCCTCAGCCAGCTCGTTGTCTCCCCGCGCGGCGCCAATATTCGAACGAAACGCGGCTGTTCGTTCGACGGCATGGCGGATCTTAGCGATCTCCGCCGCCGCCCTCGGATCAGTGCTCGGGCTCGTCACGCGATATCCAGAGCTCACCTCTCCCGCGGCGGTGGCGTGCCGTGCCGCCAATCGGTTCAAGTTGGCGGAAATGCCTGAAATATTGCGGCTATCTGGAATTCTCATCGACCTAACCTCGCTATCAGCTCTTCAAGAAGTTGATCGACCGTCTGCAAAACCTTGGTGGAAGCTTCGTAGGCGCGTTGATACTTCGTCAACGAGATCATCTCCTCATCAATCGATACGCCGCTGACCGCTTCTTTGAGATCAAAAGACTGTGCTTTCAGCGCTCCCTGTGCGGCTGCCGTGCTCGCGGCACCAGCTTTCAGCTGCCCCACTTGGCCCAGCAACGCGGCGAAATCCTCTGACGGAGTGCGTGTTCCCCCACCGGCGATCGCCTGGGCAGCTATTTGAGAGATCGCGAGCGCGTTGTCTGAGCCGCCCGGCAACGACGTCGCAGTACTTGATGCGGCCAATAGATCCGGCCGCCCTGACAGCTGGGGGTCGAGCTTGAGACTCCGCGCAGCGCCTGCCGGCGTTGCTGAAACGCTGAAGAGATTGCGTCCATTGGTGCCATCCAAGCCGAAGCCTTGTGCGTGCTTCGCATTGACCGCCGTCGCAATGTCGTAGGCGAAATTGTCGAGTCGCGTTGCCACCGTGGCCAGGTCGCTATCGCGGACCTGGAAGATCCCGTCGAGCGTTCCGCCAGAAAGGCCGGAGGTGACGTCCATCCCCGGCCCGCCGGAGCGTTGCGCTAAGAGCTTAAGACCTCCGTTGCTGTCGACATCGATGCTGAGCGATCGCGCGATATCTCCGTCGATCAAGGTGGCTCCAGCTGCCTGAATCGTGAGCCGACCGGAATCTGCGGTGATGACTTTAATATCGACTTTTTGGCTCAGCTGTTCGATCAGCGTATTTCGTTGATCTTTGAGATCCACAGCATCGGCGCCAGCATTCTCGGCGGCCTCAACCTGCTTGTTGATCTTGGCGATGTTGGCGGCCAGCTCATTCACTTGCCCGACGACACCCGCCGCTTGAGTCGCAAGATTTCCGCGCAGGGTGGCGATCGTGTCTGCAGCATCCCGCACCTGGGAACCCAAATTCTCCGCGAAAGCGAGCACCTGGGCGCGTGTGGTGGGATCATTCGGACGCGCGGCAAGCGTCGAGAAGGAGCTAAAAAACTGATCGAGTGCCCCGCCCATGCGCTTGGACAGACTTTCGTCGAACAAGCCATCGATCTGCGCCAATTGCTGATCGCGTTCATCGGCCGAGGCAGAGAGGCCAGATTTCTCGAAGAAACGCTGTTCAAGGAAGCGATCACTGAGGCGTCGGATCTCAACGGCATCGACGCCACCATAGGCGCCCTTCCCATACGGCCGAGGTTCAAGAACCACCGTACGGCGCGCGTAGCCCGGTGTGTTCACGTTGGCGATATTCTGCCCGGTCGTCTCGAGACCACGTGATTGTGCCGCGAGCGCGTCGCGGGAGGTGTGGAGAATAGAGAATAGCCCCATACTACCCTCTCAGATTGAGCCGCACGGCAGCAGACGAAGGCCGATTCGAATCGAAGTAGCCCACACTCTCTTGCGGCTGGAACAGCGAAAGGATCCCTCCGATGCAGGAGCGCGCATGGGAGAGCAGCAGATGATTGCGCCGAATCTTTTCGAGGAGCCCGGGCAGGAGCTGAGCATCACTCGCGGTGCCTGCCTCCTTGAGCAAATTGCTCAACTGCTCAGTGAGCTCCAGCTTGCGCAGAGCCGCGGCTTCGATAGCCTCACGGTCGAGAACGTGCAGCGCACGACGTTCAACTTCTAGAACCTCGAGAAAGGCTAGAATCGTCGAACGTGTTGTGGGTTGCTCTACCGCGTGGTTATTCTGCTTCATGCTATATTCCCAAAGGCTTCCTGCCCCTGGGGAGCCGGCGCTTAACCGAGATCGTCGACTAAACGCTGCGCCACCAGGTGCTGATCAACTTTGAACTGACCGGAACTCACACTGCCCTTCAGTTCTCGAACCTTTTCGGTTCGGACCTGTCCTGCGGCAGCAGCCAGCTCTCTGGCTTCGCTTGAAATCTGTACATGCGCCGCTCCAGCGTCCGCTGGCTTGACGCCTTGGGGAGCTTCCGGTGCTCTCACGTCAGCCGTGCGCGCGACGCGCGTGGCAGCAACGCGATTATAGGCATCCAGGGCGGGATTTGAGTTAACTGGCTTCATTCCTTGGCCTCCGCGACGACGAATGTCGCACCCTGATACACCGGCCCACAGGACGACTCCTGGGAGAAAATGCACTTCGGGCTCGATGCAGGGAACGACTTGTGGCCTGACACCTTGAGCCAAAAAATTGACGCTCCGCTAGACCCTCGGCCTTGCCAATTCACTTGGGCCTCCGATTGGTACCTGAAAGGGCGTCCTCAATCATATGCGCCAAACCCACACCGCCGGACTGAGTGATGGCGTCGGAAAGAGCATCAACCACCATCGAACCGTAGGCCCCGCCTGCCGAAGCTCCTGGGGTCGACTTCTTAGATTCGCCTGTCTTTTGCAGCGGCTCCAGCATCATGCGTACAAAAACAGCCTCAAACTGGCGTGCCGCCTGTGTGATTTCTGGATTGACGGATTTCGAGTGAACACGGCGGGGCGTTTCAGCGCTCTGCTCGCTCCGCTGGGCGGAGGTCTGAGCAAAGAGCGCTGTCGCGACGGGGGTCATTGCACAATCACTTCTGCACGAAGTGCGCCAGCCGCACGCAAGGCCTGCAAGATACTGGCGAGTTCGCGCGGACTCACGCCGAATGTAGACAAAGCACTCGCAACATCCGCCAACGTGGCTGCGCCCTGTAAGTAGTTGAGCGCGGGCGATTCCTCGCGGACCTTCACGTCAGAGTCAGGAGCAACCACGGTATCTCCGCGCCCGAGCGGGCTGGGCTGACTCACAGCACTCCGTTCCTTGACCGATATAGTGATCCCGCCCTGGGCAATCGCGACGGGTGATAGACGAACGTCACCTCCTGCGACGATCGTCCCGGTCCGTTCGTTGATCACGATCCTGGCAGGCTGGGCCGGCTCTACCTGAACCTCCCCGAGCTTGGCTAAGACCGCAACGGGCGTCTTGGCGAGCTCGGCTGGGAATTTCACTTCAACGGCTCCACCGTCGAGTGCCTTAGCGCTGCCCTTGCCGAGCGACTCATTCACAGCATCCACGATGCGTTGCACCGTCATGAAATTGGGGGCACGAAGCGCGAGTGTGAGCTTTCCCTTGGTTGAGAACACGGCCTTAATTTCCCGCTCAATGAGCGCGCCTTCAGGAATCCGTGCCACGGTATCTATGCCTTTGGCGACTGAGCTACCTGAGCCACCTTGCGCGGAGACGCCACCAACAATGAGCGAGCCCTGGGCCACCGCATAAACACGACGATCAGCTCCGCGCAACGGTGTTTGCACGAGAACTCCACCCCGCATGCTCTTAGCGTTACCAATCGACGACACCGTCACGTCCAACGTCGAACCCGGACGCGCGAAGGCTGGGATACTGGCCGTGACGACCACCGCCGCAACGTTCTTCAGCCGCACCTGGCGCGCCTCAACCTGCACCCCCAGACGCCGCAGCAGAGAACGCATCGATTGAGCCGCGAACGGAGCGGACGCGTCGTCCCCCGTCCCTTGTAACCCGACCACAACACCGTACCCGATCAGCTGATTGTCCCGGACTCCGACCACCTCACACAAATCAAGTAACCCATCCGCTTTCGCGGGCGGGGCCAAGAGTAAGCTCGCGAGTGCTAAGAACCCGAAGAGGCAGCGCCGTATCAGCTGTTGTCCGCGAACCGTATCAATGACCATCCAGAACGCCATGCTTCCAGTTCAAAACGGGTTAATTGCACTCAAGGCCTTGGAAAGCCAGCCTTGCTCGATCGTGTCGGCGACATCCCCTCGCCCCGAGAATTCCACCTGCGCATCTGCCATGCGCGAGGACTCCACGGAGTTATCATCTTTGATATCTTCGGGACGAATCACACCCGAGACATACAAATGAATCTCTTCATCGTTGATCATCACGACTTTGGTGCCCTCAATCAGGAGATCACCATTCGGCAGCGTCTGACGAACCCGCACGCCGATCTTGCCCGTGAGTTGGCCTGCGCGTGACGTCTTGCCGTCGCCGCTGAATTGCGATTTGCTCGCCATAGCCAACAGCTTGGAGGGATCCAAATCCGGGTAGGCGCTCTTGAGCGCTGGTAAGAGCCCTAGGAACGCCTCCACACCCGACTCGCTGGAAGAACTCTTGTCGAGCTTCGTGGTGGCGTTGCCCTCGGCATCTGCGCGCTCGTCGATCTCCACGATCACGATATCGCCGGAGCGATGCGCACGCGTATCCTCCAGATAACTTGGAACGGCCTCACTGTATAAGGAGCCCGAGCTTGGCTTGGCGGAGGCTTGCTCGACAGCGTATTTCGCGACTTTATACTCGCGTTCCTTGGGGTTGAAGGTTTCGATGTGCTTGGGGCCACAGGCAAAGCTTAGGCTGACCAACAGCAACAACAGCCGTTTCATTGGCTGACCACACTCGCCGAGGAGGGAGAGTCGATACGGCCGCGCAGGGTCTTCTTGGTGCGTTCTACTCGAAACGGGATCGTCTCCCCAATGTTCCCGTCTTTTAGCGCTACGGCTTCGATGCTCACGGTGGCGTTGTACTTGGCCACCATTAAGCTCACTCGTGTACCCCGACGCAACTCGGGCTCAGCACCTTCAGGGCTGATGGACAGCTCCAGAGTCACTGCGACGCGCTGCTCTGTTTTACCGTTGCGACCGATCTCAACCATGGCCGTCGTGCGGAACGGGCCAGCGTGGCGGGGCAGAGGAGAAATCACAATTCTGTCGAGCGTCGAGCTCGGTGACATCCCGACCGGGGCTCGAACGTCAATGTGCTGCACCGTCACTCCCGGCCTCAGGGCTTTCACCACGAGCCCTCGGGCTCGTTCCGCGAATTCAAGTGGCATGACGAGTACGCGTGCGCTCTTGACACGCACCGTGGGCGGGACGCTCAACGTGGCCGGATCAATGCCACTTTCACGCAACTTGCGCCAGATCGCCTGACGCTCCAGCACTCGTGTGCCGCCGGGCGGTGGTGCTTCTCCGAGATCGACAGCGGCAGTTTTCGCGGAGGCTTCGGGCAGAATATCTCCCACCAAAATCCGAGCGGAATCCAGCGTGATCATCTCGGCTGCCACGGCGTTGCCGCACACTCCGAGAATTGCAAACAGAAAGAATAGGCGACGGCGCATGGCTACTTCAGTTGAGTTGCTGCGCGTAACATTTCGTCGGCAGCTGTGATGACCTTGGAGTTCAGTTCGTAGGCGCGTTGAGCGGAGATGAGCCCAATCATTTCTTCGACGACATTCACATTCGATTGCTCGAGCGCACCTTGAAGCAGAGTGCCGCGCCCATCGGAACCGGGCGTTCCAACCTGGGGGTCGCCGCTCGCAGCAGTAGCGGTGTAGAGATTGTGGCCCAGTGCCTGAAGGCCGCCCGGATTGATAAACGTAGCTACCGTGAGCTGCCCGATTTCGACGGGTGCTTGCTGCCCGGGGATCGTGACCATCACTTTGCCGTCAGCTGCGATGGAAACCCCGGTGGAATCGGGTGGGATCGTGATCGCGGGATCGAGCGGGGCACCTTCAGGAGTGACGAGGCGACCTTCACCGTCTGTTTGGAGAGTGCCAGCGCGCGTGTACCCGAGTGTGCCGTCAGGACGCTGCACCACCAGAAACCCGCGGCCCTCAATCGCAACATCCAGCTGGTTGCCAGTCGTTTGCATCGTCCCCTGCTCGAACATTCGATTGGAACCGACAATTCGCACACCGTTGCCAACCTGGAGCCCGCCTGGCGACTGAGTGTTGGCGCTCGTGGCAGTTCCTGGTGCGCGCACGGTTTGGTACAGGAGATCTTGAAACTCCATGCGCTGCTTTTTGTACCCAGTCGTGTTCGCGTTGGCGATATTGTTCGAAACGGCGTCCAGGTTGGTTTCCTGGGCGGCCATCCCGCTTGCAGCGATGTTGAGTGTCCGAAGCATTTAGATCTCCTGTCTCACGGTTCGGTCTGCAAGCTGAGTGCCACGTGAGGGCTATGCCGCTTTTGCGCCGATTCGTTTGCGTTTGATCATCTCCACCAGCGTGGTGCGATTGAGACCGAGCAGCTTAGCCGCCTGATTCTTATTCCACCCCGTGCGATCCAGGGCTTGGCGTATCAGTCCGTTTTCAAAATCTTCAACCGCCGTGCGTAGATCCAATCCGCTTTGCGGCAGCGCTGCACCCACCCGAGTCTCCGTAGCGGCACCACGAACTCGAGGAGGTAGATCTTCTGGGCCAATCTTGCTCGAACCACAAAGCAGTACGGCGCGCTCAATCGTATTCTCCAGCTCACGCACATTGCCTGGCCACTGCCATGCCACTAAGAGCTCCATCGCCTCACGCGATACGCCCAAAATGTTCATTCGACCCGTTTTTTCGCGTGCTTTGTACAGAAAATGTCGGACCAATAGCGAAATATCTTCGAGCCTCGCGCGGAGCGGAGGCATGTGCAATTGAACCACGTTCAAACGGTAATAGAGGTCCTCGCGGAAGGTGCCTTCGTGTACGGCCTGTTCGAGGTCAATGTTCGTGGCCGCAACAATGCGCACATTCGCTTTGTACACACGCATGTCACCGACCGGCGAATACTCATGAGCTTGCAATAGGCGTAGCAATTTCACCTGGAGACCGAGGGGCAGCTCGCCGATCTCATCAAGGAAGAGAGTGCCTCCTTCGGCAGCAGATACTCGCCCAGACTTCGTGGCATGGGCCCCTGTGAAGGCACCACGTGCATGGCCGAAGAGCTCGCTTTCAAGCAGATTTTCTGGAATTGCTCCGCAGTTGACTGCCACGAACGGCTCCTTCGCCCGGCTTCCCCCTTGGTGAAGCGCTCGCGCCACCAGCTCCTTGCCAGTCCCACTCTCGCCCGTGACTAGAACGGTGCAAGAGGTATCGGCGATCCGATCCACCATCTCGAAAACTTCGGTAAGTCGCTCAGAAGAGCCCACGACGTCACGCATCGTCGCTGGTCGATGAATCATCCGCGGCAGCACGGAAACCCGATGCAAGCCACTCTCCCGGGCTTCAAAGTCTTCGGGCGCAGGGACTCGGATTGAAAGAATTGGGCTGTTCATCAGGTGTGGGTCCTCCCAGGTTGGCGTGACATGCCGACCCCTTGAGCAAGACGCGGGCCAAAGCGTCGGGCCGCTGACATTCCGGCGTTTGCGCATTGACGCTGCACCAAACGGGTTGCTGCATCGAATCGAGTGGGTCACGGCCGACCCGTTCAGCGCTTCACGAAGCAACCGCCGCCGGTGCGGAAAGCTGTCGAAGCACGCAAAGGCAGCCAATCCTGCTCATCTGAACGCGGGAGTCCCCACGGACCCAGGTCCAGGTCAACTTCGACTCCGGCTCAGGGAAACACTCAACCAGAGGGAGCGGCTTCCATCAGGAAAGCCTTGAATCTAATTTTGAAATAGTTGGCATACGCCGTGCTCTTCGGAGTGAGCGATGTCCAACCTATTCAGCGTCATCAGCCCGCTCCACAGTGCCCTCAACTATCACCTGGAACGCAGCAGCGTACTTGCCTCCAATGTCGCACATGTCGACACTCCTGGATTCAAGCCCAAGGATCTTGAGCGCGTGTCGTTCAATGATACGTTTACTGCGGCTCTCCGAGTGACCAACGAGCGCCATATGCGAGGCGCACCCACCTCACTTGAAAACGGCCGCGTCTTTACGGACTTGTCGGCCGGTGGCGGTAAAGATGGGAACTTCGTCTCGCTGGATCGAGAAGCCGCCAAAGTTGCAGCCAACCAGATGCGCTACGACGTCGTCTCGGCCGTGGCATCCGCCGAACTCCGTGGGCTCGCCTTCGCCGCGAGTGACGGGAAGGGTGGCTGATCATGTTGGGAACCTTTAGCGCCCTCGAAGTGTCCGCGTCTGGCCTCGCCGCCGAACGCATTCGGATGAACACGATCGCCTCCAATTTGGCGAACGCTCGAACCACACGAACGGAAGCCGGTGGTCCCTATAAGCGAATTGACCCGCTCTTCGAGTCTAAGCTCTTGGACTCGCAAGGGCTCGAATCCCAAGCAGGCCGCGCCGTCTCAACGGTGCACGTAGCACGTATTGTGACTGACGAACGCCCGGGCCAGCTCGTTTACGACCCCGGGCATCCTGATGCCAACCCAGACGGCTACGTGGAGTATCCCAACGTGAACGTTGTCGAAGAAATGGTGAACATGATCTCCGCGTCACGCGCCTACGAAGCTGGGGTCAGCGCCATCGATTCGATCAAACAAATGGCGAGCTCTGCCCTCCGAATTGGACGTTGATTGCTATGGCGTTAGGACCCATCGAAGGCAACCTCACGTTGATGCAGCCCAAGGGCACCACCGACACAGAATTCGTTTCGCGTCTGAAAGAAGCCAAGACTGAGGGAGCCAGCAACGGAACGTCCTTTGAAGACGTGATCGGCCAGGCCATCCTGAACACCAATCAACGCGTCAATGCCGCAACCGAAGCGGGCCAAGCCTTCGCAGCCGGAAAAACCGACGACATCCACGGGACCATGCTCGCTCTGAGCGAAGCGGACATCAGCCTACGCTTCGTTGGAAACGTGAAAAACAAAGTCGTGGATGCCTTCTACGAACTTTGGCGCATGAGCATTTGAGGAGAACTGAGTGGACAAGCTAGCCGCAGGATTCAGTCAGTTATCAGCTTTTTGGAAGGGCCTTTCGCTCGGCCGCCAGCTGACGCTCGCGATTTTTACGCTCGGGGCTTTGCTGCTCAGCTTGTACATTGCCTTTATCGGATCACGGGAAAACTTCGCTGTGCTCTACGCCGATCTGAGCACCGAAGATGCGGCTGCGATTTCGCAGAAGCTCAAAGAGCGAAAAGTCGAACATCATCTGGTCGGCGCTGGCAACGCGATCGAGGTGCCCGAAGCGCAAGTCCCTTCGCTACGACTGGAGCTGGCGTCGGATGGGCTTCCCCGAGGAGGAGGCGCCGGCTTTGAGCTCTTCGACAAGCCGCGGATTGGAGCAACCGAGTTTGAGCAACAGATCAATCTAAAGCGAGCGCTGGAAGGCGAGCTGGCGCGCTCCATCAACACGATCGACGGTGTGAAGGCGGCACGGGTGCACTTGGTGCTACCAGAACGTCGGCTCTTTCTCGCCTCGGAGCAACAGGCTTCGGCGTCGGTGGTGCTGAAGCTCTCGAACCCCGCCGCCTTTTCCAAGCAAGAGGTCGCTGCGACTGTGCACCTGGTGGCAACGGCCGTTCCCGGTTTGAGTCGCGACCGCGTATCGATCGTCAGCACCGATGGTGTGACCCTGCACCGCCCTACTTCGAACAACGCGGGCGATGGCACAGGCGGCGATGATCAGCGTCAGGAACAAGAGCAAGAAGCCGCCACGCGCCTCGAAAACCATGTTCGCAGCTTACTAGATCGCGTGGTCGGACCGGGCAACGCAGAGGTGCGGATGTCGGTAGCGCTGGATCCCTCCGTGACAGAACGCACGCTGGAACGCTACGAACCAGCCAAGACGGCGCTGCGCAGTGAATATGAAACCGAAGAACGCACCGGGAGCGACGGCGCGAGTGTGGCGGGCGTACCGGGTGCTCAGAGCAATCTTTCCGACAAAGGCGGCGAAGTGACCACCACGGTCGACCAAAACGGGAACGTGCTCCGACGCAGCCACCAGAGAAACTGGGAAATCGATCGGGTGCTGGAGAAAACGAAAATTCCCTCCGGGCAGATCCAGCGCCTCAGCATGGCAGTCCTCGTCAACAAGGCCGCGACCAAAAATGTTAATAAAGCCCTGCTTTCCTCGCTCGGGCTCATGGCGAAACAATCGATCGGTTGGAACGAGCAACGCGGCGATTCTTTTAGCATCGATGCCATCGATTTCGCCAAGGTTGACGTGCAAGACCCCGTGGACGTTGCCCTGCCGATTTGGAAGAAAGCCATCAATTATGCGCCCCTGGCACTCGGGGCGTTGGCGTTCATCGTGTTCCTCTCGATTATCTTGCGAAGCCAAAAGAAGCAGCAAGCGGCAGGCGCCAGCTACGCTCAACTTCGGGGTAATAGCCCTGCCGTGGCCAAAGAGCTCGGGGCCGTTCGCGGTCGAGAATTGGACTTACCACCTGGACCCGCCGACACAACGCCGCGCCTCAGCGATGGCGCCCCCCGACGGGAAGAGGTGCGCTCTCGAGCTCTCGAGTTAGCCTCTCAAGATCC
>JBBSBI010000129.1:0-15856 GCA_038251425.1 Polyangiales bacterium
ACTCGCCGCTGAGCTGAAGTAGGTTCACCCAAGCGTGGTGCGTGCCGCCTTTTCAGTTGCTGATTCCGTTGTTCGCCTTGAAAGAGCACGCCAGGCTTCCCTGAAGCTCATTGGGCAGCGAGCGGGCGGTTTGTTTTCGCTCGACCGTATCGGCGTCGCGTTGCCTCCGGCTTGTGTGGTGTCCTCGCGAGTGTTTCGTGCTGCGATTCGAGAGCTGCTCCCCAAGGGCCACGCGCCCGCAGCGCTTTTGCGGAAGTGGGGCGATTCGAGCAGCGTGGAGCGCGTGGCCCGCGCGCGTGACCGTCTGCTCACGGAGGGATACACGTGGGCCAACGCTGTTGTGAAGGCGTTGCCCGCGGAGTTTCAGGAGGCTCCAGCGCTCGGCTTCGTGTCGAGCCCCTGCTTTTCGGGCGCTCGGGTTGCCGAAGAGGCGGGCCTCCTCAAGACCTGGTTTTGGGGGGTGAAAGCGCCAGCAGAACCTGTGGCCGAGAGTCGCGAACTCGCCCTGATGAATGCGTGGGCGTTGGCCTGTGATGACGTCGCACTGAGAATTTTGCATGCACACGGCGTGCGAGAACTCGAGATGGCGGTCTTGGTGGTTCAGCTCGAACACGCAGCCTGCACGACCCACTTTTCTGGGCGCTTGGCGTTGGAATCGGCCACGCTTCTGCGCAGTGAAAATGGGGACCCGCGACTGGTTGCCCGCGGCACGCTGCTCAGGGTTGGTGAGGAGGGGCTGCGTGAACCCACGGAGCTCGCACGCGCGTTGCCCGAGGCGATCGCCGCAGAAACCTGTAGTTGGTTGGCTCCGACTGAGGGCGGTGCTGAGTTCATGCTTGCGCTCAGCTGTTTCGGTCAGAATCCCGGAGATGGCTCGGTGGTCGGATGTGAGCTGCAGTTGGCGAACGGATCTGAGCCCCTTCCCACGGCATCCGAGCGCCGCGAACTTGAGCCGCGCGGCGGCCTTGGGGATTTTGGAGAGAGCCCAACTCCGCTCAGCGCTTCTCTCCTTCAGGCGGTCAAAATTCCGAATATTGAGCCTCCGCCACGCAACTCGACGCTGACGTTCCAAGCCGGCCGCTTTCAGAAACAGTTGCTCTGGCTGGAAGCTGAGTACGAGCTATTCACCGAGCAAGCAGCACCTTACTTCGCGGCATTCCGTGAGCTTGACTTGGGGATCTTGCCCACGGATGCAGCAACGACCACTCTGCACGAAACCCGCTATCACTTGCTCTCTGCGCTCAGGCTTTCCACGTTTGCAGAGGCCACCGTGCAGCTTGGCAGCGCAGCGTTCGATTCTTGGTTGCGCGCGCTTTTGCCGAAGGACCTAGCCTGGGCGGCATTGAGCGCTGCCTGGGCGCCAGCGACCGCCTTGCCTTTCACGCAGGCCAGCCTGGATGCGCGTTTGTTGCTCCCAGATTGGAGTGATCGCTGGGGATATTTGCCCGTCCAGTCCCTTGAACTTGCTCTGCCGCGCTGGGATGAGTTGTGGGGACGATCTTCTTCAAGCATCGAGCCCCCACCTCCAAGCGTGCGGGGTGAGAAGTTACGCCCCGAGGCGGCGTCAGCTGAGCTCCTTGTCGCGGCGAGGTTGCTTCGCGATCGAGAAGTGGCAGATATTGAACGGGCTTTCAGTCGCGCCAATCGCTGGGTTTTTGGCCATTCTCTCCATTCGCTACGCGCTGCGGTGAGCTTGATGGCGGATGTAGAAGCCCAGGTTGCCAAGGCGTCGTGGATGCTCCGTAGGACGGTGCTGGAGGTCGATCGAAGATTGTGTCGGCTTGATTCACGACTCAGCAAGGGTGCGGCTTTTTACTGCACGTTTCGAGAGTTGGCGTCGGCGATGTCGCATTCGCGAACGGATCTTTCCGAAATTGTCGGGATGCGGAGCGCTCGGGCCCTGCGGGATAGCCGGGAACGGTCGAGTTGGTTCCCGAAACTGAGAAGTTCTGCTCAGAGCCTTTCGGCCAACATCGCGCCCAGATCACCAGCGCTTTTTTCGGGGATGGGCACGGCGGCACACTCTGTTCGGGGCCGTCCGGTGCTGGTCACCTACGATAATTTCCGGGATGTATCTCGCGAAATGATTGGGGTGTTGCCAGAGTTTGCGCCCTGGCTCGTGCTCGCGCTTCCCCACTGTGCGGGTTGGGTTGTCGGGCAATCGCAGCAGTTTTCCAGCGCTTGGCTGAGCGCACAGCAGCTGGGATGCCCGCTCGTAGCACTCCCTTTTGCGGACATCGAGAAGCTTCTTGATTGCACGGAGATTGAAGTTGATCCGCGCCAAGGTAGGGTGCGCCTGTGGTGAGGCAGCCGATTTTTCGCTGGCAAGTTCAAGCGGGTGAAAGCTCGCTCGACGCGCTGCTGGAACGCTCGGGGCACTTGGCGGCACTCGCGGAGGGGCGAACGTTCGTGGATAACTTGCGAATCAATAGCAGGTTATCGCTCAGGCCAGGCCAGATCGTCGAGGTTTACAGAGCCATGCCTCACCCCGAAGAGCCTGAAATTCTAGCAGAGCGGGCGGGTATCTTAGCGGTGAGCAAGCCCGTCGGCTGGAGCACGGAGCCCGATCGCGCGGGTGAAAGCAGCGTGGTGACCTGGGTTGCGGAAAAGCTTGGCCTTTCTCGTGCCGAAGTCTTTGCGGGCTCTCGCTTGGATGCCCCGGTGAGCGGTGTGTTGCTGTTGGCAGCGGAGCCCAAGGCTATCAAATTCCTGAGCGAAGCGAAGCAAGCGGGCCGCTTGACGCGCTCGTACTTGGCGCTCTTGGGGGGTAAGCCTGTGGCCGAGGTGGGTACTTGGCGTCTGCAGGTTCACAACAAGCCCGCGGAGTCTCACTTCAGTCGGCTCTGTTCATATTCGCATCCCGCGTTTCCCCACGCCGGTGTTTCGCTTGTCAGATTGATGCCGGTGACCGGCCGCATGCACCAGCTTCGAATACATTCGGCCGCGGCAGGAGCTCCGATTTTAGGCGATGCTCGCAACGGAGGTGTGCGCCGCTTCACCCAGCCGAATGGTGAAGTCGAAGAGGTTGCTCGCTTGATGCTTCACGCGAGCGCGGTTTCGCTGTTGTTTCGCCCAGGGGAGGCGTTCTCGGCTTCTGCGCCCGTTCCGCTTGAAATGCAGCGCGTTTGGCGTGCGCTTGGTGGCCTGGATCAGGATTTTCTGGCAGAGAGCAGGCCTCAACTATGATGCTCTCTCGTCACCGCATGCCCTTCGCCATCTTGCTCAGCGTGGCTGTTGCGGGATGTGGTAGCCAGGTATCTCCAAAGGGCGCGGGATTTTCGCTGCCGGTTTCGTTTGCTGAAGGCAAGAATGAAGAAGCGAAGCCTGTCGTCGCACCGAGCGTCGCCGCGAGCGAGTCTGCCCCGGAACTGAAAGATCACGGCGGCCCACCGGATCCTAAGCCTTTGGTCACCGAACACTATATTCGGTATCAGTTTCGGTACGAGAAGCGCGTGTTGTCGTTGCTTTCAGCCGAACCGTTCGAGTTAAAGCAACCGGTTGAGAGTGTGCGTCAGTTGGGGCGCTTTGCGGTTGAGTTGTGGATCGGTCGGGAGCTGGTTGAGCGGATTCGGTTCGACTTCGCGCTGCTGGTCGAGGACCCAAGTGCAGACGCGCCGGCGCCTTTTGAGCGCGGTGCGACGGTTGACCACACCGTTTTGGTACCGCGGAGCGAGCGGGCCACGCGGGCTGTTCTGGTTGATCGAGCCGGGAGCCGCTGGAGGTTGCCCTGGCCCCAGGATCGCCCGGAAACGGGCGTTCGAGTGTTAAGTAAGGAGCCTTAGCCCGAGCCTTGGGGCTCGGAGAATGCACGAACTAGCGCGACGGGCGCCGAGTGTGCGACCCTCTCACGCACGATGAAGTGTGAATCGTGTAACAGCGAAAATGTTCCCGCAGCTCGCTACTGTGCAACCTGTGGTGCCCTGCTTCCGATTGAGACGACTCAGGGTGATGACCCGTTGATCGGAAAGCTCTTGGGCGGAAGATTTCGCGTGCGCCGCGTGCTCGGCGAAGGCGGTATGGGAATTGTCTACGAAGGTGAGCAGCAGATGGGCTCCACCGTGCGTAAGGTTGCGATCAAGACGCTGCACCTCCATCTTTCAAAAGATCCTTCGATCATGGCCCGCTTCCATCGCGAATGCGGCACAGTGGCGCAGCTAGAGCATCCAAACACAATAAAATTCTACGACTTCGGGACCACTGATGATGGCGCGCTCTACATCGCGATGGAGTTTGTGGATGGCAAGGCTTTGAGTGCGGTCATTGAAAAGGAGGGCGCGCTCGCTCCAGATCGTGTCATCAATATCATGCGTCAAGTGTGCGGAGCGCTTGATGAAGCTCACCAGCAGGGCATCATTCATCGCGACTTAAAGCCGGAAAACATCGTCCTCACCAACCGTGCTGGCCAGATCGATTTCGTCAAAGTTCTCGACTTCGGTATCGCCGGTCGCACCGAATCGGCGGATGCCGCAAAAGAGCAAAAGCTGACGCAACAGGGGATGGTGCTCGGCACTCCGCCCTACATGAGCCCGGAGCAGTTCACGGGTAAGGCGCTGGATGCTCGCAGCGATATCTATTCGCTGGGTGTCATGACGTACGAAATGCTCACGGGGCGTTTGCCTTTCGACGCAACCACGCCGTGGGAGTGGGCGACCCAGCACATGACGGCGCAACCGCGTCCGCTTGAAGCTACACCCTCTGCCCAGCATCTCCCCGAGAATATTCGGCATGCGATCATGCGAGCCCTCTCTAAAGATGCCGCGATGCGCCCCGACACGGCCCGCCAATTCTTTGCCGAGCTTTCGGGCGGCGAACGCATGACAGTCGTGGATCCAGCAGTGGCAGCGCTCGCTCTTGGGGGCACGGCGCAGATGGATGCGGTGCCGAGTTTCCCACAGGGCGCTGCCATTCCCGCTCCGCGCGTGGCCACCGCAACACCACCCGCCGTGTCGCACTCGCACCCTGGCACGCCTTCTCACGGAGCGCGTGGTGGGAGTGGCAAGGGACTTATTTTTGGGCTCGTTGGTGTGGGCGCCGTGCTTCTACTGACGATCGTCGTTGTGTTCGTCAAATCCTCCAAGCCCACGGACGATGTGCCGCTTGCCCTGGGCGCCGCTTCAGGCGCGAGGGCTGGAACGGCCGAAATCGCTCCGATCTTGGAGGGTGCCCCCCCGCCCGTTGTGCCACCGCCTTCCATGCCGGTTACCAACACACCTCGCAGCTCCCCACCGCCAAACGGAAAGCCCACGGGTAGCGCCAGTTCGACCGCACCCAAGCCCACCGGGGCGCCGACAGCCTCCGGCACCGCAACCGCTCCAACCGTTACAGCTACAGCTACTCCGCCCGCGGCCACGCCGGATGCTTGCGATGCGTGTATTCTGGCGGCAGGAGCCGGTAACCTGCAAGCGGCGGCAGCTAGCTTTGGGCGTTGCAGCGACGCAGGCAAGAAAGCTGCCTGTCAGACCGCCGCGAAAACACAGCTGCGCCCGGTGTTGACTGCGGCCACGTCGGGCGACTGTGTGAAAGCCAAGTCGCTGATGGCCGCGTTCGCCGCGATGGGCGTGCAGAGTCCCGTGCTCACGAAGGCCGCCGCCGCTTGTCCATAAATTGATTCGCATTGCAGATCTGAATGATGTCTCACTATCTGTCAGCCTGGTACGCGTCGGAAACACAAAAAAACAGCTGCAGATAGTTCATTTTCAAAAAACAGCTCCGGACATTCCATTGCCAAAACAATAATTGTTAGACGCAAAAGCTCGCTTGACGCTCTCACCCAAGGCTCACTAGAGTTTGGCCAACCGCAAACGAGACCCGGCTAGTACTCACATTCTCTCCGTGCGCTAAGCAGGCCTCCGTTTCAAAAAGCATGTCCCAAAGGATGTCGATGAAAACCAGGATGACGTGGCCTGAGCTTTGCCGCTCAGGGCAGTTCAAAGGGCTTTGGGTAGCCTTGGATAAGTGTCGCTACGATCAAGAGACACGGCAGCCCATTGAGGGCGATGTGGTCGATTCAGACGAGGAGCTGTCGACACTCTGTGCTCGCATGCGCGAGGCAGGCCACTGCTCGTGTGCGATCCTCTTTTGCGAAGATGATGTTCTCGTCGAGTCGAATCGGATGACAGACCCACCTCTTTCTGAGCGCCGGGCGCAGCACTGATCTAATCAGCCTTGGTCTTCTTTAGGATTGGTCGGAGCACGGCCTTGCCGTCCTTGACCGCCACATCAAAATCAACCTCGCGACCTTGATGCTGCGCTCGGAGCTTAGCCTCGGTTGCGCGCAAAGAACGGGCGAGGCCTGGCAGGCTGGTTTCCGTTGCGTCGCCCGCTTCCCGTCGCGCGGCGATCAACCGTTCGTGTAGTTGTTGGATTCGATTCTCGCTGAGCGATTCACTTGGGGGCGCCGGGTTTGGCCGTGGGCGGGCAATTTCAGCTGCAGCGGGTAGGGGTGCCTGCGCAGGTGCTTGCGGCGGAGGCGGCCTGGGCGCTGGCGCCGCGGCGGGGGGAGGCGCGGCGACGGGCGCGGGTGCAGCTGCTCGCGGAATATTTTGCGGAGGCGGGGCCATTTTCGCGGGAGCCAGCGGCGGAGGTGGGCCCATTTTCGCGGGAGCCAGCGGCTGTGGCGGGCGCGGCGCGGCGTCAGCCCCGCTGAGTGCCATGCGCGCACCGGGTTGGGTTGGAAGGGGTGCGCGCCGTTGCGGTGCCGGCGCTGCTTGCGGCTCCAAATTGTTTTGGCCGAGGAGCGCTCCCAAGGTGGTACCGGGCAGCGTCTGAGGGCGTTGACCTGAGAAGGCGTCTGGCGGTGCTTGGCTGGGCCGCCGGCCACCACTCACCCCGGGCCGGGGCAGTATTCCGGCGTTCGGAGGTGGGCGGCTAGTGCGCGGGTGCGGCGAGGGCGCAGGCTTTACTTCGGGGACAGCCTCGGACGCTTCGCCCAGAGAGGCTTCGCTCAAGGCAGCACGCTCATTTTCCTCGGCCTGGGCTTTCAGCGTGTGCTTGTGGCGTTTTCGGCTCTGATTAGTCAGCAAATCCGCGCCAGTTATCAGTGCGGCCTTGCGAACATGGCGGTGAAATGTACCAAGCTCGATCTCGCGAAGAATGCGATGCCAGTGCTGTTGGTAGGTGTTGTAGCGTTGGATAATGGTTTGAAGCTTGAAGCGTTTGGCGGTGTTGCGGATTTTTTCTTTTCGCAGTGCCCAGATGCGGCGATCGACATCTTTTCGCGCAATAGCAGGTTCGATTTTCTCGATGCCAATGAAGTATTGCTCGTACAGCGCGCGCAGGCGCTCGAGCCTCATTTCGAGTTCTTCGATATCAACGTCGAGTTGCTCTACCTGCAAGGTCAACCTTCAGAGTGGCGTGATCTTTAGATTATCGAAGCAAACGCGTGCTTCCCAGTTATTAAAGCCAAAATGTTGATGGCCTCTGCCACGTAGCGGATCGGAGTCGGTGAAAGTGAATAGCAGAGCTCCATTTAGCCAAACGCGCAGGGTTTTCCCAGCGGAACGCTCGATCTTGAAATGGTAAGTTTGGCGAGCTCGCAGGGGCCGGAGCTCAGGCTCGCTGGCGCTTTCGACGAGTCGCCGTTCGAGTCGCTGCGGATCGTGTTCGTTCATGCGGCTGAGGACGTGGAACTGGTTTCTCCAGCCCCCAAAGATCACAAGGTAGCTGGTGGCACCAGTGTAGGCTGTTGTTTGCGCGAAGCTTCGCCCATCTCCAAATACCTCCACTTTGATATCACCTTCAGCAGTTGCGCTTTCGGCATCGAATTCGATCCGCACATTTTCTGGAAGCGCTGGCAAAAGCCACAGCGGATGATTCCTGGAGCCGTGTGCACAGAGCCTCCCTTGCTCGACGTGCCAGACCGAGCTCGTGGCGCGGTAGCTTGGGCCCACGCTGGCGCGCTCATAGTTATCGGACCACGGAGCGCTGACCGGTGCTGCACTGGGCGCTTCAGCTGCGGACTCACCCCAACCATCCTGTGGCACACATCCAACCAGCCCAGCTGTGCGAAAGCCGAGGTGCCCACACACAACGAATGCGCGCTCAGCCGCGCCGTGACGAAACCTCCGCATCGCGACTGAGGGTAGCACGTGGCCCTGTTGTTGAACTCACCAGACGTGGGCAGGATGTCGGGGGTGGATTCGGAACGCTGGGACGTATAGCCTCAAGCCAACTTTGACCCGGGCGGGCCCTTCGGCCCTGATTAAGACGATGAGCTATATGATGCGTTACTCTCAACTGACAGCATTGACCGTAGTCGCCACTGCACTGGCTTTGGGCGGCTGCAAGAAACAGGATGAAGAGGCGAACACTGCAGGTTATCAGCAGGGTCAGCCAGGTTACGGCCAACCGCCTCCGGGTCAGCCAGGTTATGGTCAACAGCCGCCTCCAGGTTACGGTCAACCACCTCCAGGCCAACCAGGTTACGGTCAACAGCCGCCACCCGGTTACGCCCCTCAACCGGGCTATCCGCCTCCGCAAGGGCAACCTCAGTATCCGCCTCCAGCGCCCGGTTACGCACCGCCCCCACCACCCCAAGCGCAACCCGCGCCACCCGCACAGCCAGCCCCCGGTGGTTTCCCTGGTTTTCCAGGAGCGGCTCCTCCTGGTGCGGGCGGCGGAACTGCTCAGGCGCTGGATCCGGCGGCCGCCGGCATCGTCACGAGCGTGATGTCGCAGTTAGCTAGTAGCCAGATCCCGCCGGGTGCCAAACCCGTGGGTTCGGCGGTTGCCGGGAATTTTCAAACCGGGCAGACGCTTGAAGTGCGCACGCAACTCCAACCGGGCAAGTGTTACTCGGTGGTGGGCGTCGCTGTGCCGACGGTCACGGAGCTTAATCTGCAGCTTTTAGCAGAAACTCCGATCCCCGGCGCGGCGCCCGTGTTGGCCACGGACCAAGATACGGGGCCCCAGGCCGTGCTCGGCAAGAAGCCCAATTGCTATCGTTGGTCGCTCCCGTTTGCGGCGACGGTTAAGCTGGTGGTGCAGGTTGCGGGCGGCCAAGGCTTGGCAGCAGCCCAGCTTTACGAAAAGTAAGCTCTCTGTTGGTATTGGTTGGTTCGAGTGCTTCACGAGCTATTGCGTTCGTGAAGCACTCTTAAGCCTTCTAGCGTCAGATTCTCGTCAATGCTGTCAACACGCGTGGTGTGTTGAACAATGAGCTTGGCGAGGCCGCCCGTAGCGATCACTTTGCAGGGGAACCCGAGCTCGTTCACGAGCCTATCTACCATGCCGTCCACGAGTGCGGCGTGGCCATGCACGATGCCGGATTGCAAGGCGTGCGGCGTGCTCTTGCCGAGAACGCTTGGCGGAGCCGCTATCTCAACGCGCGTGAGCTTCGCCGTGTGCGCCAAGAGACCATTCAGCGCCACATGGACGCCGGGGACAATCACACCGCCCAAATACTCCGCTTTCTCTGAAATGCAGTCGAACGTTGTCGCCGTGCCGAAATCCACCACGATAGCTCCGGATTTGAAGCGCTCAAACGCGGCTACAGCATTCACGATGCGATCGGCTCCAACATCTTTCGGGCTATCATAGCGCACGGCGATCCCTGTTTTCAGGCCTGGGCCCCCGACGATCATCGGATCGCGCGCGAAAGCGCGACGCACTGAGCCCGCCACCACTTCGGTGACGCTGGGCACCACACTCGCGATGATGGCCGCTGTTACCTTATCCGCGGCGATGCCCCGCAATCCGAGCAATTGCGAAAGCAGCACATAGTGTTCGTCGAGCGTGCGTTCGAGTTGGGTTGAAATCCTGAACGTGTGCTGGAGCTCTTGGCCTGCCCAGAGCCCAAGCACAATATTGGTATTGCCGATGTCGATGGCGAGCAGCATGAGCTTGGTTATACTCTGCCCGCTTTGGGTCGGGCGTCGATCTTTGTCTGGAGTGCGGGGCTCAACGCACGATTGTCGCCCGCTGGATGGTGTCGCCCGTGGTGAGTTTGGAAAAAGCGCCGGTGGCGCGGCCAATCCATGGAAAATCACCCAGCAGATGCGGCGAAGGCGCCAGGGTGATGAACACTTGGCTGGTGCCGGTATCACGCCCCGAAAGGGCCATGCCGATGTCGAGCGTCTCAAAGGGCACTGGTGAGAGTTCAGAGGGCAGTGTGGAAGGGCCAGCGCCGCCCAAGCCATCGCCGTCGGGATCACCGAACTGAACAACAAAGCCAGCCACCTCACGGTGCACGCGCACGCCGTTCCAGGTGCCCTTCTGGATCAGCGAGAGCAATCGCGCCACGGCGAGTGGCGCAAATTGTGGATCTAACGTGAGCTTGAGTGGTCCCACATCCGTCTCCAGCAGCACCTCGCTCGGTGTTTGTGGGAGTTCCGCAAGCTCCGGAAACGGGTGCGCTGGTTGCCAGTGGTTGCAAAGCCGCTTGCCGTCGCCGAGTACCCGCAATTGGCGTTCAGCATTCTCGCGCAAGCTTTGGTTGGGTGACGCGCAGCGTTTCTCTATTTCAGGGATCAGGCTCAAAACGCCGTAGGTAGAGGCGGTTTCGAGCAGTGCGAGCTCGGCTTCGGGCACCGCTCCATCGACCGACAACAGCGCCGCACCCAAGGCCTTGGCAAGAGTTGGAGTAGCACTCGGTCGGGTGTGCTCGCGGGCTTGCCGATCTCTCGCGAGAGCTGTGAGTGCGTCGGCCGCTTCGGCGACGATTCCGGACTCCTTGGCCTGAAGGGCAGCCACGAGCGTCGTTTCGCTGGCTTCAACTTCGGGATGTCGACCGAGGAGTTCGAGTGCGTTTTCGCGCACCGTGAGCCATTTGGATTTCTGCAGTTGCTTCAACGCGCGTTGGCCTTCGGCATTGAGCTCGGAACGATCGAGGACGTTGAGTTGAGCGAGCGCTTGAATGTCGGTGTCGTAGCCTTCGGCGCACTTCTGAAGCGCCCCCGACTGGCTCCGGGTCTCGGAAAGCAGCTGCGCGGCTCCGCAACGAAGCCAAATCGTTCGGAGGGCGGTCGGAGTGGGTGCTTGGCCATTGCCCTTCGCGAGAGCGAGCTTAGAGATGGCGCGCAGTGTTTTTTGGCTACCTTTTGTAACTTGAGTGAGGCCCGAGAGGGCTGCTTTGGCTAGGCCGAATTCCTCAGATAAAAGGAAGCTTTCTCGGCCCAAGAAGCCGTTTTTTTGCCATGTCTCGAGCTGGCGGCCGAGAGCTGGCTCGCCTTCGGCTCCGAGCTTCCCGAGGGCGCGCAGGGCTTCGCCGCGAACTGCAAGGCTTGAGGCTTCGTTGGCCAAGAGGGCCTCGAGTAACCCGGCGGCGCGGGCGCCGCACAGAGTGAGAGCCCGTGTCATTTGAAGCACGGCAGCTGGCTGATTCGCGATCAGGATCTGTTGCGTTAGCTTGAGAAGGCTTGAGCAAACATTTGTGCCAGTGGCTTGGACTCGCGCTAAAGGGCTCAGCTGATAGCTGTGGTGATCGGCGCCTTGGAGCAGCGCCACGAGCGTGCTTTCTTCGAGTGTGCCCTGAGCGATGGCCAGACGCAGTAAGCCTCGCGCTGCGGCTTCGCCCAGATCGGTGGGAAGCCACGCGCGCAAGCTTTCCTCCGCCTCGCGCCCACCGCAACGGCCGAGTGCGTCGGCGACAGCGTTGCGGAAAAACTCAACTGCTTCGGGTTCGATGGAAGTTTCCCGTGCGGCGCGGAGCACCACGGCCCGCACCGTTCGGAGTTCGCGACCCTGGCACGCTTGCCCAAGTCCAAAGGCCGCCCAGCCCGCCACCACGGGATCTTCGTCACTGAGAAGCGCGTCTCTGAGCGGGTTTGCCGTTGGGTTTTGGTGTCTAGCGATCGTGCGCGCTATCAGGCGCCTTTCCTTGAGATCGGGCGCGTTGAGTTCTGAAAGCTTTAGGTTCGGAGCGCCTTTTAGAACATCGAGCGAGACCCACTTCTTCAAGATAGGAGCGAAGGCACGTTCCCGGGCTCGGCTGGCTGCGAGCAGCGTCTCGGATGTGGGCCGAGCCGGGTCGGTCTTAGTAGGGGCCTGCCGTTGGCAGGCAGCAAAAGTGAGAAAGAGTGCCGCAACCGTCAACCCAAGCGTCAGCCTTGTGAGGTGAATCTGTGGATGTAGGTTCAGCATTCCGTCCTGAGCCCGGACCAACCGCGCACCGTGTCGAGCCCACTGGCGACGAGCTCTCGCGCAAAGATCAGGGACAGTTGAGTAGGGTTCTGGTAACCAGTGATTGCCGGCAGCGGTCTAGCGTTCACCCCGTGGTGCGCGAAGGCGCGAAGCGCACGGGGCATGTGCCAATCACACGTGACGAGGCCCAACCTTTCGCCCAAGAGCCCACGCTCTTTGAGGCAAGCGACCACATAGCGGGCATTCTCAAAGGTATTGGCTGAGCGGCTCTCTCGCAGTATCGCAAGCTCGGGCACCCCTCGCGCTAAAAGCCAATTGGACATGGCCATGGCTTCGGCAACTCCCTGCCACTCTGTGCCTCCGCTCACAATGATCAACGAAACCTTCGACGTGGCATGCTCAACCAGCGAACGCTCGAGGCGCCGTAGCAACGCGCCTCGCACTTGGGAGCCTTCGGCAAGCCGACACCCGAGCACCGCGAGCACTTCCAAAGCCACCACCGCAAACCTTAGCGCTCGCCGTCAGCTTGGCCAAGAGTGGGTGTGCTTCCAAACTCGTCGGGACCTCTATCTCAAAGTCGAACACAAGATAGTAAGCATGCTTACTATCTCCAAGGAACGAAAAGGGCAGCTCACCTGGCGCTCCGTCGCCACACCTTCACTTACCGCTTAAACAGGAGGGCTGCCGCTGGATCGCGGTGTGGGTCCTCGCCTCTCGCGAATGACGCCTCTCGCGAATGACGCCAGAAAGCCTCGCAAATGACGCCAGAAGGTGCCCGTGACCCCCAATAATTCTCCGCGGCTCACCTTCGAACCAGCGCCCAGTGTCTATTCTTCCACCGCTCAAAGCAAAGCGGGTATAGGGTGGCGCCCTCTTATTAGGTCAGGGTTACGAAAGGTCCATGGTTCGGTCCGCTCCTCCAAGTTCTCGTTCATTGCACTCGGGTCGTGCTGTTTCCGGTGGCGGCCGCAGTGCGGAATCTCAACAGCGATCGCTGTGGGACGACGAGGATGGCGAGCCCGCGCGCGTTTCGGATGAGCCGTTCTTTGATGAGCAGCCATCGCCGATTTTTCACGACGTGGAGTTGGATGAAAGTCGGATCGATCCAGATGCTGTGAAAGTTGTGCAGCGCCTCACCCGCCATGGCTTCGAAGGCTATCTGGTGGGTGGCTGCGTTCGCGATCTACTTGTTGGCAAGCGGCCCAAAGATTTCGACGTTGCCACGAGCGCGCGGCCCGAGGACATTCGCAAGCTCTTTAGGAATTCGCGCATCATCGGTCGCCGTTTTCGGCTGGTGCATATCCTGTTTGGTGCTGGAAAAGTCATCGAGACGGCCACGTTTCGCAGCGCTCCCCGCCAAAGCGACGAGGTGAACACATCGCTCTTGATCCGCAGCGACAATGCTTTCGGGGAGGCGCATGAAGACGCGCAACGTCGGGATTTTACGATCAACGGCTTGTTCTACGACGTAGAGGCCAAGCAAGTGCTGGATTGGATCGGCGGCATGCCGGACATCGAGGCTCGCACGGTGCGCACCATCGGCGATCCCGTGGTGCGTTTCTTTGAGGATCCGGTGCGCATCCTGCGTGCCATCAAGTTCAGTGCGCGCTTGGACTTAGGGATTGCACCTGAGGTTTACGACGCGATGGTGTTTTGCCGGGGAGCGCTTTCGCAAGCTGCTAAGCCGAGGCTCTTCGAGGAGCTGCTGCGCTTGATGCGGAGCACCGCCGCGCATCGAGCCATTTGGTTGTGCTGGGAGATTGGGATCCTGGATGTGCTCTTGCCGGAGCTTTCGTCGTATTTGGCGGACGCCGACGATGGTTCGGTCTGGCGCATGCTGTCGGGTGTCGATCGACGTGCGGCGGAGAGCGCTGCGCCACTCGACGATTGCGTGCTCTGGACCGTGCTCTTGTTGGGTCCGCTCACCGAAGCTTGCCAAGGTTCACAGGATCGTGTGAACGCCGCGCTCGACTTTCTGGATCCTATTGTCGATCGTCTGAATATGCCGCGCCGGATCGCGGATGTGGTGCGGCGCATCGTCGGCATTTTGCCGAAGTTGGAGGCTGGTCGCCCGGGTCGCATTGCAAAAACGAATCTGTTCGAGCTCGCGCAGCAAGTTCACGACATTCGACGTGAAGCACTTGAAGAGCAGACTCAGCCGAGAATTATCGAAGAAGAATCGCTCCCGAAGAAGCGCAGCGGGCGGCGCCGAGCCCGCAAGAAATCAGCGCCTGCTGCTTAATGCCGCCAGCGCCTCAGTTGGTATTCAGCTCAACGCGCAGCAGCTTCCTGCCAATGAACAGATAATCGCCGTGCGTGAGCGGGCGTTCACTCTTGATGCGAACGTACGTGCCGTTTCGCGAGTCGTGATCGGTGAGGAAGAAGCGACCCGTATTCTCCTCAATGCTGCAGTGCTCCGGCGAGAGGAACACATCTTCGGGGAAGTTCACGTCGCAGTTTTCGCGGCCGATCTTGAGGCTCGTGCCGCGTGCGCAGACGGTAATTCCCGGGCTTCCACCCTCCAAAACCTGGTTCACGCGGAAGATACTTGGGTAGCGCGGTGACGAGTAAAAGAAGGTGCCATCCGGCGCTACCGAGTCGGACCCGGTCGGTTCGCGATCCAGCCGGAAAAGCTCTTCACCCACCATGAACGTATCGCCGGCTGCAATTTCAAGCGTGCCTCGAACGCGCACGTACACGCCGTTGAGTGAGCCTTCATCGCGGATCACCAGCTGCCCGTCGCGATAGAAAAAATTCGCGTGCTTAGGGGAAACAAAAGGATCGTCGGGGAACTCGAGCTGCCCGGTGCGGCCCACCACATGTTGCTCGGCCTTGAGGTGGTAGCTGAGGCCATCCATGCCATCGCCGCGGATTAGGATCAGCCGCGCCTTCGCGGGATCTTGCATATCGCTGAAGTACTTCGAGTGCAGGTGCAGCACTGCTTCCGGAATCGGCGCGCCACAACGGCCACAGAACTTGTGCCCGGTTGGAACCGGCGTCATGCACGATTCGCAAACATAGAATTTAGCTTGGTCCATGATCGCTTCCTTGATGTCGGACGGAGGTTCGAGCTGGGAGAGCTCACCCGGGTCAAGATGGTAGGTTCATTACTGGATGAATGTGAAGCGGCGCAGGTCCTTGAAGCCTTCTTTGGGCACAATTCGGAAGATCACCGCCTCCTTGCATGTCACCCGCTCCACACTTCCATAATCGCGAGAATCATAGGGGAACAGCCGATTGTCGCTGAGCAGGAACACCATCCCCTCCCCAACCGTCTTCGAGAATGGCTTGGGAGCCAGGTGGCCGCCCGTGGAGCCGCGCAGGTGCAGGTGCCCCCCGAGCGCCTCAACATCGCATTGCTGAGTCACTTCTCCGCCGCCGTGCGGGTTAATCACGTTGAAAGTTGGGGCCTCACAACCGCGTTCGGTTGAAATGCGGTGGTTGTTGACCTCCAAGCGGTCGCCGTTCACCGTGAGCTGATCGCGAGGTTCCGCTATCAAGCGGCCAATCACGACCCGTTCGGGCACGTTGGGTTCCGGGCACACCACCAAGTCCCCAAACTTCGGTGGGGTGAAGCGCCAGAGCAGCACTAAGTCCCCTGCCCGCAAGGTCGGAGCAATCGAAGCCTCCAGGTAAGGATCCGAGCCGGGCACCCGCCACCAGCGAATCGCCGTCACGCGTAGTATTCCTACAAGCCCACCCAAGAGAATGGCTGTCCACAACACAAATCGAATCAGACCTCTGATCACTTGGGCTACGCCTTCCGAGAAACCGAAGC